>NZ_JACHDL010000006.1:0-301695 GCF_014201055.1 Paraburkholderia sp. CI2
GGAACCTGTTCCCACAACGACCCCGGATAGATTTGCGCAAGCCCAATTTACGTCAACACCACCTCGCTTGCAAAAGTCAGGCTGACCATAGATTTTGTTTTGGCTCAATTGCCAGCCACAAAAAAACCCGCTGCTTGCGGGTTTTTGTTTTTTTGCTTTTGCCGATCCGGTCGACTTACATCAGATGACGTGCCGTTTGGCTTGCGGCGCAGGCGCATGCTCGAGTTCCAGTTCACACGCCTCGGTGACCAACAGGTCGTTGTCTTTCGCGAAGTTCATAACGAAATCGAAGGCCATTGGTTCGATGTCGCGCAGCCGCGAATCGAGAATCACGCATTTGAGGTCGCCGATCATGGTCGGCCGCACGTACAGCGAGTACTGCATATAGGCGTTCGGCCCCTTCCTCACGCCGGGCCCGAACGACGACATGACGCCCGCGAGCCGCTCCGACCAGTCGCTCGGCCGAAATTTTTTTCCGGTCGACGTAATGCCCTGAATGAAATATTCGATTGGAGCTGCTTCGGCCATGTAGAAATACCTGTGTGACTGCCCAGCGGAATGACGACCAACCGGCGACGCCAGTTGTACGCTCGAACTCACCGCAAGCGGCATGTACGGCAAGCGCTTGCAGCCACCTGCGACGTGCGTGGGATCTGGCGCTAACGCAACAATGACGAACCGCACCACGAGAACCGCTGCGGCGAACCGGCTGAACCGCTCTGGCGTCTGTCATGACGGCCACGCCGTGACAGGCTTTCCGCGCCGCGCGAGCCGCGTTTCTTCATGCGAAACGCCGGCCTGCTGGGCTTTGGGATAACCCGCAGATTATAGCGCAGCGGGCCCTTTTCCGCAGCGCACACAAGCGCCTTCCGATGACCCCGCGAAGCCCGATACGACGCTTTCGAATCGCTTGCGGCGCCCTCCCGCCGACTCGTCAAACGAGGCGAAATCCTTTATGCTGCATGGAGTTACCACCAAACCGACGGCGGCGCAGTCCGGCAACCCTGCCGGGTGAGACCGCCGTATTTGTTTCATGACCGCCAAGAAAATTCGCCACTACCTGCAGTTCAAGGACTTCTCGCTGGAAGACTACGAGTACGTGCTGGAGCGCGCGCGCATCCTGAAACGCAAATTCAAGAACTACGAGACCTATCACCCGCTGCATGACCGCACGCTGGCGATGATCTTCGAAAAGAATTCGACACGCACGCGCCTGTCGTTCGAAGCCGGCATCTTCCAGCTGGGCGGCCACGCCGTGTTCATGAGCACGCGCGACACGCAGCTCGGCCGCGGCGAGCCGATCGAAGACGCCGCGCAGGTCATCTCGCGCATGGTCGACATCATCATGATCCGCACGTTCGGCCAGGACATCATCCAGCGCTTCGCCGAGAATTCGCGCGTGCCGGTGATCAACGGGCTCACGAACGAATACCACCCGTGTCAGGTGCTCGCAGACATCTTCACGTACTTCGAGCATCGCGGTCCAATTCGCGACAAGACGGTCGCGTGGGTCGGCGACGCGAATAACATGCTGTACACGTGGATCGAAGCCGCGCAGATTCTCGGCTTCAGGCTGCGCCTGTCCACGCCGCCCGGCTACAAGCTCGACCGCGCGCTCGTCGCGGCGGAAAGCGCATCGTTCTACGAGGAATTCGACGACCCGAACGAAGCCTGCACGGGCGCCGATCTCGTCACCACCGACGTGTGGACCAGCATGGGCTTCGAGGCCGAGAACGAAGCGCGCAAGAAGGCCTTCGCAGACTGGTGCGTCGACGCCGACATGATGGCGCGCGCGAATCCCGACGCGCTCTTCATGCACTGCCTGCCCGCGCATCGCGGCGAAGAAGTCAGCGCGGAAGTGATCGACGGACCGCAGAGCGTCGTGTGGGATGAGGCGGAAAACCGTCTGCACGTGCAGAAGGCGTTGATGGAATACCTGCTGCTCGGCAAGCTCAATCACTGAGCGAACCGCTGGTCCATACACGCGCCGGAACCGCGGGCACAAAAAAGGCGCCGGGAGAAAACTCCCGGCGCCTTTTGCATTCGTCGGCGGCGACGCTCCGCGGGGCAACTCAGCGCGAAAAGAGAGAACTGCCGCTCACAGGCAAACTGGCTCCGCCTCCAGTTCCACGCCAAATCGCTCGAACACGTCGTGCTGGATCGCCCGTGCCAGCGCCAACACTTCCGTGCCGCTAGCGCCACCGCGATTCACCAGCACCAGCGCCTGTCGCTCATGCACGGCCGCCGCGCCCATCGCGCGGCCCTTCCAGCCGCATCGGTCGATCAGCCAGCCGGCCGCCAGCTTCACCCGCCCATCCGCTTGCACATACGACACGACTTCCGGCTCGCGACGCTTCAGCGCCTCGAACTGGGCGGCATCGATTACCGGATTCTTGAAGAAGCTCCCCGCGTTGCCCAGTTCGAGCGGATCGGGCAGCTTCGCACGCCGCACGGCGACGACCGCATCGAAAATGGCTTGCGCGGTCGGCTGCGTGGCCGCACCCTCGGCTTGGCCAGCGCTCGCCGCATGACCGCGCGCCGCCAGCTCGCGCGCGAGATCCGCGTAGCCCGCGCGCGGCTGCCACGCCTTCGGCAAACGGAACGTCACCGACGCAATCACGAAGCGCTCGCGCCCTTCCCGCTTGAAAAGGCTGTCGCGATAGCCGAACCGGCACGCATCGCCGTCGAGTTCGACGGCCTCGCCGGTCACGAGCTCGATCGCCCGCAGCGACGCGAAGCGTTCGCACATTTCGAGCCCGTACGCGCCGATGTTCTGGATTGGCGCCGCGCCGACCGTGCCAGGTATCAGCGCGAGATTCTCGAGGCCGGGCATGCCCTGCGCCAACGTCCACGCGACGAACTCGTGCCACGGCTCGCCGCCAGCCGCCTCGACATACCACGCATCCTGATCCTCGCGCACCACGCGGCGCCCGCGCAGCGCCACCAGCAGTACGAGCCCGGCGAAGTCGCCGGTCAGCATGACGTTGCTGCCACCGCCCAGCACGAGGCGCGGCAGGCCCTCGACGCGCGGATCGCGCACCGCGGCGAGCAACTGTTCCTCACGCTCGATCAGGCACGCGAACTGCGCGCGTACGTCGAAGCCGAACGTGTTGTGGGCCTTCAGCGGATAGCCGGGCATGAGGGACGCGACGGCGGGAGCGGCAAGAGCGGATTGGGACATCGGAATGGCAACAGGGCAACGACGGGAAGCGACAGGAAACGACAAAAACAACCAACGACGCGCCTGACGACACGAGCGGCGCCGCCCGACGCGGGATCGCCCGCCGTCGCGACGCCGCGCGGCGGCCTTGGGCAAAAGAGAGCGGCGTCGGTAAAATGACGTCCGGTCCGTGATTATAGCGAGTGCCTCGCGCTCAGCCGACCGGCTGTGTCGCGCACTGCCGCACTATTGGGAGAAAGCAATGCCATCGTTTGACGTCGTCTGCGAAGCGAACATGATCGAAGTCAAGAACGCGATCGAGCAGTCCAACAAGGAAATTTCGACGCGTTTCGACTTCAAGGGGTCCGACGCGCGCGTCGAACACAAGGAAAACGAAATCACCGCGTACGCCGACGACGACTTCAAGCTCGGCCAGGTGAAGGACGTGCTGCTGTCGAAAATGGCCAAGCGCAACGTCGACGTGCGCTTCCTCGACTACGGCAAGATCGAGAAGATCGGCGGCGACAAGGTCAAGCAGGTCATCAACATCAAGAAGGGCGTCTCGGGCGATCTGTCGAAGAAAATCGTGCGTCTGGTGAAGGACAGCAAGATCAAGGTGCAGGCGAGCATTCAGGGCGATGCGGTGCGCATCACCGGTGCGAAGCGCGATGATCTGCAAAGCGTGATCGCGATGCTGCGCAAGGACGTGACCGACACGCCGCTCGACTTCAACAACTTCCGCGACTAAGCGGCACGACGCGCCTGGCTTGCAACGAGCCTCACGCGGACCCGGAAGCGCTTCGCATCGGGCCATCGGGCCGGGCGAAGCGCTCAGCCCACTTCAAAGATCGTTGCCCGCCGCCGGACCGGCTGCCTTCTTTTTGTCGCCGATACGGCTCTCCTGCCCCCGCATCAGCTTCGCAATATTGCCGCGATGCCGCCACACGAGCAGCAGGCTCATCACCAGAACCGCGAGCGCGACGATGCGCGGCCCGAACAGAAACACGTAGAACAGCGGCGCGAACAGCGCCGAGCACAGCGCCGCGAGCGACGAGTAGCGCGTAAAGAACGCGACGATCAGCCAGGTTAGCAAGGTCGCGACGCCGAGCGTCGGGTTGATCGCGAGCAGCACGCCCGCGGCGGTCGCGACGCCTTTGCCGCCCTTGAAGCGGAAGAAAATCGGATACAGGTGACCGAGAAACACCGCAAGCGACGCAATCGCGATCGCGCGCTCGTCGAGCCCGTAACGCGCGCCAAAATGCACGACCAGCCATACCGGCAACCAGCCCTTGAAGGCGTCGCCGATCAGCGTCAGAATCGCGGCCTTCTTGCTGCCGCTGCGCAGCACGTTGGTGGCGCCCGGGTTGCCCGAGCCGTACGAGCGCGGGTCGTCGAGACCCATCGCGGCGCTCACGATCACGGCAAACGACAACGAACCGATCAGATAGGCAATGACAGCGACGATCAGGTTTTGCATCTGGGACTCTTATAAGGATCGCGGTCTGACATTCGATACCCCAACCGCAACAGGGCATGCCCGTCGAATCAGGGCGGCGCACATTTTACCGAACGCGTCCGCGCGAAAAACATTCAGGCAAACGTCAACCCGCTCATCGGCGTCAGTCCACGCTCGCGCATTGCACCGGCTTTGCCGCGAGCAGATCGGTGAGCACCTTCGGCTCGATGCTGACGAGAAAGCCGCGCCGCCCGCCGTTCAACCAGATTTTGTCCATCTCGAGAACGGTCGACTCGACATACACCGGCATCTGCTTGCGCGTGCCGAACGGCGACGTGCCGCCGATCAGATAACCCGAATGCCGGTTCGCGACCTCGGGCTTGCACGGCTCGACGCGCTTCGCGCCGATCTGCCGCGCGAGGTTCTTGGTGCTGACGGTGCGATCGCCGTGCATCAGCACGATCAGCGGCTTCGCGTGCTCGTCTTCCATCACCAGCGTCTTCACGACGTGATGCTCGTCGACGCCGAGCTGGCACGACGATTCCGCGGTGCCGCCATGCTCGACGTAGTCGTAAGGATGCTCGCCGAACGTGACGCCGTGACGGCGCAGCAGCTGCGTGGCGGGTGTTTCCGACACATGTCTGGATTTGCTCATCGGCGCATTGTAATGGCGAGTTTGCACAACGGCTATTTGCCGGATGGCCAATTGTGCGGGTTCGACACTTGTGGCACGATCGTTCGAAAATATGCCGGCGCGGTGCGAGATACTGCGCGCAGGGCTACGAATTGGTAAAGAGGAGACAGTGTTGAAGCAGGCTTCATCCATCCGTTCCACGATCGATATCCCCGCGCTGCTCGCCGCCCTGCCCGCGCGCATCGGCGACATTCCGGCGCTCGCCGCCGCACGCGATCCGCGGCATGTCGCGCTGATCGAAGATGCGCGCCGCCTGACCAACGCGCAACTGCGCGAGGCCGTCGATGCGGCCGCCGCGCTGCTGCGCGACTGGGGCGTGCGCGGCGGCGATCGCGTGATGATCGTCGCGGAGAACAGCATCGCGCAAATCGTGCTGCTGTTCGCGACCGCGAAGCTCGATGCGTGGGCGCTCGTGTCGAACGCCCGACTGTCGGCCGCCGAACTCGATTCGATCCGCGCGCATGCGCAACCGCGCGTTATCGCGTATGCGCTCGAAAGCTCGCCCGACGCGCGCCAGCATGCTGAGCGGCATCGAGCGACGCACGCACCCACGCTGTCGCCGGACATCGGCGCATGGTCGTATGCGGTGGACAGCAGCGTGCAAGCCGAAGCCGTCGAAGCCGCCAGCGACCGCCAATGCGCGGCGCTGATCTACACGACCGGCACCACCGGCACGCCGAAAGGCGTGATGCTGTCGCATCGCAATCTGCTGTACATCGCGGCCGTGTCGAGCCGGCTGCGCCAGGTCGGGCCCGACGACGTCGTCTATGCGGTGCTGCCGATCTCGCATGTGTACGGCTTCGCGTCGGTGTGCCTCGGCAGCCTGCATGCGGGCTCGACGTTGCGGCTCGCGCCGCGCTTCGTGCCGGAAGCGGTGCGCCTCGCCCTCGCCACCGAGCACGTCTCGATCTTCCAGGGCGTGCCGGCGATGCACGCGAAGCTGCTCGAACATCTGCACACGCACGGCCACGCATGGTCCGCGCCGCGACTGCGCTTCGCGTACTCGGGCGGCTCGCCGCTCGACGCCGCGCTGAAGGCGCAGGTCGAAGCCGTGTACGGTCTGCCGCTGCACAACGGCTACGGCATGACCGAAAGCAGCCCGACCGTGTCGCAGACGATGGTCGACGCACCGCGCGCCGATTGCTCGGTCGGCGAAGTCATTCCGGGCGTCGAAGTGAAGTTCGTCGGGCTCGACGGCGCCGACGCCGCGCCGGGCGAGATCGGCGAGCTATGGGTGCGCGGGCCGAACGTGATGCTCGGCTATTACCGCAACCCCGAGCAGACCCGCGCGACCGTCACCGAGGATGGCTGGCTGAAGACCGGCGACCTCGCGCGGCAGGCCGCGGACGGCGCGTTGCATATCGTCGGGCGCAGCAAGGAGCTGATCATCCGCTCGGGCTTCAACGTGTATCCGGCCGAGGTCGAGCACGTGCTGAACGCGCATCCGCAGGTCGTGCAGTCGGCGGTGATCGGACGCGCGGTCGAGGGCAACGAGGAGGTGATCGCGTTCGTCGAACTGGTTTCCGGCGCGACGGTCACGCCCGCGGAGTTGATCGCGTGGTGCGGCGAGCGGCTCGCGCCGTATAAGCGGCCAGCCGAGCTGAAGGTGCTCGCGGCGCTGCCGGCCGCATCGACCGGCAAGATTCTCAAGCACCGGTTACGCGAGGTCGTGTGAAGCGCGCGGGCACCCGCGCGCTTCACGTCGTGCTCACCCGCGCGGATGATGCTGCGCATGCAGCGATTTCAGCCGCTCTCGCGCGACGTGCGTGTAGATCTGCGTCGTCGAAATATCGGTGTGACCGAGCAGCAATTGCACGACGCGCAGATCCGCGCCGTGATTGAGCAGATGAGTCGCGAACGCGTGCCGCAGCGTGTGCGGCGACAACGGCACATGGACGCCCGCGGCCTGCGCGTGTCGCTTGATGATGTTCCAGAACTGCTGGCGCGTCATGCCGTCCGCGCGTGTCGTCACGAATAGCGCATCGGCCGCGCGCGGGCCGAGGAGCGCCGGGCGCGCCTCGCGCAGATAGCGCTCGATCCACGCGTGCGCCTCTTCGCCGAACGGAACCAGCCGCTCCTTCGAGCCCTTGCCAGTGACGCGCACGACGCCTTCGTTGAGTCCCACCTCGACGGTTTTCAGTGTGACCAGTTCGGTCACGCGCAAGCCGCTCGCGTACATCAACTCGAGCATCGTGCGATCGCGCAAGCCGAGCGGCGTGTCGATGTCGGGTGCGCCGAGCAACGCTTCGACCTGGACCTCGCTCAACGTCGACGGAAATCGCGGCGGCTGCTTCGCCGAGCGGATGCGCAAGGTCGGATCGGCGGCCGCGCGATGCTCGCGCACCGCCCACGCGTAATAGCGGCGAAACACCGACAGCCGGCGGTTCGCCGAGGTCGCCTTGTCCTTTTGCCGCGCCGCGCTGTAGGCGCTCAGGTCGGCTTCGCTCGCGGTGTCGAGCGAAGCATTGCGCGTGTGCGCGAGCCATTCGCAGAAGAGCCGCAAGTCGCGGCGATACGCGTCGAGCGTGTTGCGCGACAGGCCATGCTCGAGCCACAGCGCGTCGCAGAAGGCGTCGATCGATGCGGAGCTGGTCAGCAGCAGCGGTGATGCGGCGGCTGTGTCTTCGACGTGTACAGCGGTATTGGTGGTGCTCGTGCTCATACGTACGGCACACCTTCATGCGCGAGCAACCAGCGCTTCACGTTGCGGAAGAAGCCGTCGCCGCCATCGTGCGCGAAGCCGCCGATGCCGCTCGAACTCACCACGCGGTGACACGGAATCACGATCGGAAAGAAATTGGCGCCGCACGCCTGGCCGACCGCGCGCGGCACGCTGCCGAGCTGCTTCGCGAGTTGTCCGTAAGTCAGCACGACGCCGGGCGGGATGTCGCTGATCGCCTGCCACACGCGCCGCTGGAACGCGGTGCCGCACTCGGCGAGCGGCAGCTCGAATTTCGCTGACGCGTGCTCGAAATAACGCTCGATCTGTTCGGCCACCTCGCGTGCGAGCGGCGTGTCGGGCGCGACGTTGGGCGTCGAGTCGGGCAGATAGACGATCTCGCGCACGGCTTCGCCTTCGAGCCGGATGCCGATCTTGCCGAACGGCGCATCGATCACTGCGTTGAACATGATTGCCTGCTCCTCTAGGGTCTGTTTACATATGGAACGCACGTGCGTTGCCGCGAGAAGGGCCGCTCGCAAGGATTGCGACGCAGCGAATACTCGACGTATTCGCAAGGAGCATGACGCAGCGAGCGGCCCTTCTCGCGGCAACCCCAGTTCTGAATTTCATTCCAGGGGAATGCCCGTGCGTTCCATATGTAAACAGACCCTAGCGTGCCAGATTGCCGGCACCGAATTGCCACGACTTTACGCCGCTTCGAGCGCCCACTCCACATGCTCGCGCACGACCGCCGACGGATCGTCGGCTCGCTGCCTCAAAGCCAGCACGATCGCGCCACGGGCATCGAGGTCGAGACTTCCTGGCGCGGCGCGCAACGCGTTACCCATGCCGACCGCGAGATTGCGCAGCCAGCTCTCGTAGCCGATGCGGCGAATCGCGCTGCCCTGCATGCGCGTATCGAACTCCTCGGCGCTCCACGCGAACAGTTCGACCAGCGACGCGCGATCGAGCCCGTGCCGCACGTCGAAATCGGCGACCGGTGCGGCCTGCGCGAACTTGTTCCAGGGACACACGAGCTGGCAATCGTCACAGCCGTACACCCGATTGCCGATCAGCGGCCGCAGCTCGAGCGGAATACTGCCCTTCAGCTCGATCGTCAGATACGAGATGCAACGCCGCGCGTCGACCTTGTACGGCGCGACGATCGCGCCGGTCGGACAGGCGCCGATGCAGCGCGCGCAGCTGCCGCAATGCGAGCCCGGCGTTTCGGGCGCGGCCTCGGGTGAGGTTTCGGCGTCGGTCGGCAGCGGGATGTCGACATAGATCTCGCCGAGGAAAAACAGCGAGCCGGCGTCGCGCTGCAGCAGCAACGTGTGCTTGCCGCGCCAGCCGATGCCGGCCTTCTGCGCGAGCTCGACTTCGAGCACCGGCGCCGAATCGGTGAACACGCGATAGCCGAACGGCCCGATCGCCGCTTCGATCCGGTCGGCCAGTTGTTGCAGGCGCTGACGCATCACCTTGTGATAGTCGCGGCCGCGCGCGTAGATCGACACGACCGCCGTCGACGGGTCCGCGAGCCGCGCGTGCTCGGCCGCGCGCCAGTCGCGCGCGCGGGGTGTGGCGCGTGAGGCGGGTTGCGTTACGTCTTGCGGCATGCTTTCAGGCGCGCTTTCATGTCCCCCTTCATGCGCCCCTTCAGCCGCCTCTGCTCCCAGCGTCTGCGCAGGCAAATAGGCGATGCGCGCAGTGATCACGCGTCGCGTGCCGGCCACAAGCTCGGCCGGCCGCGCGCGTTTCATGCCGTGTTTGGCCATATAATCCATCTCGCCGTGGCAACCCGCTTCGAGCCACGCTGCAAGCGGCGCTTCGGCGGCCGACAGATCGGTATCGCTAATGCCGATCGCCCCGAAACCGAGTTCACGGCCCCACGTCTTGATGTCGAGCGCGAGCGCACGAAGCGCCGCCTCGTCGAAACGGGACGTTGCGCCAGAAGCTCGCATGGCATCATCGGCCGATGCGGGCGTGCAGAAAACAGGGGACTTCGGACTTCGGTTCATCACGCCATTTTACGAGAATGCCTGTCAATCCCGATCACGCGCCCCTACCGTCCGCTCCCGTGCTGCTCGAACGCTCTTTCGCGCTCGCGGACGAAGCCGCCACGCAGGCGTTCGGCGCGCGCTTCGCACAGGCGATCGAAAGCGTGCGCGCGGCCTCGCATCAGGCACAGCCAGCCCAGCCTGGCGCCGCAAGCGGCCCCGCGTTCCACGGCCTGCAAGTCCAACTGGTCGGCGACCTCGGCGCCGGCAAAACCACGCTCGTGCGCGCGACCTTGCGCGGCCTCGGCCACACCGGCCGCGTGCGCAGTCCGACCTACACGCTCGTCGAACCGTATGTGCTCGAGCGGCCCGCCGGGGAACTCGCGCTCTATCACTTCGATCTGTACAGATTCACCGATCCGGCCGAATGGGCCGACGCGGGCTTTCGCGAATATTTCGACAGCGGCGCGGTCTGCCTCGTCGAATGGCCGCAACGCGCGGGACCGCTGCTCGGCGTGCCGGATCTCGTCTTCTCGCTCGGGCTCGTCGGCAACACAGACGCAAACGCGGACGCACGCGTACTCGTCGCACGTGCTTATAGCGAATCAGGAAAGGCATGTCTCGAAAGATGTTAATCAAACCATTCCATTCGATCGAATCGGCGGCGGGCGCAACGCATAACTGGCGGCGCCGGCAAATCCTGCGCGCCGGTGCGTCGACGCTGGTGCTCGGCCTCGTCGCCCCGCGTCTCGCGTTTGCGAGCTCGGTGCTCGGCGTGCGCGTGTGGCCCGCGCGCGACTACACGCGCGTGACGATCGAATCCGATCAGCCGCTGCAGAACACGCAGCAACTGCTGCAGGGACCGGACCGGCTCGTCGTCGATCTGAACGGCCTCGACCTCGATCAGGCGCTGAAGGAGCTGGTCTCGAAGATCACACCAAACGATCCGCAGATTTCGTCGGTGCGGGTCGGGCAGTATCAGCCGCACGTGGTGCGCATGGTGTTCGACCTGAAGGGCTCGGTGAAGCCGCAGGTGTTCGCGCTGCCGCCGGTCGGCGCGTACAAGTACCGGCTCGTGTTCGACCTGTATCCGGCTGTCGCGCCCGATCCGTTGATGGACCTGCTCGCGCAGACCGAGCGCAAGCAGCAGGCGCTCAACGAAGAAAACAGCGCGCCGCCCGCGACGCTTGCCGGCCCCGGCACGGCGCCGCCCGTCGACAACAGCGAAGCGTTCTTCGAGCACTACGCGCAGAACGGTGGCGCCGGCAATGGCGCCCCGGGCGTACCGCATCCGCCCACGCATGGCACGACGGCGCCGTCCGCGCCGGTCATTGCCGGCAGGCAGGCGGCGCCGTCCGCGCCCTCCGCGCCGCCTGCCGCACTGGCGCGCAACAAGGGTGGCAACGCCAACAGCAACAACACCGCACGCGGGCTCGACAGCAACAACGACAACCTCGGCGACAACGGCGACACCTACGCATTCACCACACCGAAGTCGAGCCGCAGCAACACCGTGCGACTGCTCACCGTCGCAATCGATCCGGGTCATGGCGGCGAGGACCCGGGCGCGATCGGCGGCGCAGGCACCTACGAGAAGCACGTCGCGCTCGACATCGCGAAGAAGCTGCGCGCGAAGATCGACGCGCAGCCGAACATGCGCGCGATGATGACGCGCGACGCCGACTTCTTCGTGCCGCTGAACGTGCGCGTGCAGAAAGCGCGCCGCGTCGGCGCGGACCTGTTCGTGTCGATCCACGCGGACGCGTTCACGACGCCCGAGGCGAAGGGCTCCTCGGTGTTCGCGCTGTCGGAGCACGGCGCGTCGAGCGCGGCCGCGCGCTGGATGGCGAACAAGGAGAACTCGTCGGATCTGATCGGCGGCATCAACATCAAGTCCGACGACGCCACCGTGAACCGCGCACTGTTCGACATGTCGACCACCGCGCAGATTCGCGACTCGATGCGCTACGGCAACTTCGTGCTCAAAGAGATCGGCGACATCAACAAGCTGCACAAGGGCTCGGTCGAGCAGGCCGGCTTCGCGGTGCTGAAGGCGCCGGACATTCCGTCGATCCTCGTCGAGACCGCGTTCATCAGCAATCCGGACGAAGAGCGCCGCCTCAACGACGACGCGTATCGCGACAAGATGGCCAGCGCGATCCTGACCGGCATCAAGCGCTATTTCGCGGCGAATCCGCCGCTCGCAAAGAGCCGCATGACGTGATGTCGGCACACACGAAGCAATCACAAAACGGCCCGCCGGCCGCTTTGTTGTTCACGCTCGCAACCCGTGGCGCAACGATTGCTCAGCGTGCCGGTATCAAGCGCTGCACGACCCAGCCGCCGAACACGTTGACCGCGAGCCCCGCCATCACGAGCAACGCGCCCGCCACCTGCATCGCAGACAGTTGCTCGCCGAGCAGCAGCGACGCCGACGCGAGTCCGACGATTGGCACCAGCAGCGAGAACGGCGCGACCTGGCTCGCCGGATAGCGCGACAGCAGACGGCTCCACAAGCCATAGCCGAGCAGCGTCGCGATAAACGCCAGATAGACGATCGCGAAGACCGACCGCGCGCTGATACCGGTCAGCGCGGCGGCGATTTCGCGCGGCCCTTCGAACACGAACGACGCCGCGAAAAACGGCAGCGGCGGAATCAGGCTCCCCCACACGACGAGTCCGACCAGATCGACCTTGCCGACCTTCTTCGTAACGATGTTGCCGAGTGCCCACATGCACGCGGCGCACAGCGTCAGCAGGAAACCAGCGACGGACATCGTGTGGCCGCCTTGCAGGCCGATCACCGCAAGCCCCGCCGCGGCGATCAGCAGACCCGCGACGTTCGGCAAACGGAAGCGCTCGTGCAGAAACAGCGCCGCGAAGATCAGCGTGAAAAACGCCTGCGCCTGAAGCACCAGCGATGCAAGCCCCGCCGGCATGCCGACGTACATCGCCGAGAACAGGAACGCGAATTGCCCGAACGAGATCGTCGCGCCGTAGGCGAACAGCCACCGCCACGGCATCTGCGGCCGCTTGACGAAAAACACCGCCGGGACCGCAGCGAGCGTAAAGCGCAGCGCGCCGAGCAGCATCGGCGGCACGCCGTGCAGGCCGACCTTGATCACGACGAAATTGACGCCCCATGCGAGCACGACGATCAGCGCGAGCAGCAAGTCCCTGGGCGACATCCGGGTCTCCAAAGAAATGGTTCGATCTGGCAGTGTAACGGAGGCCGCAAATTCGCTTCGGTGCGCCCGCTCATGGCGAGCGTGCGCCGATGCCGTCGGCCGCGCGCGACGCGCAGTAGAATCGACCATTCGAGCCTTCTCCTTCACTTTCCCGTCGAGCCTGCCCATGACTTCCTCGATCAAAGCCGTCCTCAAACCGCACTTACGCGACATCGGCAATCTGACCGTGCGGCGCGTGCTGCCTGCGATGGCGGCGCGCCTCGTCGGCCCGTTCATTTTCTTCGACCACATGGGCCCCGCGACCCTCGAACCCGGCAGCGGCCTCGACGTGCGCCCGCATCCGCATATCGGCCTCGCGACCGTCACCTATCTGTTCGACGGCGCGATCATGCATCGCGACAGCCTCGGCTCCGAGCAGAAGATCGTCCCCGGCGACGTCAACTGGATGACGGCCGGGCGCGGCATCGTCCATTCGGAGCGAACGCCGCCGGAAGACCGCGCGCGCGGCCAGACGATTCACGGCATCCAGACCTGGGTCGCGCTGCCGCTCGCCGATGAAGACGCCGAGCCGTCGTTCGCGCATCACGCGGCCGCGACCTTGCCGGTCGTCGAGCGCAACGGCGTGACGCTGCGCGTGATCGCGGGCACCGCGTTCGACGCGGTGTCGCCGGTCGCGACGTTTTCGGGCACGCTGTACGTCGCCGCCGACTTCACGCCGGGCAGCGCGTTCGCGCTCGAACCGGAGCACGAGGAGCGCGGTGTATATCTGGTGGAAGGCGATCTGGAGATCGACGGCACGCCGCTCGAAGCGGGCCAGATGGCCGTGCTCGCGCTCGACGAAACCGTCACGCTCGCGAGCACGCACGGCGCGCGCGCGATGCTGCTCGGCGGCGAGAAGCTCGACGGCGAGCGCTTCATCGAATGGAATTTCGTCGCGAGCTCGCGCGAGAAAATCGAAGCCGCGAAGCTCGCGTGGACCAATCAGGAAATGGGCCACGTGCCCGGCGAAACCGAATGGATTCCGCTGCCGCAGCGCAAGTGACGGCGCCGGGCCGCGCGCGAATCACCGCATTGAATTCGCGCGATTCGGCCCCACCTAGCGCCTGTTCACAAACCGTTTCTATCGACGAGGACGCAATGGACACCACTCTGGCCACTTTCGAACAGGACGTCATCAAGGCGTCGATGCTGGCCCCCGTGCTGGTCGATTTCTGGGCGCCGTGGTGCGGCCCCTGCAAGAGTCTCGGCCCGATGCTCGAAAAGCTCGAAGCCGAAGCCGCCGGCAAATGGAAGCTCGTGAAGGTCAACGTGGACGAGAACCACGAGCTGGCCGCGCACTTCCAGGTGCGCAGCATTCCGCACGTGATCGCGTTCGCCGACGGCCAGGCCGTCGATCAGTTCGTCGGCGTGCTGACGGAAGGGCAGCTGCGCGAGTTCCTCGACCGGCTCGTGCCGCAAGGGGCGCCGGCCGCGCGCATCGAAGCGCAGACCGCGCTCGCCGAAGGCCGCCGCGACGACGCCTACGACCTGCTGCAAGCGGCGCTCGCTTACGACCCGGGCTTCGACGACGCGCGCATGGACCGCATCGAGTTACTGCTCGAAGACAACCGCATCGATGAGGCCCGCAACGAAGTCGATCTGCTGTCGCCGAAAACCACGCAAGGCATCGACGCGCGTTTCAACGCGATCAAGACGCGGCTCGACGCGGTGGACGCCGCCGCGGACCTGCCGCCCACCGATGCGCTCGAAGCGCGTGTCGCCGGCCACCCCGACGATCTCGAAGCACGCTTCGATCTTGCGAATGCGTTTATCGCGCGACGCAAATACGCGCAGGCGCTCGAACATCTGCTCGCGATCGTGCAACGCGACCGCGCGTTCCGCGACGATATCGGCCGCAAGACGATGTTGTCGGTGTTCGATCTGGCCGCGCATCAGCCGGAGCTGGTGTCGCAGTGGCGGCGCAGGCTGAGCGCATCGTTGTATTGATCGATTGTGATGTTTTGCCCGATGGCAGCCTGGGTCAGCGCGGTTGAAACCGCCGCCCGGGCTGCCACCTAAACCGTCGCCTTCTTCGCCAGCTCCCGCAACACGTACGCCGCGGCCGCAAAACCAAAGCTCGCGGTCACGCACACGCTGGAGCCAAACCCCGCGCAGTTCAAGCCGACCGGCCCCGTATGCCCCGGCGACGTGCTCACGTGCTCGGCTTCTTCATCGATATCGCAGACGGCCGCTTCCGGATAGATCAGCGGCTCGTCGGAATACACGGCGTTCACCTTGAACTTCGCCTTCGGCCCGCGCGGAAAGCCATGCTGCTTGCGCAACTGCCCGCGCACCTTCGACAGCAGCGGGTCCTGGATCGTCAGCGCGAGGTCGTCGATGCGGATCCGCGTCGGGTCGAGCTGACCGCCCGCGCCGCCGACCGTGATCAGCGGCTGCTTGCGCTCGACGCACCATGCGATCAGCGCGGTCTTCGTGCGCACGCTGTCGATCGCGTCGATCACATAGTCGAAGCCGCCGCCGAGCGTGGCCGCGAAATTGTCCGGCTCGACGAAGTCCTCGATCAGCCGCACCTCGCAGTACGGATTGATTGCCGCGATGCGTTCGGCCATCGCTTCGACCTTCGGTTTTCCGTAGTTGCCGTCGAGCGCGTGAATCTGCCGGTTCGTGTTGCTTTCCGCGACGTTGTCGAGATCGATCAGCGTCAGCGTGCCGAGCGCGCTGCGCGCAAGCGCCTCCGCGACCCACGACCCCACCCCGCCGATGCCGATCACCGCGACGTGCGCACCCTCGAATGCGGCGAGCGCGGGCGCGCCATACAGACGGGCGATGCCGCCGAAACGGCGCGCGCGGTCGGCGGTTTCGTTCGCGTCGAGGCTGGTAGTAAGATCGGATTGCGCGGTGGTGCTGGACATGATGGCAGGGCTCGAAAACACAGGCGGAACAAAGCAAGCGGCGGCGCTTTGGCAAATCGCCTGGGCAAATTGCTTTGGCAAATGGGGCGCGCAGCCCGTATTTTGCCTGAACACGTGAAAACAGCCGCGCAGGACCACGAGCAGCGACGCGATGTTGCAGGCTTGCGCTGGCGCAACATGCGCCGCGCCATACGTTGCTCCGCTCGCGCGCAAAAACCTGACGCCTTAGCTATACTTGGCCCACACTGTAGCGTTCGCATAAGAACATGATCTCACTCGCCGAGCTTCGAAAAAACTACTCGCTGGGCTCACTGGACGTTGCCGACGTCAACCACGATCCGTTCCGTCAATTCGACACGTGGTTCCAGCAGGCCATCGACGCCAAGCTGCCCGAGCCGAATGCAATGACGCTGGCCACGGTCGACGCGCGCGGCCGGCCTTCGGCACGCATCGTGCTTATCAAGGGCGTCGACGAGCGCGGTTTCGTATTCTTCACCAACTATGAAAGCCGCAAGGGCCGCGAACTGAACGTGAACCCCTACGCGAGCCTGCTGTTTCACTGGATCGAACTCGAACGCCAGGTGCGCATCGAGGGCCGCGTCGTCAAAACGAGCGAGGCAGACAGTGACGCGTATTTCGCGTCTCGTCCGCTCGGCTCGCGGATCGGCGCATGGGCATCGAATCAGAGTCAGGTGATTGAAAGCCGTTCGCAGCTCGAAGTACGCGAACGCGAAATCAGCCTGCAATACGGCGAAAATCCTCCGCGTCCGCCGCACTGGGGTGGCTACCGTCTGGTGCCCGACGCGATCGAATTCTGGCAGGGGCGGCCGTCTCGGCTGCACGATCGTCTGCTTTACACGCGCGCGGAAGAAAGCGCCAACTGGCTGATCGCACGCCTGTCGCCCTGACCGGTCGATAACCGGACGAATGAGGCCGGCGGCGGCGCCAACGTAGCGGCGCGCGTCGGCGGGATTGCGTTGCGCGGCCCGCGGAATGCGCCGCGCCGTGTCGTGATCCACATAGCTTTGCTTTAAATCAACGAACACGGAGAGATCACATGTTCTGGGAGAAAAAGCTGGCGCAGTGGGTTGAAGATGTCAAAACCACAGCTAACCTGCCCGCACGCCTCGTGCTGTGGGACGGTCAGCAACACGACTTCGGGCAGTTCGCCGCGCCCCGGGTCACGCTACACGTGAAGAGCGCAACCGCGCTGCCCTATCTGCTCGAACCGAGCCTCGACAATCTTGGCGAGGCCTATGTCAAAGGCAAGATCGACATCGAGGGCAAGCTGTCGGACATCATCAATATCGGCTATCAGCTCGCGCGCAGCACCGTGACGAGCGCCGGCAAGCTCGCGCGCGTGCGGCGCTACTTCAATCACTCGAAGACGTCGGATAAGAAAGCGATCCAGTATCACTACGATGTCTCGAACGAGTTCTACAAGTTGTGGCTCGACGAGAACATGGTCTACTCGTGCGCGTACTTCGAGACCGGCACCGAAGACCTCGCGACCGCGCAGCTGAAGAAAATCGATCACATTCTGACCAAAATCCAGCTGCAGCCCGGGCAGCGTCTGCTCGACATCGGCTGCGGCTGGGGCGCGCTCGTGCTGCGCGCCGCGCAGAAGTTCGGCGCGAAGTGCGTCGGCGTCACGCTGTCGCAGAACCAGTTCGATCTCGCCACCGCGCGCGTGAAAGCGGCGGGCCTCGAAAACCAGATCGATATCCGCCTGCAGGACTATCGCGACATCAAGGGGCAGTTCGACCGCATCACGAGCGTCGGCATGTTCGAGCACGTCGGCCGCAAGAACCTGCCCGGCTATTTCCAGAAAATGCACGATCTGCTCGCCGACGACGGCATCGCGATGAACCACGGCATCACGTCGAGCGACGCCGACAGCGGCGAAACCGCGCTCGGCGGCGGTGAGTTCATCGACCGCTTCGTGTTCCCGGACGGCGAGCTGCCGCACATCGGCCTCGCGCTCGAAGCGATGCAGCGCGGCGGGCTCGAACCGGTTGACGTCGAAAGCCTGCGCCGTCACTATGCGCACACGCTCGACATCTGGGCGGAAAATTTCGAGGCCCACGCAGACCAGGCGCGCAAGCTCGTCGACGACGAAAAATTCCGCATCTGGCGCGTGTATCTGGCCGGCTGCGCGTATGCGTTCGAAAACGACGACGTGTCGATTTTCCAGGTGGTGTGCCGCAAAGCCGGCCGCAGCGCGAAAACCCTGCCGTGGTCGCGCCGCTACATGTACGAAAAACCGCTGTGACCCGGCTGTGACCCGGTTTGTGACCGGTCGCGCCGCGGCGGCGTGCATGAAGCGCGCGCCGCGGCGCAATTCTGATGAACAGCAGGCCGGACATTGATGGACCAGAGCAGGACGAGTGACGTTGAAGAGCCGTTGAACGGCAAGGACGGCCGCGCGGACGATGCGGCGCATCAGGCCACGCAGCAGTTCGATCTGTTCGGGATGCCGGTGGAGGCCGCGGCAGAAGCGCCGGCCATGTCCGCACGTGAAGCCGATTCGGCCGCAAGCGCTGCCGCGCAGCCAGAGCACAAGCGCACGCCGAAGACCGCAATATCCAACGCCCCCGCGTCGCTGTTCGAAGCCGACACCCCGCCCGACAGCCCCGCTCCTGAACCAGACTCCGCCCCGGCCTCCGCCGACGCCCCGAAAAAGCGCCGCAGCCGCGCCGTGCTCGCTGCACCGCCGTCGCCGGAGCTGCTCGCGCTCGCGGCGCAATTGCCGCCGCAGATCCACCTCGGCACGTCGACATGGTCGTTCCCGGGTTGGACAGGCATCGTCTACAGCGACGACTACAGCAACAGCAAACTGTCGCGCGAGGGCTTGAGTGCGTACGGCGCACATCCGCTGCTGAAGTCGGTCAGCATCGACCGCTCGTTCTACCAGGCGTTGACGGTCACCGAATACCTGCGCTACGCGCAGCAGGTGCCCGAGCACTTCCGCTTCATCGTCAAGGCGCCGATGACGATCACCGACGCCACCGTGCGCGCCGAGCGCGGCGAGCCGGTGTCGCTGAACCCGTGCTTCCTGAACGCGCGGATGGCGATCGACGATTTCGTCACGCCCTGCCTCGAAGGCCTCGGCGCAAAGGCCGGCGCGCTGGTGTTCCAGTTCTCGCCGCTGCCGGATCAGATGCTCGCGCAGCCGGCGGTATTCATCGAACGACTGGGAGAGTTTTTCGACGCGCTGCCCGGGCTGCCCGACGGCAGTTGCTACGCGGTCGAGATTCGCGACGCGAGCCTGCTCACGCCGCGCTTCATCCGCATGCTGAAGACGGCTGGCGTGCGCTACTGCGTCGGCATTCATGCGCGGATGCCCGATCCGCTGCGCCAGGCCGCGGCGCTCGCGCTGCTCGATGGCGAGCCGGCCGGTCCGCTGATCGTGCGCTGGAGCCTGCACGGCGGTTTCAAGTACGAACAGGCGAAGGCGAAGTACGAGCCGTTCAACCGGCTCGTCGACGAAGATCCGGCGACGCGCGCGTCGCTCGCCGAACTGGCCGCGCGTTACGCGCTCGCTGGTCAGCCGGTCATGATCGCGGTCAACAACAAGGCGGAGGGATCGGCGCCGCTCAGCTGCGTGAAACTGGCCGAAGAAATCGTCGAAGCCTGCGTGCGTGTCACGCAGGGGCGCGGCGATAACGGCGACGAGGTGCCATCGCGAGCACAGGAACCGCAGTGACGAACAGCAGCGGGCGGTCTTACGCATCCGCCCGTTGCCGACTCCAATCCCCGCGCTGCGCCGCTAACCCGCCTTGATCCGATGCGCGAACTTCTGGCGGAATTTCGCGACTTTCGGCGCTACCACGAACGAGCAGTAGCCCTGATTCGGATGCTGCGCGAAATAGTTCTGGTGGTAGGCCTCGGCGGGCCAGTAGTTGTCGCCGAGCGGCAGCACCTCGGTCACGAGCTTGCCGTCGTAGATGCGCTGTTCGCCGATCTCGCGAATCGCCTGCAGCGCGGTTTCGCGCTGCGCGTCGGAATGCGTGAAGATCACCGAGCGGTATTGCGTGCCGACGTCGTTGCCCTGCCGGTTCAGCTGGGTCGGATCGTGGATCGCGAAAAAGATGTCGAGAATCTCGCGATAGCTGATCTTGGCCGGATCGAAGTCGATCTTGACCACTTCCGCGTGACCGGTGTCGCCGTCGCAGACCTGCTCGTAGCTCGGATGGCGCGTGTGACCGCCCGCATAACCCGACTCCACCGCATTGACGCCCTCGACGCCCAGATACACCGCTTCGAGGCACCAGAAACATCCACCGCCGAGCGTTGCTGTCTCGTTCATAAGCTTCACCCCAGGATCAGATTCACACCATGATCGGCAGCCGGCCTGCGTAGCGCCGCCGTATCTGCCACCGCATCCGAATATATGGCCGAAAACGCGTTCCGAAAGGCGCAGTCAGGCACGAGTCAGGCACCCGTCGCGCAATGACCGCAAATCCGGCCGTGCAGATATCGAGTATAGAAACGCCGGCACGCAACGGGTGAATAACCGTGCCTCACACACGCAAGCGCCGCGCCCGCGCCTCGATCCAGCACGATCGGCAAATTTTCGGGTGCAGCCTTTCGAGGAGATCGCCGATGCGGCCGCCCGGCTGCCACGCACCGCACGCATCGTGCTGCGGCGCGCGCGGCGATTGCAGTTAAAATTGGCGGAAATCAACGATTTTCACTATGACTTTCGAAACATCCGCTTCCCGCCGCGCGGGTATACGCTTCAATTCGCGCCTTGATTCGCGCCGTAGTCGGTCTTTCACACGGCGCGCGACGGGGGCCTCGCCCCGATGAAGCGCGCGAGCCCACCCAACTTCGACCCGTCCGCGTTCAAACAGGCGCTCAGCCAGTTCGCGACCGGCGTCACCGTGATTACGACGCGCGCCGCGTCCGGCCAACTGATCGGCATCACGGCCAGTTCGTTCAACTCGGTGTCGCTCTCTCCGCCGCTCGTGCTGTGGAGTCTCGCGACGCGCTCCGCGTCGATGCCGGTGTTCCGCGCCAACAGTCACTACGTGATCAATGTATTGGCCTCGACGCAGCTCGATCTGTGCAAGCGCTTCGCGACCGTGAAGGGCGACCGCTTCGAGGGCGTGTCGCACGCGGCGGGCGACAGCGGCATGCCGGTGCTCGACGGCGCACTCGCGTGGTTCGAATGCCATAACCGCAGCCGCTACGAGGAAGGCGACCACGTGATTTTCGTCGGCGAAGTGGAGCGCTGCGGTGTGCACGAAAATGCCGCGGACATGCTGCCGCTCGTGTTCCAGAGCGCGCAGTTCCACGGCCTGAAGCCGCTTTGAGCGGCGCGGCGCTTCCCTGGCGTCTGTAGCGCCTGTCGGTCGGACGCGTCGAAAACGGCGCGCCCCGCCCTCATCATCCTCAACGGTCGCTATGCGTGGCTCCGTGCCCGCTGTTCTTCTTCACGAGCGACACCGGCACGCCCGAATCTTCCTTCAGCGTTTCGAGCACGATGTTCGAGCGGATGTCCATCACCCCCGGCGCCTTGTACAGGCGATTGAGCACGAAGTCCGAATAGTGCTTGAGGTTGTGCGCGAGCACGCGCAGCAGATAGTGGGTTTCGCCGGTCACGACGAAAGCACCGACCACTTCTGGCCAGTCGCGCAGCGCTTCGGCAAAGCGCTCGTGCCAGTTCTGCTGGTCGTTGCGCATCGATACCTGCACGAACGCTTCCAGCTCGAACCCCAAAACTTCGCGGTTCAGGCACGCTCGGTAGTGTTCGATGACGCCCTGCTCTTCCAGCAGACGCAGGCGTCGCAGACAGGCCGATGGCGAGAGCGAGATGCGCTCCGCCAGGTCGAGATTGCTGATCCGTCCTTCCTGCTGAAGCACCGTCAAGATACGGCAATCGGTGGCGTCGAGCGAGATCGCGTTCATATTCGGTCTCCCTTTCCCGTTTGACTCAAATTATGTTCCAAGACACGGCTGCTAAGGAGATTATTTCGCAATCACATTTCACCGCTTGACCTCTATGATTTAGAGATAGTCACCAACCGTCGACACCGTCATGCGAGCACTCTGGGACATCACCCCCGCCGTCGATACCGCCACGCCCGTCTGGCCGGGCGACACGCCGGTCGGCATCGAGCGCGTCTGGCGCATGGAGGCTGGCTCGCCGGTCAATGTCGCGCGTCTGACGATCTCGCCGCACACCGGCGCGCATACCGATGCGCCGCTGCACTACGACGCCGACGGCGCCGCGATCGGCAACGTGCCGCTCGACGCATATCTCGGTTTATGCAGAGTGATTGACTGTATCGGCGCGTCGCCTGTTGTGACGCCACAACATCTGGCCGGCTCGCTCGACGATTTGCCGCCGCGAGTCTTACTGCACACTTACAGAAAAGCGCCGACGCGCGAGTGGGATAGTGCGTTCTGCGCGGTCGCGCCCGAGACCGTCGACCTGCTCGCCGCGCGCGGCGTGACGCTGCTCGGCATCGACACGCCGTCGCTCGATCCGCAGGAATCGAAGACGATGGATGCGCATCACCGCATTCGCGCGCACCGGATGGCGATTCTCGAGGGCATCGTGCTCGACGCGGTCGAACCCGGCGACTACGAACTGATCGCGCTGCCGCTGAAGCTGACCACGCTCGACGCGAGCCCGGTGCGCGCGGTGCTGCGTGCACTGCCCGGCTCGCGCTCAGCCACGCTCCCCGGCGAGCGATCAACCCGACAACCCAACCCATCGAACCACCATGAACCATCGTGATGAAGCCGTGGCGCTCGACAGCGCCGAACCGCTCGCAGCGCTGCGTGACCAGTTCGCGCTGTCGCCGACGACCATCTATCTCGACGGCAACTCGCTCGGCGTGCCGCCGGCCGCCGCCGCGCAGCGCGCGCAGACCGTGATCGCCGCCGAATGGGGCGAAGGACTGATCCGCAGCTGGAACAATGCCGGCTGGTTCGCGCTGCCGCGCCGACTCGGCAACAAGCTCGCGCCGCTGATCGGCGCGGCCGAAGACGAAGTCGTGATTACCGACACGATCTCGATCAACCTGTTCAAGCTGCTGTCGGCCGCCGTGCGGCTCGCCAATGCGCGCGATCCGAAGCGTCGCGTGATCGTGTCCGAGCGCTCCAACTTCCCGAGCGATCTGTATATCGCGCAGGGCCTGATCGAGCAGCTCGATCGCGGCTACGAGCTGCGCCTCGTCGAGGATCCGTCCGAACTGCCCGACGCGATCGGCGAGGACACCGCGATCGCGATGATCACGCACGTGAACTACCGCACCGGCTACATGCACGACATGGCCGCGCTGACGAAGCTGATTCACGACAGGGGCGCGCTCGCGCTGTGGGATCTCGCGCATTCGGCGGGCGCGGTGCCGGTCGATCTGAACAGCGTCGGTGCCGACTACGCGGTCGGCTGCACGTACAAGTATCTGAACGGCGGTCCCGGTTCGCCCGCGTTCGTGTGGGTGCCCAGACGTCACCAGAACGAGTTTGCGCAGCCGCTGTCGGGCTGGTGGGGGCATCGCGCGCCGTTCGAGATGAACCCGACGTATCAGCCCGACAACGGCGTGGGCCGCTACCTGTGCGGCACGCAGCCGATGGTGTCGATGGCGCTCGTCGAATGCGGGCTCGACGTGTTCCTGCAAACGTCTATCCAGGCGGTCCGCCAGAAGTCGCTCGCGCTGACCGATCTGTTCATCGAACTCGTCGAGACACGTTGCAGCGAATTTCCACTGAAGCTCGTGACGCCGCGTGAGCATGCGCAGCGCGGCTCGCACGCGAGCTTCGAACATCCGCACGGCTACGAGGTGATGCAGGCGCTGATCTCGCACGGCGTGATCGGCGACTATCGCGAGCCGCACGTGCTGCGCTTCGGCTTCACGCCGCTGTACACGCGCTTCGTTGACGTATGGGACGCCGTCGAAATCTTGCGCGACGTGCTCACCCGCGAGGCCTGGCGGGCCCCTGAATTCGCCCAGCGCGGCGCCGTTACCTGAGGACGACAGAATGACCGATCACATGCACACGCCGGGCTTGCCAGAAGAACCGGCGGCACAAGGCTGCCCGTTCGGGCACGGACGGACGGCGTCGGCGCCGTCCGCGAGCGCGGCCGACAGCGGCTGGCACGACGCGCAGCTCGACTTCTCGGAGTCGATGAGCTACGGCGATTATCTGTCGCTCGGCACGGTGCTGGACGCGCAGCATCCGTTGTCGCCGGATCACAACGAGATGCTGTTCATCATCCAGCATCAGACGAGCGAGCTATGGATGAAGCTCGCGCTGTACGAACTGCGCGCGGCGCTCGCGGCCGTGCATCGCGACGACCTGCCGCCCGCGTTCAAGATGCTTGCGCGCGTGTCGCGAATCATGGAGCAGTTGGTGCAGGCGTGGAGCGTGCTCGCGACGATGACGCCGTCCGAATACACGGCGATGCGGCCGTACCTCGGCAGTTCGTCGGGCTTTCAGTCGTATCAGTACCGGCAGATCGAATTCCTGCTCGGTAACAAGAACGAGCAGATGCTGAAGCCGCACGAGCATCGCGCCGACGTGTACGCTCAAGTGAAGGCATCACTCGAAGCGCCGTCGTTCTACGACGAAGTGGTGAGGCTGCTCGCGCGCCGCGGCTTCAGGATTTCGCCCGCGCGGCTCGAACGCGACTGGACGAAGCCGACCGAACATGATGCATCGGTCGAAGCGGCGTGGCTCGAGGTGTATCGCAATCCGTCCGAGCATTGGGATCTGTACGAGATGGCCGAGGAACTCGTCGATCTGGAGGATGCGTTTCGCCAGTGGCGCTTCCGCCACGTGACGACGGTCGAGCGCATCATCGGCTTCAAGCAGGGCACCGGCGGCACGAGCGGCGCGCAGTATCTGCGCAAGATGCTCGACGTGGTGCTGTTTCCCGAGCTGTGGCACGTGCGGACGATGCTGTAGCGGTTAGCGCGTGTAAGGCACTTCCCGGGCAAACCTGGCATTCTGGCGGGGAACAAAGAGCAAGCCAACACTATGACGCAAGTTCGGAGTTATCCGAATCTTGAGAGATGGTCAGCATGGCAGCATCGGAACCCCATAAAAACATCAGAGGGTTTCGATATGCCCGGTGCCGATGACGACGAAGGACTGAAGGTTGTACTGAGTGCTCAGCAACTCGCGGCTGTGCTATCCGGCCAGTCGATCAATCTGAGATACGAAAATTTGTATCAATTGCTTGGTGGCCGCTTCCATGAAGATTTCGACTTGTTCGGAAACACAATTGAGGAATTGGTTTTGTCTTTTACATGCGAATGCACACCGGAAGAGATTAACGCGACGGTGGCCGAGATAGACCGATTCAAGAGCGATCATGCGGGGAACCTTGACGCAGCGTTTGAGGAAAATTTTGGCTACCAGTGCGATCCGACCGTGTGGGAGCAGACCACTGAGGCTTTTCTCAACAAACTTAAGCGTCTTCTTCTGAGTGAGTAGCCCGCACTTCCTCCCACAGGACGGCCCCACACCGTCTGGTAGGGCCTCCGCGTACTTCCATTTCACCCGGCAACCGGCAGTGCCTGACACCCGCTAGCGCGCGGTATAACCACCATCGATCGGCAAACATACCCCGCTAATCATCGACGCCGCGTCGCTCAACAGAAACAGAATCGGCGCGGCGACTTCCGCCGATTCGGCAAAGCGCCTGAGCGGAATCGCCTGCAAAGCGGGATCGCGTTTGACAGGATCGCTCCACGCCAGCACCGCCATCGGCGTCAGCGTGACCGTCGGGTTCACGCTGTTCACGCGAATTCCGTGCGGCCCCAGCTCGATGCACAACGCGCGCGTGACTGCATCGAGCGCGGCCTTCGACGCCGAATAGCTCAGATGATCGTCGAGGGCGACGAGCGCGGCCTGGCTCGACACGTTGACGATGCTGCCCGCGCGCCCCGCGTCGAGCATGCCACGCGCGACGTGCTTCGCGACCAGCACCGCCCCGCGCGCATTCACCGCCATCACGCGATCGAAGCTTGCGGCCGTCGTTTCCACCGCGCGTTCGAGCAACGCGATTCCCGCGCAATTCACCAGACCGTCGAACGGTTCGAGCGAGGCCATTGCTTCGTCGATCACGGCTTCGTCGCTGATGTCGAGCCTCAACGGCTCGCAGCCGGTTCCCTCGGCGAGCCGCGCGAGCTCGTTCACGTTGCGCGCGGCCGCGACGACCGACGCGCCGCTCGCGCACAGCGTCTCAACCGTCGCGCGGCCGATGCCGCTGGAGGCGCCCGTCACCAGAATCGAGCGGCCGGAAAAATCGAAAGTAGCGTTCATGATGATTGCAAGCGATGCATGACCGGCTTCAACGCCGGATAGAGGTCCGTGTACACGCCGAAGCGCTCTTTGTATAGCGCCATGCGCCGTGCGTCGGGCTGCGCGCGCTCGATCAGCGTTACCCAGCCGCCTTGCGCCGCTTCGCGCGACACGAGGCCGACGCCGAGCGCGGCGAGCAGCGCGGCGCCGCCGACCACGATCAGCTTGTCGTCGAGCGATTGCGCGCCTTTGCGCCCCGCCTCGATGTTGTGCTTCAGCGCGAACGACACGCCTTCGAGCACCGCGCGATACAGATGCGCGCGCGTATGAAACAGCGACAGCCCGACGAACGCGCCGCTCGCTTTCGCATCCCACACCGGGCTGCGCTCGCCCATCAGATACGGCAGGAACAGCACGCCGTCGGCGCCGGCCGGCACTTGCGCGGCGCTCTCTTCGAGTAGCCGATGCGGATCGCCATGCGGTGTCGCGCGCGCGGCCTCGATCTCCGCGTGACAGAACTGCTCGCGATACCAGGTGACCGACGCGCCCGCGGTAATCGCACCGCCGAATACGTAGATGTCGTGCTGCCCGTTGAAAACGTGCGGCATGCTGATCAAACCGTGCCGTGCGTCGACACGCTGATTGAGGTAACCCCAGCACATGCTGGTGCCGATCATCGCGACGTGCTGCCCCGCGCGCGTGACGCCGGCCGCGAACGTCGCCATCGCCGCATCGACGCCACCCGCGACGATCGCGGTGCCCGCGTCGAGCCCGAGCTGCGCGGTCCATTGCGACAACAGCCCGCCCACCACCTCCGACGATTCGACCAGCCGCTCCGGCATCATCGTCGCGGGAATGCCGAGCATGTCGAGCGCTTCGTCCGACCAGTCGCGCCGCGCGATATCGTAGACGCCGCCGATATTGCCGGCCGAGCTGTGATCGACGGCGACCTCGCCGGTCAGCATGTAGATCACGTATGCGTTCGGCGGCAAAAAATAGCGCGTGTGCGCCCACACGTCCGGCTCGTTCTCGCGCAGCCACAGCATCTTCGTATAACCGTAGTAGCTGTCCACCCCGTTGCCGGTGATCGTATAGAGCCGTTCGAGATCGACGTTCTCGCGCACCCAGTCGACCTGCGCGGTCGCGCGCCGGTCCATCCAGATCAGGCAGGGCGCGAGCGGCCGCATGTCGTTGTCGACCGCAATGCCCGAGCCGCCGTACAGGCTACTCACGCACAGCGCCTTGATCGCGCCCGGCGCGATGCCGGCCGCCTTCGCCTCGCCGACGCACGCGGCCACGCATTCGACCACGGCCTTCAGCCACACCGCGGGCCACTGCTCGGCCCACAATGGCTTCGGCGTATCGGGCTGATAGCTCGACGCATGCTGCGCGACGATCGCGCCCTGCTCGTCGACCAGCAGCGCCTTCGTGCTCTGCGTGCCGATATCGACGCCGATGACGTAGTTCATAGAGTCTCCGTTGAAACGCCGCGCCCCAGATTCACGCGCGCGGCTTCATCAGCACTTTGATCGAATCGAGCGAGTTCGCGATCCTGATCGCTTCGTCCCATTCTTCCAACGAAAAGCCGTGCGTGACGATGCCCTTCGACGTAACGAGTCCGCGCGCGAGCAGATCGATTGCGATCGGATAGCAATAGGGCCCAAGATGCGCGCCGCGCACGTCGAGTTCCTTGCGATCGCCGATCACCGACCAGTCGAGCGTCGTATCCGCGCCGAACACCGAGAATTCGACGAAGCGCCCGAGCTTGCGGATCAGGTCCATCCCCTGATTCACCCCAATCGGCGCACCCGTCGTTTCGATATAGACGTCGCAACCGTAGCCGTCCGTCAGTGAACGGATGATCGCGAGCGCGTCGTCCTTCCGAGGATTGATCGTCACGTCCGCGCCATATTCGCGCGCGAGTGCGAGCCGTTCTTCGACCAGATCGATCACGATGAGCTGCTTCGGCGTCTTCAGATGCGCGACCTGCGTCATCATCAGACCGAGCGGCCCCGCGCCCGCGATCACGACCACGTCGTCGAGTTGCAGATCGCCGCGATTGACCGTGTGAATCGCACACGCGAGCGGCTCGATGATCGCGGCGTCTTCGAGCGAGATGCCGTCGGGAATCTTGTGGACGATCGCGGTCGGCGGAATGCGCATGTACTCGGCCATGCCGCCGTCCGCCACCTCGCGCTGAAAGCCGAAGATGTTGTGCACTTCGCACATCCAGTACTGGCCGGACTTGCAATAGCGGCACTTGCCGCACGGCACGATCTGCTCGGCGATCACGCGCTCGCCCTTCTGCACGCCGAAATGCTCGGCCGCGCCTTCGCCCAGTTCCTCGACATAGCCGAAGAACTCGTGGCCCGGAATCACCGGCGCCTTGACCCATGGGCTCGGGCCGCCCCAGAACATCTTCGCGCCCGAATGGCATTTGCAGTCGCTCGCGCAGATGCCGCACGCGGCGATGCGGATCACGAGTTCGTGCGCGCGCGCGCGTGGTTTCTGAACCTGCTCGACGCGATAGTCTTTCGGTGCATGACAGACGATGGCGGTCATGTTCCGCTGGTCGGATTGAGTCGTCATTGCATGGTCCTGCGAAAAGAGGGATGTGGGGAAGCGAGCGTTACTTTCTGCGCTCGCGGCTGATATAGATCGCGAGCAGAATGATTCCGCCCTTGATCACGTTCTGCACGTACGGATTCACGCCGACCATGTTCAGGCCGTTATTCAGGACGCCGAGTAACAGCGCGCCGATCAGCGTGCCGATGATCGAGCCGCGCCCACCGGAGATCGACGTACCGCCCATCACGACGGCGGCGATCGCGTCGAGTTCGAAACCGACGCCCGCGTTCGGCTGGCCGCTCATCAGGCGCGCGGTCAGCACGATCGCGGCGAACGCGGACGTCAAACCCGCGATCGTGTAGACGATCAGCTTCACGCGCGCCACACGCACGCCGGACAATCGCGTCGCCTGCTCGTTACCGCCGATCGCATACACGTAGCGGCCAAACGGCATCCGTTCGAGCAGCACCCACGCGATCAGATAGATCACCGCCATGATCACGACCGGTGCCTGGACGCCGAGAATCTTGCCGCTGCCGAAGAAGCTGACCCAGTCGGGCAGACCGTCGATCGGGTAGCCGCCCGTGTAGATCAGTGCGAGGCCGCGCGCGATACCCATCGTCGCGAGTGTGACGATGATCGGCGGCATGCCGGCGAACGCGACGAAAAAGCCGTTGGCCGCGCCGAAGCCGAGACCGACCGCGAGGCCGACCGCAAGCGCGGCCACCCCATTCATGCCGGCGACCATCAGCCCGGCCGACAGCGTGCCCGAAAGCGCCATCACCGAGCCGACCGACAGATCGATGCCGCCCGTCAGGATCACGCAGGTCATGCCGACCGCAATGATCGCGTTGATCGACACCTGGCGCAGCACGTTCTCGATGTTCGCGGCCGACAGAAAGCTGTCGCTCGCGAACACCATCACGATGCAGACGACCAGCAGGCCGATGAACGGATAGAACAGCGTCGAGCGCTTCAGCGCGGCCCACGTGAAGCGCACCGGCGCGCCCGGCGTGTCGCGGTTGACACTCGATGTTTTCGGCGAAGAGAAAGGATTAGGCATGTTCATGAGAGGCTCCGAGCGAACCGGCGGTCGCTAGGTCATCACGGCATTCGATTCGATCGCGTCGCCTTCGAGCAGCGCTTCGATGCGGCCCTGCCGGAATACGGCGACGCGGTCGCACATGCCGACGATCTCCGGCAACTCGGACGAGATCATGATGATCGAGTAGCCGCGCGCGGTCAGTTCGCGCATCAGCAGATAGATTTCGGCCTTCGCGCCGACGTCGATGCCGCGTGTCGGTTCGTCGAAGATCAGGATGTTGGTGTGGTGATTGAGCCAGCGCGCGATCACGACCTTCTGCTGATTGCCGCCCGACAGCGTCGCGACTTCGGTGTGCATCGTTGGGGCCTTCACGCCGACGCGCTTCATGATGTCGGCGGTCGCGCGCGCTTCGCTACGTTGGTCGATGAAGAAACGTAGCGACCGGTACTTGCCGAGGTTGTTGATCGAGATGTTCTGCTTGATCGAGAACTCGGTAATGAGCCCTTCGGTCTTGCGGCTCTCGGGCAGAATGCCGACCCCCGCGCGCAGCGCATCGGCCGGGTCGGCGAGCTTCGCGGCCGCGCCGTTGACGCGAATTTCCTTCGCGTACGCACGGTCCGCGCCGATCACCGCGAGCGCGGTCTCGGTGCGCCCCGAACCGACGAGTCCCGCGAAGCCGAGAATCTCGCCCTCGCGCAGCGTGAAGCTCAGCTCGGGGCTGTCTTTGAACAGCTGCAAGCGCGCGACGTCGAGCACGACCTTCGCGCCGGCGCGCGGCGTCGGCTTCGGCGGAAAACTGCTTTCGATGCGGCGTCCCACCATCATCTGCACGAGCCGGCTCACGTCGGATTGCGCGACCTCGGTCGTGCCGACGTACTGGCCGTCGCGCAGCACCGTAATGCGGTCGCACACCTCGAAAATCTCTTCGAGGTGGTGCGAGATGAAGATCATCGCGACGCCCTGCTGCTTCAGCTCGCGCATGATCGTGAACAGATGCGCGGCCTCGGCGGGCGTCAGCGTCGCGGTCGGTTCGTCGAGAATCAGCACGCGCGCATCGAGCGACAACGCCTTGCCGATTTCGACGAACTGCTGCTGCGCTACCGACAGTTCCCGGATCGCCACCGACAGATCGATCGCTACGCCAAGCCGCTCAAAAATCCGCGCCGCCGCGCGCCGCATGCTGCCGCGTTCGAGCAGACCGAAGCGATTGCGCAATTCACGGCCGAGAAACATGTTCTCCACCGCGTTCAGATACGGAATCAGGCTGAACTCCTGAAACACGATAGCGACGCCCGCGGCCACCGCGTCGTGATAGTTCGCGAAGTGGCGTTGCTCGCCGTCGAGCGTGATCGTGCCTTCGTCCGGCTGGTAGATACCACACAGAATCTTCATCAGCGTCGACTTGCCCGCGCCGTTCTCGCCGAGCAGCGCGTGAATCTCGCCGCGCGCGATCTCGAGGTGAATGCCTTGCAGCGCCTTCACGCCGGGAAAGCTCTTGCTGATGTTGTCGAGCTTCAGAATCGTGTCCATCGCATGTTCCTGTGCCGCGCGCCGCCGCGCATGATCCGCACGCGCGGCAGCCTGCGCCTGCGTTACCAGCTGAAGCCCTTGGCGTTGCTCTTGTCGATCATCTTCACGTCGACCGGAATCGCTTTCGGCACATTGGCGCCCCACTTCTTCGCGAGCGCGATGCCGAGCGCGATGCGCACCTGGTCGGCCGGGAATTGCGCGGACGTCTCGACGAATTTCGAATTCGGCTTCTGGATCGCGGCGATCGCTTCCGGTGCGCCGTCGACGCTCGTCAGCTTGATGTCCTTGCCCGACGATTCGATCGCCGACAGCGCGCCCATCGAGCCGCCGTCGTTCACGCTGAACACGCCCTTCAGATTCGGGTGCGCCTGGATCATGTTCTCGGTGACGGACAGCGCGGTCGCGCGTTCCTGCTTGCCGTTCTGCGTATCGACGAGCTTCACGCCCGGCGACTTCGCGAGCGCCGCTTTGCAACCGCGCACGCGTTCGAGAATCGGCACGACCGGAATGCCGTCGAGAATCGCCACTTCGCCGCTGCCGCCGATCGACTTCGCGAGGTAGTCGCACGCCATCACGCCCGCGTCGTAGTTCTTCGAGCCGACGAACGAATCGACCGGACCGTTCGCGTTCGCATCGACCGCGACCACGACGACGCCCGCCTTCTTCGCCGACGTGACCGCCGACTGGATGCCGGTCGAGTCGGTCGGATTGACGAGCAGGATGTCGATCTTCTTTTGCAGCATGTCTTCGACGTCGCTGACCTGCTTGCTGACGTCGTGATGCGCGTCGGTGACGACGACCGTCGCGCCGGTCGACGCGGCCGCGTCGTTCAGCGCTTTCTGCATCGTCACGAAGTACGGGTTGTTCAGTTCCTGGAACGTCATGCCGATTTTCAGCGGCGCGGCCTGCGCGGTCTGCGCGGCCGACACAGCGACTAGCGACAAACCGAACGCGAGCGAGGCGACACGGCGCGCGAACATCATCGAAGGGTTGAGCGAAAGAGTCGACGGCTTCATGGTTGTCTCCATTTTTTGAAGTGAGCACGCCCCCTCGCGCTGTGGGCGCACAGCGCGATCGATGCGTGTTGAAACGCGAGTGGAATAAAGCTGTGAACTACCGGGCGGGCACTATGTGACCGGGTACGCGACGCCGCTACGCGACAAGTCCGGCGCGAGCACGATCGCCGGCGCGTTGTCGATGCCCCTGCCATGCGCGGCCGCTTGCTCGGAAGCATCGCGGCTCGCATCGTTCAGTTGCTGATAACGGCGAAACGTCGACGGCGCCATGCCCTTCATCGCAAGAAACTGCCGGTTGAAATTCGACAGGTTGTTGAAGCCCGCCTTGAAGCAGATGTCGGTCACGCTCAGTTCGCCGTCGGTCAGCAACTGGCACGCGAGATTGATGCGCATGCGGTTCACGTACTGCACGAACGGCAGCCCGGTATGGCGGCGGAAATAACGCGAAAACGCGCTGACGCTCTGGCCGGCGAGTTGCGCAAGCTCCGACTCGCGCAACTCGTTCGCGAGGTTCTTGCCGATATACGCGAGCACGTGATTGATGCGGGTCGCCGCGAAGCTGGTCGGATCGGCCTGATAAGCGGGACTTGCGAGCGTGTCGCGATCCGGCGCGTTGATCAGGATCTCGAGCATCGACATGAACAGCACGAGCCGGCGCAGCCCGCGCGCCGCGAGCAGTTCGAGAAAGAGCGGCTTGATCTGCGCGGATGTCTCCAGACCGAACGACAGGCCGCGACGCGCATCGGCGAGCAGCGCCTCGACCTGACGCCACTCCGGAAAACTCTCGAGACAGTTCGCTACGAACTCCTGGCCGAATTGCACGACCAGATTGCGCTGCGCGACGCTCTCGCCTTCGGGCACGTCGCTGACCCAGTTGTGCGGCAGGTTCGGCCCCATCAGCACAAGGTTGCCGGGCGCGAAGCTGCCGATGTGATCGCCGACGAACATCTTGCCGGTCGTCGCGACGATCAGATGGATTTCGTACTCCGGATGAAAGTGCCAGCGCACAGTGCGATACGGATAGCCATGCGACCACACTTTGAACGATTCGTCGTGGCGTACGGCCACGATTTCGAGATCAGGTTGCACTGTCTGCCTCCATGAAGCGGCGCGCGGGAGGCGCCGCCGATCTTGATCTTGTAAAGCGAAAAGTAACCGCCAAACGCGTTGGCGACCACTTTAAAAGGAACCGCGGACCGATACTTTTTTGTATTCGGGTTAGCCCCGACGCGCGCACGGTCAAATTTGATGCAATGCAATATGAGCGGCGCGACTCGTTTTCTCGCCTCGGGCGCTCGTCGCTCCCGCCGGCGCATCGCGCATGCCGCGCTGCGCCATCAAAAGCCCGCCCCTTGCCTTGACTTTCGTTTCTCCGGGTACGATCATTCGCTCACACACAGAGCAAATGCTCTGCACGCACAGAACGCGCGCCGCGAGCGCCGCGGACAAGTTTTTGGAGACACAACATGAACAGCGGGCAAGGCAGCGGCGCGGCCGCACACGTGATCCTGCACATCGGCGCGGGATCGTTTCATCGCGCGCATCAGGCGTGGTATCTGCACCGGCTGAACGAAGCGGGCACGGCCGGCGAGCCGCGCTGGTCGCTGAGCGTGGGCAATATCCGCGGCGACATGAACCCGGTGCTCGAAGCGCTCGCCGCGCAGAACGGCGTCTACACGCTCGAAACCGTCACGCCGCAAGGCGAGCGCGCCTACGAGACGATCCGCTCGATCGAGCGCGTGCTGCCGTGGAGCGAAAGCCTCGACGGGCTGATCGAAGCGGGCGCCGATCCGGCTTGCAAGATCATCGCGTTCACCGTGACCGAAGGCGGCTATTACCTCGACGAACACGACCGGCTCGACACCGCGAATGCCGATCTCGCCGCCGACCTCGCCGGCGGCCACACGACGATCTACGGCGCGCTCGCGGCGATTCTCGACGCGCGCGTGAAGCGCGGCGCGGGACCCGTCACGCTGCAGACCTGCGACAACCTGCGCAGCAACGGCGAGCGCTTTCATGCGGGCATGAGCGAGTTTCTCGAACGACGCGGCGCGAACGAACTCGCGCAATGGTTCGACGACAACACGTCATGCCCGTGTTCGATGGTCGATCGCATCACGCCGCGTCCGACGCCCGACGTGCGCGAGCGCGTGAAGGCCGCGACCGGCGTCGACGACGCGAGTCCGGTGATGGGCGAGGCGTTCATCCAGTGGGTGATCGAAGACCGCTTCATCGCGGGACGGCCGGCCTGGGAGAAGGTCGGCGCGGAACTCGTCGATTCGGTGCTGCCGTACGAGGAAGCGAAGATCCGCATTCTCAACGCGACGCATAGCTGCATCGCGTGGGCGGGCACGCTGGTCGGCCTGAACTACATCCACGAAGGCACGCTCGATGCCGACATCCGCCAGTTCGCGTACGACTACGTGACCGAGGACGTGATCCCGTGTCTGACACCGAGTCCGCTCGATCTCGAACGCTATCGCGACGTCGTGCTCGAGCGCTTCAGCAACCCGCATATCCTCGACACGAACCAGCGCGTCGCCGCCGATGGCTTCTCGAAGTTACCCGGCTTCATCGCGCCGACACTCGCCGAATGCTTCGAGCGCGGCGTCACGCCGGCGGCGACCGCGATGCTGCCCGCATTGTTCTTCCGCTTTCTGGAACGCTGGCACACGGGCAAGCTGCCCTACGCGTATCAGGACGGCGTGATGGAAGAGCGCGTCGCGCACGCCTTTTTCACGGCGCCCGATCCGCTGCGCGCGTTCGCGGCCGACCGGCTGCTGTGGGGCGGCATGGCGCAGACGCCCGAGCTCGAAGCGGCGCTCGCGGGCGCGCTCGCGCGGGTCGACGCATGGCTCGCCGAACGCGGCGCGACTAGCCAGGCTTAATGCGCATGACAGCGCGCGCGATGAACCGCTAAAGTAGCGCATCCCCAACGACGAAGGTTTCGCTCCCATGTACCTAGGCATCGACCTCGGCACGTCCGAAGTGAAAGTTCTGCTGCTCGCCTCCGACGGCCGCGTGATCGGCACCGCAGGCTCGCCGTTCACCGTTTCGCGTCCGCACCAGCGCTGGGCCGAGCAGAATCCCGAAGACTGGTGGGCCGGCACGCGCACGGCGCTCGCCGTGTTGCGCGCGCGTCATCCCGACGAATTCGCGCAGATTCGCGGCATCGGCCTGTCGGGGCAGATGCACGGCGCGGTGCTGCTCGACACGGAAAACCGCGTGCTGCGGCCCGCGATCCTGTGGAACGACATGCGCAGTGACAAGGAGTGCGCGGAGCTGACCGAGCGCGCGCCGGATCTGCACAGCGTCGCCGGCAATCTGGCGATGCCCGGTTTCACGGCGCCGAAGCTGCTGTGGGTCGCACGTCACGAGCCGGAGATTTTCGCGAGGACTGCCTGCGTGCTGCTGCCGAAAGACTATCTGCGCCTGCAACTGACGGGCGGCAAGGTGTCCGATCCATCGGACGCGGCCGGCACATTGTGGCTCGACGTCGCGAAACGCGATTGGTCCGATTCGCTGCTCGCTGCCTGCAACATGACGCGCGCGCAGATGCCGGCGCTGCGCGAAGGCAGCGCGCCGGCCGGCACGCTGCTGCCGGAACTCGCGCGCGAATTCGGCCTGCGCGACGACGTGATCGTCGCGGCCGGCGGCGGCGACAACGCGACCAGCGCGATCGGCATCGGCGCGACGCAACCGGGCGACGGCTTCGTGTCGTTGGGCACCTCGGGCGTGCTGTGCGTGGTCGGCGACAGCTTCCGCCCGAACCCGGCCTCCGCCGTGCACGCGTTCTGTCATGCGATCCCGGACCGCTGGCATCAGATGAGCGTGGTGCTGTCGGCGGCGAGCTGTTTGCGCTGGGTCTGCAAGCTGACGTCGACCGACGAGCCGACGCTGCTCGCCGAAATCGAGGCGCTGCCCGCCGAGGCCTTGACCACCGCGCCGCTCTTTTTGCCGTATCTGTCGGGCGAGCGCACGCCGCACAACGACCCCTATGCGCAAGGCGTATTCTTCGGCATGACTCACGCAACCGACCGCGCGCTGCTCGGCTACGCGGTGCTCGAAGGCGTGACGCTCGCGCTGACCGACGGCCTCGACGCGCTGCGCGCGGCCGGCACCGAGGCGAAGGTGTTGTCGCTGCTCGGCGGCGGTGCACGCAGCGACTACTGGGCCCAGTTGCTCGCCGATGCGCTCGACACCGTCACCGTCAAGCACGGCGGCGGCGAAACCGGCGCGGCGCTCGGCGCGGCGCGTCTCGGCTGGCTCGCCGCCGGTGGCGAGCCGGCCACCGTGCTGACCAAGCCGCCTGTCGAAAAGGAGTTCACGCCGAATCCGCGCCGCCACGCGCAATTGCGCACGCGGCTCGAAGCGTATCGCGCGCTGTATCGCCACGTACGGCCGCTGTTCGATCCCGCGCGCGCACCGCTCGCCTGAGCGTCAACCGCGGCCGGCCCGCGCGACAGACGCGCCGCCGGCCGCTATCATCGGCGCACTTCAACCGAAACCTCATCGTGCCCAGGTCCACAGAAAAACTCGATCTCGCCACACGCGCCGCGTGGCTTTATTACGTCGCGGGCAATACCCAGAACGAAATCGCCGAGAAGCTGCAGGTATCGCGGCCGGTCGCGCAGCGGCTCGTCGCGTTCGCGGTCGAAAAGAACCTGATCCGCGTGCGGGTCGATCACAAGCTCGCTGATTGCCTGTCGCTCGCCGATCAGCTGTCGAAGCGCTATGGCCTCAGCATGTGCGAGATCGTGCCGATCGACGGCGATACCTCCGAGGAAGTCGACCGTAAGCTCGCGGTGGCCGGCGCGCAGGTGATGGAGCGCTATCTGAGCGAGGAAAAGCCGATGGTCGTTGCGGTCAGCAGCGGCCGCACGCTGAAGGCCGCGGTCGATCAGATCGCGCAGCTAGACCGTCCGCAGCATCGGCTGGTATCGATGGTCGGCGCGATCGCGCAGGACGGCTCCTCGAACCGCTACGACGTCGCGCTGCACATTTCCGAAAAGACCGGGGGCAAGCATTTTCTGCTGCCCGCGCCGCTGCTCGCCGACAGCGAGGCCGAGCGCGCGCAGTGGTGCAATCACCGTCTGTACCGGATCGTCGAATCGCTGTCGGCGCAAGCCGATGTCGCGTTCGTCGGCATCGGCAACATTGGGATGACCTGTCCGTTGCACGAGGACGGCTTCATCACGGAAGGCGAGGTGAACGAGCTGATGCACAACGGCGCGGTCGCCGAAATGCTCGGCCTGCCGATCGATGCGGCCGGCGCGCACGTCGAATCGCCGACTGGCCGACGCGTGACGAGCATCGCGCTCGACACGCCGCCGCGCCGGCCGACCATCGGCTTCGCGGGCGGGCAGCGCAAGCGCGAGGCGCTGATCGCGGTGCTCAAGGGGGGATGGTTGTCGGGGCTCGTTACCGACGAGGTGTGCGCGCGGGCGGCGTTGGAGGCGTGAAACGGTGCCCGCAGAAGAAGCGGGCGCGATTGGTGTAGACGCGCCGTAAGTTGGCGTAGCCGAGAGTCTTACTCGCTCGGGATCTGCTTCAACTCCATAAGAAGCGAGGCGGTCGTGTGACCTCACAGGTCTGGCGAACAATCTTGGCCGTAAGCCTCCTCAAATGCCTCGTCCATGTCTGGATGTTCGCCCTTGAATCGCTCTATCTCGGACAGCATCCTTTCATGCGCGTCCACAGGCGTCCCCTGTTTGTAGCATTCAACGACCTCCGCGAGTGTGTCTCCTGAAAGGTCGTAATCCTGATTGAGGTAGGCTCCGAAGAAATGACCAAGCTCTGGATAAGTTGACTGGTTTCATGACTTAACTGAAGACGTCAAATTAATCTTCATCTTCAAGCCAGATACAGAAATATCGGCCATCCCCATTACTTATAACAATACCTGAGTCAAAGGTCGAGCCCGTAAGACCATTCCACGAATCCGATGATGGTGATTTCTTGTTTGAAAAATACCTACTTTCTTTTGATTCATTTTCAGAAATTATTTTTTCAGCAAGCTCTTCCGCTTTACTCCTGCCCATGCATTCACAATCATAAGCCTGCCCTTTCCATAGCAGGTTCGTGAGAATAGCAATGGCCCCGGCTCTATCATGGCGCACAAGCATCGCCTCATCTTGAGTCAGGCCGAATTTGGACAGTACCAGGGACAGGTCATTTGAATAGTCCAGTACATTGGAAATTCTAACCATCGTTGGGCCTCTCGCCGCGACGATATCCGCGATTAAACTCATTTTCACTTCCCTAAATTAGGCATCCAGATAAGCGGTGAGAATATAGTATGGCATTCCATTGTATGTTCGCCTGCATCGTCTCCGAGATGGCCCATTCCGCCGCACCAATATTCGCAAATGACGAGACCCGATCTCGCCACGGTTCCTTCAACAATCTCTCTGACAATGGTGCCTCAGTGCGCCCCACATGTTTCAGCAGCGTGTGCCCGCCAATCCCGCTACCCGCCTTCGCTTCGCGCATCATCAAGTTGATCCGGCCCGATGTGATCTCGGACGCCCGCACCGCCTTGATCGATCCCGCCACGCCTGCCGACACTGCGATATCGAGCGACAAGCCGATATTGTTGGCCATGTCGGGGCTGGCCTTCATGGTTTCGGCCAGCTTCGCCGCACCGCGTTGGATCAGCGTGGAGGAATCTCGCCCGGTCCAAACCTGTCGCAGACCTGCTGCTGCGGTATCCGAGCCATGCACGCCAAACACAATGCACCCGGCCTTGCTTGCCATCGTCGGCTCTGGCAGCACGCATAACGCACCCGCGCCGACCATTTCCAATCTCCGCCGACAACCTGCAAACCGCCCCATAAACGGTTCGAAAGCATCTCAGTCTGGCTAATCGACTGACGAACCAGAACGGCCGCCATTTGCGGGGCGCTCAGTACGACGCGGACGCCGTCTGACTCACCTGTGACGTGCAAAAAGTCCTCTTCTTTTTTTCTCGGGCTTTCACATTAGCCGGTGGATTCACTGTCCGGCTATGGGCGAAGGATGATTCGGAGAGAAGGGGAAAGTCTGGTGTAGCGGCCCGCTGTAGTGATGCAGGACAGGATATGACCGGAAAATCGCGGCGTGCGTGATGTTGCGCCTAGTCCCGCCCGATGCAGAACAGGTCCGTGCATCGAGCTACGGAAAATTCGGAGTTATCCGAATCTTGAGAGATGGTCAGCAAGGCAGCATCGAAGCCCCATAAAAACATAAGAGGGTTTCTATATGCCCGGTGCCGATAACACCGAAGGAGTGAAGGTTGTACTGAGTGCTCCGCAACTCGCGGCCGTGCTATCCCGCCAGTCGATCAGCCAGACGGAAATGCTTTCCAACCGGATTTGGGGCGGTCTGCAGGTTGTCGGCGGCGTGCTGGAAATGGTCGGTGCGGGTGCCCTCTGCGTTTTGCCGGACCCGACGATGGCGAGCAAAGCCGGGTGTATCGTCTTCGGAGTACATGGCTCCGACTCGGCGGCGGCTGGCTTGCGGCAGGTGTGGACTGGTCGGGACACGGCCACGCTGAGCCACCAGGGCACGACGAAACTCGCTGAAGCGATGAAGGCGAGCCCTGACATGGCGAACAATATCGGCCTGTCGCTCGATATCGCCGTGCCATTCGGCTTCGCTGGCTCGATCAGGGCCGCACGCGCAGCGCGTGTCACGATGGGCCGGATTAACCTGCAAATGCACGAGGCAAAAGCGGGCAGCCGGATCGGTGGACATACGCTTTTGAAACATGTCGGGAGGACTGAAGCGCAGTTGCGGGAGAGGCTCAGGCTGGAGCCGGAAAAGAAAGTAGTTTCGTCTTTCGTAAATCTCGAGGAAGCGGAGTGGGCTATATCGGAAACAATGCGCGCAAATGCCTTGCAGATTCACGCATGGACAAAAGCAGCACCAAACCGGGTTTTGACGCTGAGAAAGGACGTTGGAAGAAAAGTAGGATACGCATTGGTCAGGAAGACCGACAGGTTGGTAGATAGCAGTAAAGTGGAGGTTGTCTTGAAGTACGGGGCGTATAACGGGATGCCGTACTACATCCTCACTGCTATGCTCGATAAGTGATTGGTGGGTATTGATGTATGAAATATTATGATCTGGGGCAATTGATCCTTGGCTACTTCAATGAAGATTTCGACTACTGGGGAAACACAATTGAGGAGTTGGTCCGGGCTTGTGCAAGCGGATGCACGCCAGACATGATCAACGCGACGGTGGCCGACATAGACCGGTTCAAGAGCGATCATGCTGGAAATCTTGACGCGGCCTTCGAGGAGGAATTTGGCTACCAGTGCGATCCGACGGCGTGGGAGCAGACCACTGAGGCTTTTCTCGACAAGCTTAAGCGTCTTCTTCTGAGTGAGTAGCCTGCGCTTCCTCGCACCGGAGGGCTCCCCGCCGTCCGGTAGGTTTTCCGCGCTTTCATTTCAGCTGGCAACCCAAAGCGCCTAACGCCCTCTAGCGACAGCGCTTTGCATGCGCCTCACGTACCGCCAAGGCGCGCCAACGCGCGCGCGGGCTCGCCGGCCGCCATCCTGAAAGCGCAAACCTTGCCCGCAACAGACGGCGCGTGCGCCGCCTGCTCCTGCAATGCGTCATCGCGCGATCAAGCCGCCAGCACCTCAACAATCTTGCGCTGGAACGCCTTGCCTTCGCTATCAAACAGATGGCAATGCTCGGGCGTCGCGCCCAGCTTCTGCGTATTGCCCTTCGCATGCCGTTCGAGCGGCGGAATCCGCGCGATCAAACCATCGGGCGCGACGCTCGACTCCGCGTACAGATACGCGGCATCGCCGAGCGATTCGACCGTCATCGTGCGTGCCTCGATACCATCCTCGGTCGTGCTGACGTGCAGATGCTCGGGGCGGATGCCGACCGTCACCTTGTCGCCCTGCTTGGCCGCGCCCGGCTCGACCAACACGCGCTGCGTCTCGCCGGTCTCGTAACGCACCGAGACGCCGTCATGCGACACCGACTGCACCACGCCTTCCATGAAGTTCATCTTCGGCGAGCCGATGAAGCCGGCGACGAAGCGGTTCGCCGGCGCGTGATACAGCATCGTCGGACTGCCGACCTGCTCCAGATTGCCCGCCGACAACACGACGATCTTGTCGGCCAAAGTCATCGCCTCGACCTGGTCGTGCGTCACGTAGATCATCGTCGTCTTCAGCTCGTCGTGCAGGCGCGCGAACTCGAGGCGCATCTTCACGCGCAGCGCGGCGTCGAGATTCGACAGCGGCTCGTCGAACAGAAACACCTTCGGCTTGCGCGTGATCGCGCGGCCGATCGCGACGCGCTGACGCTGCCCGCCCGACAGCTGCTTCGGCTTGCGATCGAGCAGATGGTCGATGTGCAGGATCTTCGCCGCGTTGCGCACGGCTGAGTCGATCTCCGGCTTCTTCGCGCCGGCAAGCTTCAGGCCGAACGCCATGTTGTCGTACAGCGTCATGTGCGGATACAGCGCGTACGACTGGAACACCATCGCGATGCCGCGCTTGGCCGGCGGCACGTCGTTCATGCGCACGGCGTCGATGTTCAGATCGCCGCCCGTGATGTCCTCGAGGCCCGCGATCATCCGCATCAGGGTCGATTTGCCGCAACCGCTCGGCCCGACGAACACGACGAACTCGCCATCGGCGATGTCGAGATTGATGTCGCGCATCACTTCGTTTTCGTCGTAGGCCTTTCTGATGTTGCGCAAGGTTACGCTTGCCATGATGTGTCTCCGTGTAATGCCGTTCGATGCTGCTCGTTACTTCATGCTGCTACCTGATGCCGTGTCACGTCGCGTGCGTTCGTGCGCTCACGGCGCCGCGGCCGTCGCCGAGAGCGTCCATTGCGCGACGAGGTCGGGCAACTGCCGCATGTCCTCGAACACATGACGCGCGCCCGCCGCGTGCAATCGATCGATCTGCGCATCGCTCGCATGACCGCCGCCGATAAACCCCAGCACCGCCATGCCCGCCGTGGCCGCCGCCGTGACGCCGGTCACGCTGTCCTCGACGACGAGGCACGCACCCGGCGCGAGCCCGAAGCCTTGCGCCGCCGCCAGATACACGTCCGGCGCGGGCTTCGGATTCGGCACCGCGTCGGCGCAGAACAGCCGCTCGCCGAAGAAACGCTTCAGGCCCGTGCGCGCCAGCACCGTCTCGACGTAGGGCCGGAAGCTATTGCTCGCGCAGCCTTTGACGAGCGGCACCTGGGTCAGCGCCATCTCGATGCCGTCGACGGCGGGCGCCTCGATCGCCGCCGCTTCGACCGCGCGGCGGATCGCATCGATATCGTCGGCGCCGAGCTGTTTGCCGAGCTGAGTCGCGGTGTCCTGCAACACGCGCTCGATGCGCAGCCCGAGCAGCGGCAGCACGACCGGCGCGACGTCGATGCCGGGCCAGCACGCCTCGAGTTCGCGCACCAGCATACGCGCGGCCACCGCTTCGCTGTCGATCAGCACGCCGTCGCAATCGCAGATCAACGCATAGCGCACGATGCCCGGGCCAGCCGTCATTTGACGGCCCCGAACGTGAGCCCGCGCACCAACTGCTTCTGCGACAGCCAGCCGACGATCAGGATCGGCGCGACCGCCAGCAACGAAGCGGCCGACAACTTGGCCCAGAACAACCCTTCAGGACTCGAATACGACGCGATGAACACGGTCAGCGGCGCCGCGTTCGAGCTCGACAGGTTGATGCTCCAGAACGCCTCGTTCCACGACAGGATCACGAGCAGCAGCGCGGTCGACGCGAGCCCGGGCAGCGCCATCGGCATCAGCAGATAGACGATCTCCTGCCACGTCGCCGCGCCGTCGATGCGCCCGGCTTCGAGAATGTCGCGCGGAATCTCGGCGAAGTACGTGAACGCCATCCAGACCGCGATCGGCAGATTGATCAGCGTGTAGACAATGATCAGGCCCGAGACGGTATCCAGAAGGCCGCTGTTTTTCCACAGCAGATAGATCGGCACCAGCACGCCGACCGACGGCATCATCTTCGTCGACAGCATCCACAGCAGCACTTTCTGCGTGCGGCGCGTCGGGAAAAACGCCATCGCGTACGCGCACGGCACCGCGAGGATCAGGCACAGCAGTGTGACGCCGACCGAGATCAGTATCGAGTTCCACGCGAACGCGAAGTAGTTGCTGCGCGCGAACACCTCGCGGAAGCTGTCGAGCGTCGGCACGAAAAACAGCGACGACGCATAGGCCTGCTGCTCGGTCTTGAACGCGGTGATCGTCATCCAGAAGATCGGGAAGAACAGCAGCAGCGCGACGAGCCACGCGATCACGCCGGGAATGCCGCGACGAATCGTGTCGAACGGCGATTTGGTCGGCACCGCGACCGGCTGCGTCGTCGATGCCGTAGTGGAGGCAACGTGGCTCATTTTTCGTACTCCCCTTTCAGGTTCTTCGCGAGCATCCGCACGAGGAAGATCGACACGATGTTGGCCAGCACGACCGCGAGAATACCGCCCGCCGAGGCGAGACCGACGTCGAACTGTTGCAGGCCCAGCGCGAAGATCAGGTACGACAGGGTGGTGGTCGCGTTGCCCGGACCGCCGCCCGTGGTCGTATAGATCTCGGCGAAGATCGACAGCAGGAAAATCGTCTCCATCATCACGACGACCGCGATCGCACGTCGCAGGTGCGGCAGCGTGATGTAGAAGAACATCGAGAACGGACCGGCGCCGTCGATCTTCGCGGCTTCCTTCTGCTCCTGGTCGAGCGACTGGATCGACGTGAACAGGATCAGGAACGCGAACGGCAGCCACTGCCACGCGACGATCATGATCACCGCGGTGAGCGGATAGTCGGCGAACCAGTCGATCGGCTGCATGCCGAGCGCGCGCATGCCCTGCGCGACGAGGCCGTACACCGGGTGCAGGATCATGTTCTTCCAGATCAGCGCGCTGACCGTCGGCATCACGAAGAACGGGCCGATCGCGAGCAGGCGTGCCACGCCCTGCCCGTAGAACTTGCGGTCGAACAGGATCGCCATCAGCACGCCGCCGCCCACGGTGATCACGAGCACCCATACGATCAGCTCGATCGTATGCGCGATCGACGGACCGAACGACGGATCGGTCGCGAGATAGCGGTAGTTGTCGAGACCTGCGAAGCCGCGCAGATCGGGATTGAGCAGGTTGTAGTGCGAGAACGAGAACCAGATCGTCATCGCGAGCGGAATGACCATCCACAGCACGAGCACGCCGACCGACGGCGCCACGAGCCAGCGGGCCGAATTGGCCTTACGCTCCTCGCGTTCTTTTTCTGTCTGGGGATGGGTTTGCATCAGAGGTAGGCGCAAAGGACGCATGATGGACCACCTGTTCGGTAATGCGCGGAGCGTTCGCCGGAGCCGCGTATGTGCGACGCGGCGTGCCGTGCCTGAATGGCGCACGACACGCGCCGCATCGCATCGGGCGCAGACGAACGGCCGCCCTGCTGCATGAGCCGCATCGGTCGATGCGGCGGCCTGCCGGGTTACTTCTGATAACCCGCCTGCTTGACCGCGCGATTCGCGGCCGCGTTGCCGGCCTCGAGTGCCTGGTCGACCGTCATCTGACCGGCGATCGCGCCGGAGATGCTCTGCCCGACCACCGTGCCGAACGACTGGAATTCGGGAATTCCGACGAACTGCACACCCGTGTACGGGACCGGCTTCAAGGTCGGATGATCCGGGTCGGCGGTCTGGATCGCCTTTAGCACGAAGTCGCCGAACGGCGCGGCCTGCTTGTACTCGGGGCGCGCGTAGGTGGACTCGCGCGTGCCCGGCGGCACCGAGGCCCAGCCCTCATCCTTCGCGACCATTTCAATGTACTCCTTCGAGGTCGCCCACTCGATGAACTTCTTCGCCGCATCTTGCTGCTTCGACGACTTCGGAATCGCGAGCGCCCACGCCCACAGCCAATGCGAGCCCTTCGGCGTGACCTCGATCGGCGCGGCCGCGAAGCCGACCTTGTCGGCGATCTGCGACTGCTGCTTGTTGTACAGCATGCCGGCCGCCACCGTCGCGTCGATCCACATCGCGCACTTGCCCGACGACATCAGCGTCAGGTTTTCGTTGAAGCCGTTCGAGCTCGCTCCCGGAGGACCGTCCTTCCTCAGCAGATCGACGTAGAACGTTATCGCCTTCTTCCATTCCGGCGACGTCAGCTGCGCGTGCCACTTCTCGTCGAACCAGCGGCCGCCGAAGGTGTTCACGACCGTCGTGGCGTACGCCATATTCTCGCCCCAGCCCGCCTTGCCGCGCAGGCAGATGCCGTACTGCTCCCTGGACTTGTCGGTGAGCTTGTCGGCGAATTGGCCGATCTGGTCGTAGGTCGGCTGGTCGGGCATCTTCAGACCGGCCTTGTCGAACAGATCCTTGCGGTAATAGGTCATCGAGCTTTCGACGTAGAACGGCAGCGCGTACAGCTGGCCGTTAGCGGACAGACCGTCGCGGGCCGTCTTCACGACGTCGTTGAGGTCATAGCTCGCCGGCAGGTTGGTGATCGGCGCGAGCCAGCCGCGCTTGCCCCATTGCGGGGTTTCATACGCGCCGATCGTCATTACGTCGAACTGGCCGCTGCCGGTCGTGATGTCGGTCGTCGCGCGCTGACGCAGCACGTTTTCCTCGAGGATCACCCAGTTCAGCTTGATGTCCGGATTCGCTTTTTCGAACGCGGGCGACAGCTTCTTCAACTCGATCATGTCCGGATTGTTCAGCGTCGCGATCGTCACCGTCGCCGCCGATGCGCTCAGCGCGAAGCAGGTGGCAGCGCCGGCACCGGCCGCCTTCAGCGCGAATTTGAAAGCTGGTTTCATCGTTGTCTCCTTTCTCGTACGTTATGTGATGCTGCGTTCGTTTGACGGAATGACGCGCCGCTCGGAGCAGTCAACGTGCCCGCTCCCTGCTCTTTATTCAGCTCATCCAGTTACCGCCGTCGACGTTCAGCGTCTGCGCGGTGATGTAGTCGGCATCGGCCGACGCGAGGAACAGCGCGGCGCCGGTCAGGTCGTCGGGCACGCCCATGCGGCCGAGCGGCACGGCCTCGCCGACGAGGCGCTTCTTCTCGCCGAGCGGCCGGTTCTCGTAGCGCGCGAACAGCGCGTCGACCTCGTTCCACATCGGCGTGTCGACGACGCCCGGCGCGATGCCGTTCACATTGATCTTATGCGGCGCGAGCGCGAGCGCCGCGGACTGCGTATAGCTCAACACCGCCGCCTTGGTCGCGCAGTAGTGCGACACGAGCGCCTCGCCGCGCCGCCCGGCCTGCGACGACATGTTGATGATCTTGCCGCCGCGGCCCTGCTCGACCATCTGCCGCGCGACCGCCTGCATCAGGAAGAACATGCCCTTCACGTTGACCGCGAACAGGCGGTCGAACACGTCCCAGGATTCGTCGAGGAGCGGGCGCATGTCGAACAGCGCCGCATTATTGAACAGGATGTCGATCTGGCCGAAGCAGCCGAGCGTGCTCGTGACGATGCGCTCGATGTCCTCGCGGCGCCGGACGTCGGCGCTGACGCTCAACACGCGCTCGCCGTAGATGCCGCGCAGCGCGCCGCCGAGGCTGTCGGTCGGCTTCACGTCGACCAGCACGCAGCGCGCGCCCTCGTCGAGATAGCGCCGGGCTACCGCTTCACCGATACCGCTGGCCGCGCCCGTCAGAATGGCGACTTTGTCCTGCAATCGTGCCACTGCCTGTCTCCGCTTCGTTTTTACATTTTGGCGCGCGGTGAGCGAACGCGCATCACGCGAACAATTGCTCGGCTAGTGATCGAATGATCGGATACGGACCGGATCATGTCAAGGCACGCGGACGAATTTCGATGGTGCAGCGCGGCAGGAGCGAGCCCATTGCGCCACGGGTCGCCACGACGCGTTCGCTGCGTGCCGCCGTGCGAAGATTCGCGCCGCTGACAAAAAATCGCGCTACGTTATATCATTTCGACCTTGCAGCCCGCTCGGGGGCCGCCATGTCAGGAGATTCACGCCGATGACTACCTCGCTCGCCGAACAGCACGCCATGCGGCTCGCGCATGCGGACGCGCACGCTGCGGCGCAGGAGCTCGCGCTGACGCCGCTGCGCCGCCAGGTGTACGCGGCGATCGTCGCGAGCGAGCGGCCGGTCGGCGCGTACGAGTTGCTCGACGCGCTCGCCCCCCAGCGCGGTCGCATGCCGCCGACCACCGTCTATCGCGCGCTCGACTTCCTCGTCGCGCACGGCTTCGTGCACCGGATCGAATCGAAGAACGCGTTCGTCGCCTGCTGCGAAATCGGCGTGCCGCATCGCAGCCAGTTCCTGATGTGCGACGGTTGCGGCGCGACTGTCGAGATTCCCGGCGACGAGCTCGCCGACCGCCTGTCGCACAGCGCACCCGCGCATGGCTTCGAGGTGCATCGTCAGGTGATCGAGCTCAGTGGACTGTGCGGGCCATGTGCGCGAGCGGCGAAGCCTGGCGGCGCCGGCGGCGCAGCAGGCACTTCGTCGTGATCAGGCGCGCGGCGCCGGGCTAAGCGCCACCCCGTATTTGGCCCTGCCACCGCGAGTGGCTGATTCAACTCTCACCCAGCAGGAAACAACGATGAAAACAATCGGCTTGATGTTGTCCAGAGCGCACCGCGCGCTGAAGCGTTCGACGTCTGTGCGCACCCTGTACACCTGTCTGCTCGCGATCGCAGCGCTCGGCTTCGGCCACAACGCGTTCGCCGCCGACACGAAAATTCCGGTCGTCGCCGCGGAGAACTTTTATGGCGACGTGGTCCGGCAACTCGGCGGCGATCGCGTCGACGTGACCAGCATCCTCAGCAACCCGGACCAGGACCCGCATCTGTTCGAAGCGAGCCCGGCCACCGCGCGCGCGTTGCAGCACGCGAGCCTCGTCGTCTACAACGGCGCCGACTACGATCCGTGGATGGCGAAGCTGCTGGCCGCGTCGAAAGGCGCGCATCGCACGGTGATCATTGCGGCCGACCTCGTCGGCAAAAAAGGCGGCGACAATCCGCACCTGTGGTACGACCCGGCGACGATGCCGAAAGTCGCGCGCGCGGTCTGCGACGCACTCAGCGCTGCTGACCCGGCGCACAAGCCGGCGTACGATGCGAACCTCGCGAAGTTTCTCGATTCGCTGAAGCCGATCGACGCGAAGGTCGCCGAGCTGCACGGCCGCTATGCGGGCTTGCCGGTCACGGCGACGGAGCCGGTGTTCGGCTATATGTCTGACGCGATTGGCCTCGCCATGCGCAACCAGCGCTTCCAGCTCGCCACGATGAACGACACCGAAGCGAGCGCGGCCGATATCGCCGCGTTCGAACGCGATCTGCGCGAGCGGCGCGTGCGCGTGCTGATCTATAACAGCCAGGCCACCGAGGCGCTGACCAAACGCATGCTGAAGCTCGCGCAACAATCGAAGGTACCGACGATGAGCGTCACCGAAACCCTGCCGCCCGGCAAGACCTATCAGACGTGGATGCTGACGCAGCTCGATGCGTTGCAGAAAGCGCTCGCGGCGGGTGACACGAACGGTGCGATTGGCGCGACCAGCGCGAACGCGCAAGGAAAGGCTCCATGATTCCGACTGGCCATCAAACGCCAGCAGGTGCGCAATCAGGCGCACCCACCGCGCGCGGCGACCGGCCCGTGCTCGAACTCGACAACGCGACGCTCGATCTGGGCGGCCGCACGATCCTGCGCGATACCAGCTTCGTCGTGAACCAGGGCGAGTTCATCGGCGTGCTCGGGCCCAACGGCGCGGGCAAGACGACGCTGATGCGCGCGGTGCTCGGCCTTGTGCCGGCCGTGGGCGGCGCGATCCGCGTGCTCGGGCAGACGGTCGAGCGCGGCAACGCGTCGATCGGCTATATGCCGCAGACGCGCAGCGCGCTCGCCGGCCGTCGCGTGCGCGGCCGCGATCTGGTCGCGATGGCAGCCGATGGTCATCGCTGGGGCTTGCCGCATGCGGATGCAAAAACGCGCGCGGACGTCGATCGGGTGCTCGAGCTCGTCGGCGGGACGAATCTGTCGAAGCGGCCACTGTCGGAGTTGTCGGGCGGCGAACGGCAGCGGCTCCTGCTCGCGCAATGCCTGCTCGGCAATCCGAAACTGCTGCTGCTCGATGAACCGTTGATCAGTCTCGATCCGCATCACCAGAAGAGCGTCGTCGAACTGGTGCGGCGCGTGCAGCAGGAGCTCGGCATCGCGGTGCTGTTCTCCGCGCACGAACTCAATCCGCTGCTGAACTCGATCGATCGCGTGCTGTATCTCGGCAGCGGCGTCGCGGCGCTCGGCACCGTCGACGAAGTGATCACGCGGCCGGTGCTGTCGCGTCTGTACGGCTCGCCGATCGACGTGATGCGCGTGAACGGCCGCATCTTCGTGATGTCGGGCGGCGTCGAAGTCGAGAAGCACGATCACGAGCACGAACACGACGAGGACGGCGGACATACGCATTCGCACGGCCACTCACACAGTCGCCCAAACCCGCACGACTTCCGCGACGGACACACGCACGATGTTTGAATACGATTTCATGGTGAACGCATTCGCGGCCTCGGGGATCGTCGCGGTGCTGGCCGGCGTGGTCGGCTATTTTCTGGTGATGCGCGGACAGACGTTCGCGGGCCACGCGCTGTCGCACGTCGGCTTCACCGGCGCGACCGGCGCGGTGCTGATCGGCATCTCGCCTATCTGGGGGATGATCGGCTTCACGCTCGCGGCCGGTGTGGGCATGGGCGCGCTCGGCGAACGGCTCGCCGGCCGCGACGTCGCGATCGGCGTAATCCTTTCCTTGTCGCTCGGCTTTGGGCTGCTGTTTCTGCATTTCTTCACCGCCTACGCGACGCAGGTGACGGCGCTGCTGTTTGGCAACGTGCTCGGCGTCAATGCAGCGACGCTCGGTGTGCTCGCGGCGTTGGGCGTCGTCAGTCTGGCCGCGCTCGCGGCCATCATGCGGCCGCTGCTGTTCGCGTCGCTGCAACCGGAGCTGGCCGAAGCGAAGGGCGTGTCGCTGCGCCGCGTGTCGGTGCTGTTTCTCGCGATCGCCGCGCTGGCCGTCGCCGCTTGCACGCAAATCGTCGGCGTGCTGCTCGTGTTCACGCTGATGGTGGGGCCGGCCGCCGCCGCGCAGAACCTGAGCACGCGGCTGTCGACGGGTCTCGTGCTCGCGGCCGTATTCGCGCTCGCGCAGGCGTGGCTCGGGCTGACGCTCGCGTTCTATACCGATTGCCCGACGAGCTTCTGGATCACCGCGCTGTCGGCGGTGGTGTATGGCGGGAGTCTGTTGAAGCGGCATTGAGCGGCGCTTACGCCGATCAAATGAAAAAACGGCGGCACATGAAGTGCCGCCGTTTTTTTTTGCCCGCGTTTTACGACGTTGTTGAGCCGAGCAACACCTTCGCGTGATGCGCGAGATGATCCTCGACGAACGTCGAGATGAAGTAGTAGCCGTGGTCGTAACCCGCATGCCGGCGCAACGTCAGCGGCTGACCCGCGGCCTTGCACGCCGCTTCGAACACGTCGGGATTGAGCTGCGTGGGCAGGAACTGATCCGCGAGCCCCTGATCGACGAGAATCCCTTCCGCGAACTTGTGCGTCGCGTGCGAAACCAGCTCGCTCGCGTCGTACTGCTTCCACGCTTCACGGTTCTCGCCGAGATAACCGCTAAACGCCTTCTCGCCCCAGGGACAACGCATCGGCGCCGCGATCGGCGCGAACGCCGACACCGACCGATAAATGTCCGGATTGCGCAGCGCGAGCATCAGCGCGCCGTGGCCGCCCATCGAATGACCGAAGATGCCGAGACGCGCGCCATCGATCGGCAGGTTCGCAAGCGCCGTTTCGCGCAGCTCGTCGCGCACGTACGAGTACATGCGGTAGTTCCGCGCCCACGGCTGCTCGGTCGCGTCGACATAAAAGCCCGCGCCGACGCCGAAGTCCCACGCATCGCTCTCGCCTGGCACGCCCGCGCCGCGAGGGCTCGTATCCGGCGCGATCAGCGCGATGCCGGGCCGGGCCGCGAAGCGCTGCCCGCCGGCCTTGATCGCGAACGTCTCTTCGGTGCAGGTCAGCCCCGCGAGGTAGAACAGCGCGGGCACCTTCGCATTGCCCCGCAACGCCTGCGGCGGCAGATAGACCGAGAAGCGCATCGGCAGACCGATGGTGCGCGACTCGTGCCGGTAAAAGCGCTGCTCGCCGCCGTGGCAGCCGTGCGACGATAGTAGTTCGAGCATCGCGACGCTCCTCGCTTAGTAGAGCACGACCGAGCGGATCGACTCGCCCTTCTTCATCAGCTCGAAGCCCTCGTTGATGCGCTCGAGCGGCAGACGGTGCGTAATCAGATCGTCGATATTGATCTTGCCTTCCATGTACCAGTCGACGATCTTCGGCACGTCGGTGCGGCCTCGCGCGCCGCCGAATGCCGAGCCCTTCCACTCGCGGCCCGTCACCAGCTGGAACGGCCGCGTGCTGATCTCCTCGCCCGCCGCCGCGACGCCGATGATGAACGACTGCCCCCAACCCTTGTGCGTGCATTCGAGCGCCTGGCGCATCACCTTCACGTTGCCGATGCATTCGAACGAGTAGTCGGCGCCGCCGTCGGTCAGCTGCACGATGTGATCGACGACGTTCTCGACTTCGTTCGGGTTGATGAAGTGCGTCATGCCGAACTTCTTCGCGAGTTCGACGCGGCCCGGGTTGAGATCGACACCGATGATCTTGTCCGCGCCGACCATCTTCGCGCCTTGAATCACGTTCAGCCCGATACCGCCGAGCCCGAACACCACCACGTTCGCACCCGCCTCGACCTTCGCCGAATACACGACCGCGCCGACGCCGGTCGTCACGCCGCAGCCGATGTAGCAGATCTTGTCGAACGGCGCGTCTTCACGCACCTTCGCGACCGCGATCTCCGGCACGACGATGTAGTTCGAGAACGTCGACGTCCCCATGTAGTGGAACAGGGGCTTGCCATCGAGCGAGAAGCGCGAGGTCGCGTCGGGCATCAGGCCTTTGCCCTGCGTCGCGCGGATCGCCTGGCAGAGATTCGTTTTGCGCGACAGGCAGAACTTGCACTGACGGCATTCGGGCGTGTAGAGCGGAATCACGTGATCGCCCTTCTTCAGCGTGCCGACGCCCGGCCCGACATCGACGATCACGCCCGCGCCTTCGTGGCCGAGAATCGCCGGGAAGATGCCTTCGGGATCGGCGCCCGACAGCGTGTAGTAGTCGGTGTGGCAGATGCCCGTCGCCTTCACTTCGATCAGGACTTCACCGGCGCGCGGACCTTCGAGATCGACTTCCTCGATCGTCAACGGGGCGCCGGCTTTCCATGCGATTGCTGCTTTGGTCTTCATCGTCAATGCTCCTGTGAGTCCGTGAGTGCGTGAACGCGAAATGGCATCGCGTGCCGGCGACTACGTGGCGCGCGAAAAGCGTCATGGTATTGCATAGTGCGTGAAGGCTGCGTCGCCGATGGCTGCGCTCGGCACCGTGTTCAACGCCCTCGCTGTCACTGCGCTTCGCACGGCGCGCTACCACCGAACCACGGCTCGACCCGGACATACAGATCGACGAAGCGCGCATAGCGTTCAGCAAGCGCCGCATCGCCTCGTGGACCCGCGACGCGCGTCGCGCCCGGCGCGAGCGCGGCGAGATCGCGCGTCTGCCAGTGGCCGCACGCGAGACCGCCGAGGATCGCCGCGCCGCGCGGCGCCGCGTTCGGGCAATCGACCGCATGCAGGTCGACGTCGAGCGCATCGGCGAGCAGTTGTCGCCAGCGCGCATCGACGGAGCCGCCGCCCGCGAGCTTGAGCGCCGTCACCGGCGCGCCGCTCGCGCGAATCGCGTCGAGCCCCGCGCGCAACGAGAACGCGACGCCCTCGAACGCGGCACGCATCATCGCGCCGCGCGTATGCTCGAGCGACAAACCGAGCCAGCCGCCGCGCGCCTGCGGGTTCAGCCACGGCGTGCGCTCGCCCGTCAGGTACGGCAGGAAGCTCAGCGTCGACGCCACTTCAGCGGCGGCATGAGCGCTTGCATCAGCCGCATCGTCAAATGCCTCTCGGTAAGCCTCCGCCCACCCGAACGACAGCCACCCGCGCACCCGCTCCAGCGCGATGCCGACGTTCTGCATCGCCGCCATCCGATACCAGTGATCGCTCGCCGCGCGATAGCGATGCAAGCCCTTCAGCGGCGCAGGCTCGTCGTCCGCGAGCACGACGATCTGTCCGCCGGTGCCGGTCGTCAGCAGCGCGTCGCCGTCACGCACGAGTCCGCTGCCGAGCGCCGCGCACGGCGTATCCGCGGCGCCGGTTGCGAGCACGATACCGGCCCGTAAGCCAAGTGCCTGCGCGGCCTGCGGCGACAGCGCGCCCGCCGCCGCATACGACGGCGCCACAGGCGCGAACCACTCGGGCGGAATCTCGAGGCGTTGCAGCAGCGCCGTGTCCCACGCGCCGGCGGGATCGGCGAGCGCGGTCGCGCACGCGTCGGACGCATCGGTCACGCACGCGCCGCCGAGCGCGACGCGCAGCCAGTCCTTCGGCTGCAGCGCCCAACGCGTGCGGCGCGCAGCTTCCGGCTCTTGCAGCACGAGCCAGCGCAGCAGCGGTCCGGCCATGCCGGGCGCGACCGGATTCGGTTGCGGCTCGGGCCACGCGTCGAGCATGGCGAGCGCGCGCGAGTCCGGCCACAGCATGGCGCGCCGCACCGCTGCGCCGTTTGCATCGAGCAGCACGACGCCGTGCATCTGGCCAGAGAAGCCAATCGCGCGCACGCCGTCACGCAGCTCGCGCGGCAGGCCCGCCATCGCATGGACGAGCGCGCTCCACCAGGTCTCGACGTCGATTTCGGCCCAACCCGCGTGCGGCGTAACGAGCGCATAAGCGACGCTCGATACCGCCTGCTCGCGTCCATGTTCGTCGACGATTGCCGCTTTCAGGGAGCCGGTGCCGAGGTCGATGCCGAGAAAACTCATGAGCGCAGGGACGTTGAAACGAGGTGAAGAAGGAGCCAGCGAGACTGGCGACGAAGTGGGAAAGCGAAGCTCAAGGGCGAAGCTGCACAGACGCCGCGAACGTTGAACAAACGGCTCGGAAAACACGCGAAAAAAAACCATTCGCGGGTTAACCCCGCCGTGCTGCGAGCGTCATCAAAACAGGACTATGCGTGAAACGTGATACACGTCATTGATTCTCACACATATCCCCTCGCGCGACGAACCCGCGCCGCGCACGCCATGCACCGCCCGCGGCCCCCACTGCATAGGGTTCTCTGGCGTCCGACGGCCGATCCGTCCCACGCGTGGCTTTAATTTGCCTTTCAAAACAGGTCTCTGCATATCGTCGCCGGGAATGCCGGAATAGCCACGTATGGTCTTGTTGCGACTTTTCGTCCCCGATACCTTGGAGTCATCCCAAAACGAGATGGTGGAGACAGACGATATGCAAGCGAACACGGTTCACCCGTGCGACGAGCGCCTACCGGCGGGCCAGTTGCTCACTCTCGGCATCCAGCACGTGCTGGTCATGTACGCTGGCGCGGTCGCGGTGCCGCTGATCATCGGCGCGGCGCTGAAGCTGCCGAAAGACCAGGTCGCCTTCCTGATCAGCGCCGATCTGTTTTCCTGCGGCATCGCCACGCTGATCCAGACGCTCGGACTGTGGATCTTCGGCATCCGCCTGCCCGTCATCATGGGCTGCACGTTCGCGGCCGTCGGCCCGATGGTCGCGATCGGCACCAATCCTTCGCTCGGCATCCTCGACATCTTCGGCTCGACGATCGCGGCCGGCGTGATCGGCATTCTGCTCGCGCCCGCGGTCGGCAAGCTGTTGCGCTTCTTCCCGCCGGTCGTGATCGGCGTCGTGATTTCGGTGATCGGCCTGTCGCTGATGGAGGTCGGCATCAACTGGGCGGCCGGCGGTGTCGGCAATCCCGACTACGGCAATCCGGTATATCTCGGCCTGGCGCTGCTCGTGCTGACGCTGATCCTGCTGATCAACAGGTTTGCCAGGGGGTTCGTCGCCAATATCTCGGTGCTGCTCGGCATCGTCGCGGGCTTTGCGATCGCGCTGATGCTCGGCCGCGTCAACCTGGACGGCGTCATGCACGCGCCGTGGGTCGGCTTCGTGATGCCGTTCCACTTCGGTCTGCCGCACTTCGATCCGCTGTCGATCGCGACGATGGTCACCGTGATGTTCGTCACGTTCATCGAATCGACCGGCATGTTTCTCGCGGTCGGCGACATGGTCGATCGTCCGGTCGATCAGAAAACGCTGGTGCGTGGCTTGCGCGTCGACGGTCTCGGCACGCTGATCGGCGGCATCTTCAACTCGTTCCCGCATACGTCGTTCTCGCAGAACGTCGGGTTGATCGGCGTGACCGGCGTGAAGAGCCGCTTCGTCTGCGCGATGGGCGGCGTGATCCTCGTGCTGCTCGGCCTCTTCCCGAAGATGGCGCAGGTGGTCGCGTCGGTGCCGGCGTTCGTGCTCGGCGGCGCGGGCATCGTGATGTTCGGCATGGTCGCGGCGAACGGCATCAAGGTGCTGTCGCGCGTCGACTTCGTGAGGAATCAGCACAACCTCTTCATCGTCGCGGTCAGCATCGGGCTCGGCCTCGTGCCGGTCGTCTCGCCGCACTTCTTCTCGCAACTGCCGCCAGCGTTGTCGCCGCTGCTACACAGCGGGATTCTGCTCGCGTCGGTGTCGGCGGTCGCGCTGAACCTGATCTTCAACGGCGTGAAGGGCGAGAAGATGGCGAAGAGCGAGCTTCGCCGCGCCGGGCACGATCTCGACGCCAGCGCGGGCGGCGCACCGCAGAGCAACGAGATGCTGCGGGCGGCGGATCTGCATTGAGCTTTTGATGCAGCGATGATGCGGCGAGCGGCACCGAACGCCGCGAAGCAACAAAAACGCCACGGCATGCCGTGGCGTTTTTGCTTTACTTCAGCGGTTCGTCGAGCCGCAGCGCTTACCCTGCCGTCGCCGCCGAAGCCGCGACCGGTGCGCTCGCCGCACCGTAGTCGACCGGCGCGTCGGCCGGACGCGGCTGCTCGCCGTTGTGCTCGATCCAGCCGCCGCCGAGCGCCTGGTACAGCGTGACCAGGTTCTGCAGACGTTCCATGCGCGCGGTGACCAGCGCCTGCTGAGCCTCGTACAACGAGGTCTGCGCGGTCAGCACCGAAAGATAGCTGTCGACACCGCTCGTATAACGGAGGGTCGACAGATCCAGCCGGCGCTGCTCGGCCGCGACATCCCGCTCGAGCGCCGCGATCTGCTCGTCGTACGTGCCGCGCGCGGCCAGTCCGTCCGCCACTTCGCGGAAGGCCGTCTGGATCGCCTTCTCATACGTGGCGATCTGCACGTTCTTCTCGATGTTGGCGAGATCGAGGTTGGCCATGTTCTGACCGCCCTCGAAGATCGGCAGCGTGATCGACGGCGCGAAGCTCCACGCCGCCGAACCCGGCTTGAACAGCCCGCCGAGCGTCGGGCTCAGCGTGCCGGCGCTGCCGGTCAGCGTGACCTTCGGGAAGAACGCGGCGCGCGCCGCGCCGATGTTCGCGTTGGCCGCGAGCAGATTTTCCTCGGCCTCCATGATGTCGGGACGGCGCGTCAGCAGATCGGACGGCAGGCCCGCCGGAATATCCGTGAGCAGGCTCTGGTCGCTCAGCGGCAGGCCTGGCGCAAGATCAGCCGGCAACGGCTCGCCGATCAGCAGCACCAGCGCGTTGTCAGCCTGAGCCCGCAAACGCATCTGCGCCTGCAGGTCCGCGCTCGCGGTTTCGACAACCGTTTGCGACTGGCGCAGATCGAGTTCCGAACCGGTGCCGTTGTCGAACTGCAGCTTGGTGATCCGAAACGACTCCTGTGCCGTCTTCAGCGTGTTCTGCGTGACCGTCAGCAAATCGTCCAATTCGAGCACCGTCATGTACTGGTTCGCCACCTGCGACACCAGCGCGATTTCCGCGGACTTGCGCGCCTGCGCGGTGCCGAGGTACGTGGCCAACGCCTGATCCTTCAGGCTCTGCACGCGCCCGAAGAAGTCGATTTCCCACGACGCGTTCAAGCCCACCGAATATGTGTTGGTAATCGTCGGGCCGTTGGGCGACGCCAGCAGATCGCGCGGCGTGCGCTGCCGGCTTTGCGAAGCCGCGGCGTCGAGCGTCGGGAACAGGCCCGCGCGCACGATACGGTATTGCGCCGCCGACGCCTGCATGTTCAGCACCGACACACGCAGATCACGGTTGTTCTTCAGCGCGATTTCGATCAGCTGCTGCAGACGCGGATCGACGAAGAAGTCGCGCCAGCCGATGTCGGCGGCAGCCAGGCCGTTCGCGCCGCGCGCGCCCTGCGCGCCCGGCTGCTGGTCGTACACGCCGCCCGTCGGGAAAGTCGCCGTCACGGGCGCGGCGGGCCGCTGGTAGTGCGGCGCCAGCGTGCAACCCGTGGCGAGCAGCGCGACCGCCACTGCAATCAAAGAGTGTTTTTGCATCTCAATGCCCATCCTTGCCCGAGCCATTGCCATCCGACCCGTCGGTCGTGCCACCCGCCGCGCCGCCTGGCGGATCGTGCGGATGGTGCTGTTCATAGTGGCGCAGCGCCTCATCCGGGTCTTCCTTCTCACCGCCGAACTTCGCGCGAATCACGACGAAGAACATCGGGATCATGAAGATCGCGAGGAAGGTCGCCGTCAACATGCCGCCGATCACACCGGTACCGATCGCGTGCTGGCTGGCCGACCCCGCGCCGTTACTGATCGCGAGCGGCAGCACGCCGAGAATGAACGCGAGCGAGGTCATCAGGATTGGACGCAACCGCAGACGCGCCGCTTCGAGCGCGGCTTCGATCGGTCCCATGCCTCCACTCTGCTGCAGTTCTCGCGCGAATTCCACGATCAGAATCGCGTTCTTCGCCGACAGACCCACGGTGGTCAGCAGACCCACCTGGAAGAACACGTCGTTCTCGAGCCCGCGCAGCGTCGCGGCCAGCAGTGCGCCGATCACACCGAGCGGCACCACCATGATCACCGAGAACGGGATCGACCAGCTTTCATACAGCGCCGCGAGACACAGGAACACGACGAGAATCGAGATGCCGTACAGGATTGGCGCCTGCGAACCCGACTGACGCTCTTGCAGCGACAGACCCGTCCACTCGTAGCCGACTCCCGCCGGCAGCTTGGTGACGATCCGTTCCATCGCCGCCATCGCCTGACCGGTCGACTTGCCCGGCGCGGCCGCACCCTGGATTTCCACCGACGAAATACCGTTGTAGCGCTCGAGCTTCGGCGAACCGAAGGTCCACTCGGTGCTCGCGAAGGCCGAGAACGGCACCATCGCGCCCGCGCCGTTGCGCACGAACCAGGCATTCACGTCTTCCGGTTTCATCCGGAACGGCGCGTCGCCCTGCAGGTAGACCTTCTTGATCCGGCCGTCAGTGTCGAGGAAGTTGTTCACATACGCCGAGGCCCATGCGATCGAGAACGTCTGGTCGATCGAGGCGAGCGAAACACCCTGCGCGGAAGCCTTCTCGTGGTCGATGCTCACCTTGAACTGCGGCGTATCGTTCAGGCCGTTCGGACGTACCTGCGCGAGCGTCGGGTCTTTCGCCGCCAGACCGAGCAGCATGTTGCGCGCTTCCATCAGCTTCGCGTGACCGATACCCGCGCGGTCCTGCAACTGGAAGTCGAAGCCCGCCGCGGTGCCGAGTTCAGGAATCGACGGCGGATTGACCGGGAACACCGTCGCGTTCTTGTAGGTGCTGAAGTGCATGTAGAGACGGCCCACCAGCGCTTGCACCTTCTGGTCCGCGTGCTGGCGCTGCGCGTAGTCCTTCATCCGCACGAACACGAGACCCGCGTTCTGGCCACGACCCGCGAAGCTGAAGCCGTTCACCGTGAAGGTCGATTCGACGATCGCCTTTTCTTCGTTCAGCAGGTAGTCCGACACGTCCTTCAGCGCGCGCGCGGTAGTTTCCTGCGTGGAACCCGACGGCGTTTGCACCAGCACGAACATCGTGCCCTGGTCTTCGTCAGGCAGGAACGACTTCGGCAGACGCACGAACAGCAGCCCCACCGCGAAGATCACCACCATGTAGATGATGAGCCAGCGGCCCGAGCGCTTGATCACGTGGTGCACGCCCGAGTGGTACTTGTCGCGGCTCGTGTTGAAGGTACGGTTGAACCAGCCGAAGAAGCCGGTCGCTTTTTCGTGATGACCCTTCGGAATCGGCTTCAGGATCGTCGCGCACAGCGCCGGCGTCAGAATCAACGCGACGAGCACGGACAGCACCATCGCCGCGACGATCGTCAGCGAGAACTGCCGGTAGATCGCGCCGACCGAGCCGCCCGAGAACGCCACCGGCACGAACACCGCCGACAGCACGAGGGCCACGCCGACGAGCGCCCCGGTGATCTGGTCCATCGCCTTGCGGGTTGCATCGCGAGGCGATAAGCCCTCCTCCTGCATCACCCGCTCGACGTTTTCCACCACCACGATCGCGTCGTCCACCAGCAGGCCGATCGCGAGCACGAGACCGAACATCGACAGCGTGTTGATCGAGAAACCGACCACGTTCATGATCGCGAACGTACCGAGCAGCACCACCGGCACCGCGATCGTCGGGATCAGCGTAGCGCGCAGGTTCTGCAGGAACAGGTACATGACGAGGAACACCAGCACGATACCTTCGAGCAGCGTCTTGACCACTTCCTCGATCGACAGGCGCACGAACGGCGTCGTGTCGTACGGGTACTGCACCACCAGGCCGTGCGGGAAGTACTTCGACAGTTCGGCGATCTTCGTGCGCACCGCCTTCGCGGTGGCGAGCGCGTTCGCGCCCGTGGCGAGCTGGATACCGAAGCCCGCCGTCGGCTGACCGTTGTACTTGGTGTCGAAGTTATAGTTTTCGCCGCCGAGCTCGACGCGCGACACGTCGCGCAGACGCACCTGCGAGCCGTCCTGATTCACCTTCAGCAGGATGTCGCCGAACTGCTCGGGGGTATTGAGCAGCGTGGCCTGCGTGATCGTGGCCTGCAGCACCTGGCCCGGCACCGACGGCGTGCCGCCGAGCGAGCCGCCCGCGACCTGCACGTTCTGCGCCTGCAGCGCGGTTTCGACATCGAGCGGCGTCAGACTGAAGTTATTCAGCTTGTTCGCGTCGAGCCAGATGCGCATCGCGTACTGCGTGCCGAACAGCGTCACCGTGCCCACGCCGTCGATACGGCTGACCGGATCCTGAATGTTCGACGCGACGTAGTTCGCGAGGTCGTACTTGTTCATGCTGCCGTCGGTCGACACGAACGCCATCACCAGCAGGAAGCTGCTGCTCGACTTCGTGACCTTGGTGCCGAGCTGCTGCACCGCTTGCGGCAGCAGCGGCGTGGCGAGCTGCAGCTTGTTTTGCACCTGCACCTGCGCGATGTCAGGGTTGGTGCCGGCCGCGAACGTCAGCGTGATGGTGGCCGTGCCCGTGTCGTCCGAGGTCGACGCGAGGTACAGCAGGTGGTCCAGACCACTCATCTGCTGCTCGATCACCTGCGTAACGGTGTTTTCCACCGTCTTCGCCGAAGCACCCGGATAGGTTGCGCTGATCTGGATGGACGGCGGCGCGATGGTCGGGTATTGCGCGATCGGCAGCGTGAACACCGACGCGATACCCGCGAGCATCAGGATGATGGCGATCACCCATGCAAAAATCGGGCGATCAATAAAGAACTTTGCCATGAGGCGGGCTCCCTGTTATTACGCGCCCGAAGCGGCGGAGGCAGGCTGAGCCGCGGGTTGACCTGTCTGGGCGCCGTTTGCGGCGGCGTCGGAAGCCGGGTTGCCGGGCAGCTGCGCCGGCACGGGCTTGACCATCTGGCCGGGATGCGCCTTGTCGGTGCCCTGGACGATCACGCGGTCACCCGCCTTCAGGCCGTCCGAGACCACCCAGTACGAGCCGAAGGTGCCTGAGGTGACGAGCTGACGCAGCTCGACCTTGTTGTCGTTGCCGACGACGAGCGCGGTGGGCTGACCCTTCTGGTCGTGCGTGACGCCGACTTGCGGCACGATCAGCGCGTTCTGGTTGACGCCCTCGTCGATCTTCGCGCGCACGAACATGCCCGGCAGCAGCACGTGGTTCGGGTTCTTGAAGATCGCGCGCACCGTGACCGAGCCGGTGCCCTGGTCGACGGTCACGTCGGTGAACTGCAGCTTGCCCTTCTCGGAGTAGACGCGGCCGTCTTCCAGCACCAGCGTGACCTGCGCGGCGCCCGGGCCGGTCGTCTTGAGACGCCCTTCCTGGACCTCGCGACGCAGCTTCAGACCCTCGAGGCTCGATTGCGTGAGGTCGGCGTAGACCGGATCGAGTTGCTGGACCGTGGCCATCAGCGTGGCCGCGCTCTGCTGCACGAAGGCGCCCGGCGTGACCTGCGACACGCCGATCCGGCCGGTCACGGGCGAGGTCACGTCGGTATAGCCGAGGTTGATCTGCGCGGTATCGACCGCGGCCTTGCCCGCGGCGACGTCGGCGGCGGCCTGGCCTTCGGCGGCGACCGCGTTGTCGTAGTCCTGCTTGCTGACCGCGTTCGCCGCGACCAGCACCTTGTAGCGATTGGCCTGCGCGGTGGTCGTCACCAGGTTCGCCTGCGCCTTCGCGAGCGATGCCTTCGCGTTGTTCAACGACGCGATGTACGGCGCCGGATCGATCTTGTACAGACGCTGGCCGGCCTTGACCTCACTACCCTCGGTGAACTCGCGGCGCAGCACGATGCCGTCGACCCGCGCGCGCACCTGCGCGACGAGGAAGGCACTGGTACGGCCGGGCAGTTCGGTGACGACGGGCACGGTCGTCGGCTGGAGGGTGACGACGCCGACTTCGGGCGTCTGTGGCGGCGGGGCAGATTGTTTTGGTCCGCACGCCGCCAGCAAGATGGCAGCCGTCGCGGCACTGATTAAGCGGAATGGAACCCGTTCGACGCGCATGGAGCGACCTCTGTCAAAGACTGAGTAATGAAAAAGTGCGCGCATCCCTACCCCGGGGACGACAGCGCACACAAGCGTCTCGCGACGCTCGACCGGAAGCCCATGGATGCAAACCCGCGCCTGCAGGGCACCCTGCTACGAATGCGCCATACCGGGGAATGCCGCGCAGCACCGCCGTTTGGCGGCCGCGAAAGCGCTTTCGAAAGGCAACAGTGACGGATATTAACCGCTCGTCACGGCTTGGGCTATCCGATCGTGGGGTGCTATTATATATACATTCATGAATGCATGTAAAAGTGCATTCATATCTTCCGAGGCTGGGGTACCGCAGATTCGCGTCGCAATTCGCTTCAGAAGCAGTCAAAGTGTCACCAGACCGACTTAAAACTGTCCGCATAAACCCCAAGATCAGCGCAGGCTACACCAATATGGTCAGAAGGACCAAAGAAGAGGCGCTGGAGACGCGCAACCGGATTCTCGACGCGGCCGAACAGGTCTTCTTCGAGAAGGGTGTATCGCGCACGTCGCTGGCCGATATCGCGCAGGCCGCGGGCGTCACGCGCGGCGCCATTTATTGGCATTTCGCACATAAGAGCGAGCTGTTCACCGAAATGTTCGACCGCGTGCTGCTGCCGCTCGACGAACTGAAGGCGGCGTCGCTCGATCCCAACGAAGCTGATCCGCTCGGACGCCTGATTGAAGTCTGCGTGGTCTGCCTGCGCGACACTGCCAACGATCCGCGCCGCCGCCGCGTGTTCGACATTCTGTTTCTGAAGTGCGAGCTGGTCGAAGATATGGGGCCGGTGATGGAACGGTATCAGAACAATATGCGCGAGGGGCTCGCGAAGATCGAGGGCGGTCTGCGCAATGCGATCTCCAAAGGCCAGATGCCCGCCGACCTCGACACGAAGCTTGCCGCGGCGATGGTCCACGCGTTCGTCGGCGGTTCTTTGCGCGACATGCTGTTTTTGCCCGACGCGACCGACTTCGGCGCGCAAGCGCAGCAGATGGTGGAAGCGATGTTCGACGCCTTGCGCCTGAGTCCGGCGTTGCGCAGGAAGGCGGCGTAGAAGGCGCGCCAAGGTGACGGATTGGAACAGCGGGCGGTTCGGTGAACCGCCCGTTTCTGTTTTTGGACCGGGCCACCGCCCCTGCGCCGGGTTCAGGCAACCGCCCGGCGCGCTCGCGCCGCCTGATTCGACGCATAGATGTTGCCGCGCTCGAGCGGCGCGCCGCTCTTTAGCGCCGCGATCCATTGATCGGTGCTCGCGACCGCCGCGAAGCGCGACTGCAGCACCACGCTGAACACGCGATGAATCTCCTCCGCGCTCGCGAAGCCCGCGCTGTTTTCATACGGAACCGAGCCGGTTGCGTCGTGCAGGAACTCGACGGCGAGGCCAGCATGCACCGCGTGGTTGATCGTCGAGGCATCGCAATTGTGGGTCATGTAGCCGGTAACGCTCAGCGTATCGATCTGCCGGGCGGCGAGCCAGTCGGCCAGATCGGTCCCAGCGAATGCGCTCGGCAGCGACTTCTCGACGAAATGATCATGAGCGCGCGAGCTCACGACCGTGTGCAGTTCCGCGCCCGTGCTGCCGCGCGCGAACAGCGGCGAGGTGGCGGGCGCGACGTTCTGCACGATCACGACCGGCACGCTGGCGGCGCGCGCTGCATCGATCGCGCGACCGATGTTGGCGAGCGACGTGCGCACGTCCGGAAATTCGATCGGCAGGTCGCCACTCACGTATTCGTTCTGCACGTCGATGACGATCAGCGCACGGCGCGGCGCGGGTGTGCTCATGGCAAGGCTCCTAGTCAGAAAAAGCGGTCGATGGCGCGCGCCCAGCGCGGTGGCCGCGGCGCAACGGCAATAACGGCATTGTTGCTCCGCTGCCCGCCCGTCGACAGCGGCCCGAATGACAACCTTCGCTAGAATCGGGCCATACTTATGGCTTTCATGAGGCGCCCGGCATGACCAGCTTCGCATCTTCCGACGACGTCTCCGATCAGGCGCCGCGCCACGTCGTCGCCGTCGTCGCGTTCGACCGCATCAGCCCGTTCCATCTGTCGGTGCCGTGCGTCGTGTTCGGCGAGGACCGTCGCGGCGGCGGTGTTCCCGACTTCGACTTCCGCGTCTGCGCCGCGGAGACGGGCGCGCTGGCGACGACCGCGGGCTTCTCGATCGCGGTCATACACGGACTCGAAGCGCTTGCCGACGCGCAGACGATCATCGTGCCGAGCTGGCGCGATCCCGCCGAAACCCCGCCCGCCGCGCTGCTCGACGCGCTGAGGGCCGCGCATGCGCGCGGCGCGCTGCTCGTCGGCCTGTGCCTCGGCGCTTTCGTGCTGGCCGCCGCGGGCATCCTCGATGGACGGCCCGCTTCGACGCACTGGGCCTGGGCCGACGACTTCGCGCGCCGCTACCCGCGCGTGCGGCTCGACGCCGACGTGCTGTACGTCGACGACGGCAACGTGCTGACCTCGGCCGGCACCGCCGCCGGCCTCGACTGCTGCCTGCACGTGCTGCGCAAGATCTGCGGCGCGCGGGTGGCGAACCACGTCGCGCGCCGGCTCGTCGTGTCGCCGCATCGCCAGGGCGGCCAGGCGCAATACGTGCAGCAGCCGATGCCGCCGAAGCCGCGCGGCGATCGCCTGTCCGGCCTGCTCGACTGGGTGAGCGGCAACCTGGCCACGCCGCATACGCTCGACACGCTCGCCGCGCGCGCGTTGATGAGCCGCCGCACCTTCACGCGGCGCTTCCGGCTCGCGACCGGCACCACCGTCGGCGCGTGGCTGCTCGCGCAGCGGCTCGCGCGTGCGCAACAGCTGCTGGAAAGCACCGACGAGTCGGTCGAAGCGATCGCGGCGAGCGCCGGATTCGGCTCGGCCGCATCGCTGCGGCAGCATTTCGCGGACGCGTTTCGCACGTCGCCGAGCGCGTGGCGGCGGGAGTTTCGCGGGGATTAGATGAAGGCGGCGGGAGCACCGCTATTTCGTAGTGCGTCACCGGGATTTCGTAGTCGCGCGGGATGTTTGTCGCGCGTTCCATCAGGGGCTGCGCGCGGCTCGCGGCCTCAATGCTCGCTGAACCAGCGCGCGACATACAACAATAGTGCGACCAGAAAGATCATCCCGGCCCACGCCCAGTACGGCACGACATGCTGACCGGGCTCGTGATGCGACCAGCTATGCGACGCGCTCGCCGCGCGCCCCGACAGCGCATGGCTGTGCTCGATGCGCGCTCGCCGCGCGATGCCGCCGAGCGTGATCGGCCGCAAAAACACGTGCTGGCGACGCGGCGCCGTGCCACGCGCGCGGTTCGGCCCTTTGCCGTGCTTGGCGCGCACGACGGCGTCGAACTCGGCGAAAAAATCGTCGGCGATCTGACGCAAGGCGTTCTCGAGCTGGCGCGTCGGCAACTCGGCGAGCGGTCCCGACGACGTCGCCCACAGTGTGTAGTCGATGCGCGTGCCGCGCTCCCGCCCCTCGTCCGCGCGCAAACGCACTTCGATCTGACCGCGCAACGCGCCGATGCCCTCGGCCAGGGCCTTGAAGTTGATGGTGCGGCGCTGCGCGTCCGCCGGGCCGGAATCCTGGCCGGCGACGTGCGCGCGCGCCTGATAATGCGCGCGCAACGGGCCGAGCGGCACGGTCATCGTCAGCGCGTATTCGCCGTGGGCGAGACGCACGAACGACTCGCAGTTGTCGAGGCTGGCACGCAACAGCGCGAGGTCCTGCAACGCGTCCCAGACCTCGGACGGCGCCAGCGGAATCCGTAACGCGTCGTTCAGTTCCATGACAACCTCCCCGATGAACGCGCCGACTGCGGGATCAGGACGTCTGATCGATGCGGTCGACGCGCGATGCGTAAAAAGCGAGATAGCCCTTGATGCGACTGACCTGCTCGAACGGCGCCTCGTAGCACCACACCGCGTTCTCGATCACGCCATCTTCGGTGCGCAGATGGAAGTACGACGCGTCGCCCTTGAACGGACAATGCGACGTGTGCGTCGAGCGTTCGAGCCGGGCCATGTTCACGTGCTCGCGCGGGAAATAGAACACGTCGGCGAGGCCGGTCTCCGATAGCGTCAGCGCGGCCTGGGTGTCGGCCATCGTCACGCCGCCGTGAATCACGCGCACGCGGTGACCGTTGTCGCGGATCACGATGGTATGGCCGTCCAGCCGTCCCGCAGATGTCGACGCATCGCTCATGTCCAGGCTCCGTGATGGGGTGGGTGCTGCACTACCGGCTGTTGCCGCCGGAACGGCAAAGCCACGGGAGCTGCCCGTGGCTTCATTATCGGCCAAACTTCGGCCGATTGCGCAAGCTTGCTGCGCGGCGGCGGACCGATCGACCCGTTACTTCGCGTTCCAGATGAACGCGGATTTGACGTTGCCGTGCGCCGGCACGCTAACCGGGCGGGTTTGCTCGCTGTCGTTGTATTTCGCGTGCACCGTATAGCGGCCGGGGCTCAAGCGCACCAGCATGAACGGTCCGCGCGACGTCGTGTTCAGCACTTCGCCGTTATGGGCATCGACGATACGCACGTGCACATCCGCGAGAAACTCGGCGTTGGGTCCGGTGAAGCGCAACGTCAGTGGCCACTGGCTTTGCGCTTGTCGCAACGCCCGCGATTCGTCGAGGCCGACGCCGCCCGACACGTACGACACGTCGCCCTGCTGCTGGACTTGCGGCAGACCGCCACCGTTGGTGTTGCCCGCGCTGGTGTTGTCGGTCGTCGAGCCACCGGTCACGCCCGCCTGCTGCGCGTACGCACCGCCCGCCAGTCCGAGCGCGAGCGCCGCGCACAGCGCGACGGCTACGATTCTTTGCTGATTGCGTTGGGTTTTCATCGGTTCGCTCTCCTTGTTGCAGTCCTTGCCCAATCCCCGAACAGGCCCAAATCAAGGTCGAAGCAACCTGTGTGCCAACCATCCGGTTGCGTCGACTGGACATGCGCGACCGTGACAACAAGCCGCGTGGCGCGTTTCGCCCTGCCCGCGCTGCTCGCCGTAGCACGGTGCGGACAGGCGAAAAAAAACCGGTCCTTGCAGTAAATGCAAAGGACCGGCAATCGCTACTACAGCTCAAACTGGGGTGGGCGATCCGTTCGAACCGCCCGGATACTGGATCAGCCGAGATCTACGGGCACGAAAATCTGCGCGTTATCCCGCTGGATCAGCAGCGCAATGCTGTTGCCTGCGCCCGAAATCATCTGCTTCAGCTGATCGATGTTCGTGACCGGACGGCCATTGACCGCGAGAATCACGTCGCCCGCCTGGATGCCTGCACTCGCCGCCGCGCCGCCTGCCTGCTGTACGAGCAGACCGTGCGACACCGACGCGCTGCTCTTCTCTTCCGGCGTCAACGGCCGCACAGCGACGCCGAGACGGCCTTGCAACTGGGTCTGCTGATCGGTCTTGTTCGCCGACGCAACCTTTGCATCCGAGAACGAGCCGATCGTCACCTTCACGTCCTTGCTGGCCTTATCGCGCCACACTTTCAGCGTCGCCGAGCTGCCCGGCGCGAGACCTGCGATCTTCGCCGGCAGATCCGTCGAATCGCTCACTTCGTCGCCATTCACCGACAGGATCACGTCGCCCGGCTGCAAGCCAGCCTTGGCCGCCGGCCCGTTGGCGTCGACCGAGCTGACCAGCGCGCCTTGCGGCTTCTGCATGCCGAACGACTCGGCGAGCGTCTGGTTCAAGCCCTGTACTGCGACGCCGAGGCGGCCGCGGCTCACGTGACCGGTCTTGACGAGATCGTCTTTGACCTTGATCGCCTCGTTGATCGGGATCGCGAACGACAGGCCCTGGAAGCCGCCCGTCTGCGAGTAGATCATCGAGTTGATGCCGATCACTTCGCCTTGCAGATTAAAGAGTGGACCGCCCGAGTTGCCAGGGTTCACCGGCACATCGGTCTGGATGAACGGCGTGTAGTTCTCATTGGGCAGCGAACGCGACTTCGCGCTGATGATGCCCGAGGTCACGGTGTTATCGAAGCCGTACGGTGAGCCGATCGCGACGACCCACTGACCAACCTTGCTTTGGCGCGGATCGCCAATCTTCACCGTCGGCAGATCGCTCGCGTTGATCTTCAGCACGGCGACGTCGGACTGCTTGTCGGCGCCGACCACCTTCGCCTTGAATTCGCGCTTGTCGGTGAGCTTCACGGTGACGACGTTCGCGCCATCGACCACGTGCGCGTTCGTCAGAATGTAGCCGTCACTGCTGATGATGAAGCCCGAGCCGAGGCTCGTGCTCGGCTGGTCGGGCGCGTCTCCGCCATCGCCGCCCTGCATGCCGGGCACGCCGCCGAAGAACCGCTTGTAGAACTGATAGAACGGATCGTTCGGATCGATCGGCAGCTGGTTGCCGTTGAGGTTGCCGCCATTACCACGCATCGCGGTTTGCTTGACCACGTGCTTCGCGCTGATGTTGACGACGGCCGGACCGTAAGTCTCGACGAGACCGGAGAAATCGGGGATACCGGTTTTGGCGGCTGCTTCGGCTGGCATCATCGCGGCGGCTTGCGCCGGCGAGATGATCTGCGGTGCTGGCACGTCGCGATGGCCCGCCACATAGCCGGCTGAAAGCGCAGCGGCCACAGCTACCGCAACGGCGCCGCGGGACAAGGTTTTCGCGTTCATCATGAGCTCCTGACTGGACAAAGTGACTTTGGATGTCGAGGAGCGTAAGGGGCATCACTTAAAAGAGTCTTAAGCAGCGCCAGATCATGGGAACCTTATCGGACCGGCCGCTACGGACCGCCGCGCCAGCACGAACGCCGGCGTTGGCCGAACAGTAAATCACCATGATCAGAAGCGTACGATGACCTGCAAACCACCGGCCGGCGAGTCGTCGAGCGACACTTGCGCATGATGTTGGGTGGCGATCCGACGCACGATCGCGAGACCGAGGCCGCTGCCCGCCACGTCGGTGCGCGCGCGATTCGCGCCCGCTCCCGCGCGATAGAACCGGTCGAACACGCGCTCGCGATCGGCGGGATCGATACCGGGGCCGCTATCGGCGATCCGCACGACCGGATGGCCGTCCTCGACACGCAGGCTGACGTCGACGCGGCCGCCACGCGGCGTGTACTTGGTCGCGTTGTCGACGAGGTTGTTGAACATCACGCGCAGCGCTTCGGCGTCGCCGGTCACGCTGGCGGCCTCGCTCGCCTCGATGCCGAGGTCGACGCCGCGATTCATTGCGAGCGGCGCGTAGGTCGCGACGCACTCCTGCAGCAGCTCGCGCAGATCGAGCATCACTGCGCCGGCGGCGCCGTCCGGCTCGGCGCGCGCGAGCGCGAGCAGTTGCTCGGCGAGGCGCGTCGCGCGCGTGACACCCGCCTGCAGATCGACGAGCGCCTCGCTGCGGGCTGTGTCGTCCTTCGCGCGCGCGACCAGTTGCGCCTGAATCTGTACCGCGGCAAGCGGCGTGCGCAATTCGTGCGCGGCATCGGCGACGAACGCCTTCTGGATATCGAGCGCGGTCGCGAGCCGCTGCAGCAGCCCGTTCAGCGCACGCACGAGCGGCCGCACTTCGAGCGGCAGGCGCTGATCAGGCAATGGATCCAGCGCTTCGGGATGACGGGTGTCGAGCGCGCTCGTCACGCGCCGCAGCGGCCGCAGCCCACGACCGACGATCACCCATACCGCGAGTCCGAGCAGCGGCAGCAGCACGATCAGCGGCCACAGCGTGCGCAGCGCGACATCGGCGGCGAGCCGGTTGCGCACCGACAGCGGCTGCGCGAGCTGCACGACGTTGTCGCCGACGATCGCGCCATATACGCGCCATTCGCCGCGGTCGGTGCGCTCGGTCGAAAAACCGAGTTCGGCGCGCGGCGCGAGCGGCGCACGCGGCCGCGAGTAATACATCAGCATGCCGTTGCGGTTCCAGATCTGCAGCACGATGCCCTCGTCGCCGGTATCGCGGCCGAGCACCTGCGAGAACGGTTCCGCCGGCAGCGCTGCGGCGATCTGCTCGAGCTGGTAGTCGAACAGCTCGTTCGCTTCGGCGAGTGCCTGCCGGTAGATCAGCCAGCCCGCGATGCCGACGCCGAGCAGCACGAGCGCGAGCAGCCAGAACAACAGTTGTCGGCGAATCGAGCGCATCGGCTCAGGCGTCCTTCGCGATCATGTAGCCAAGCCCGCGGACGTTGCGGATCAGATCGGCGCCGAGCTTCTTGCGCAGCGCGTGGATATAGACCTCGACGGTATTGCTGCCGATCTCCTCGCCCCAGCCATACATCTTTTCCTCTAGCTGGCTCTTGGACAGCACCGCGCCGGGTCGCGCGAGCAGCGCCTCGAGCAGCGCGAATTCGCGCGCAGATAGCGCGACCAGGGCGCCATCGAGCGTCACCTGGTGCGACGCGGGATCGAGGGTCAAATTGCCGTGGCGAATCGTCGAATCGCTGCGGCCGGACTGGCGCCGGATCAGCGCGCGCATCCGCGCACCGAGCTCGTCGAGATCGAAAGGTTTGACAAGGTAATCGTCAGCGCCGGCGTCGAGGCCCTTGACACGATCGGCGACCGCGTCGCGCGCGGTGACGATCAGCACCGGCAGCGCATGGCCGCGCGCACGCAGTGCGCGCAGCACCTCGAGACCGTCGCGCTTGGGCAGACCGAGGTCGAGCAACGCGAGGTCGTAAGGCTGGGACGCCGCCGCGCGCAGCGCCGCTTCGCCGTCCTCGACCCAATCGACGGCGAAGCCTTCGCCGCGCAGCGCCTTGCGCACGCCTTCGGCGATCATCCGGTCATCTTCGACTAGCAGGATGCGCATGGTTGTCCGTTCCAAAACATTCGATGATGCCGCATTCTAGCGCCCGCTTCCGACCCGTGCGGCGTGTGGCGCTTTTTTCACCGCAGCCTCGCGGGATGTCACTACAATGGGCGCTTTGCGTCGCGCGACGGCCGGTAGACCGCGGCGCGCTACCGCGCCGTCAAGGCGCCCAGCTTGCCGTTCCATCGTCCCTCGCACGCCGACCTTGAAATCCTGCTCGTCCGTTTGCCCGTTCACCCGTTCATGACGCACGCTTTTCTGTCTTCCGTCGCACGCCGTATGGCGCTGCACTCGCGCCGTATGTTCGATCGCGCAGCCTTCATGCCTAACCGCGTCGTGCCGCGCGCAGCCGTCTGGCTCTGCGCCGCCGCGCTCGGCGCAGGCACGCTGCTGCCGCTGACCGCGGAGGCACGCGTCAAGGCCACGCATCCGAGCGTCAACGTCACGACGGTACTGCCGCAGCCGGTGATGGTCGGTCTGCAGCGCGCGCACGTGCCGTTGTCGTCGATCAGCGTGGTCGTCGAAAAGGTCGGCGATCGCACGCCGATCCTCGCGCTGAACGCCGGCAAGCCGATGATGCCCGCCTCGACGATGAAGCTCGTCACCACCTACTCGGGCCTGTCGATCCTCGGTCCCGGTTACCGCTGGCGCACCAGCGCGTACGCGGACGGCCCGCTCGACGCGAGCGGCGTGCTGCACGGCAATCTGTACATCCAGGGCACCGGCGACCCGAAGCTCGTGCCCGAAGAACTGATCGACCTCGTGCAGAAGATTCACAAGGCGGGCATCAACGGTATCGACGGCGCGCTGGTGCTCGACAAGCGCTACTTCGATCCGTCGACTCGCGACCTGCCCGCGTTCGACGACGACGTGAACGCGCCGTACAACGTCGGCCCCGATCCGCTGCTGTACGCGTTCAAATCGCTGTCGTTCACGCTGACGCCGTCGCCCGACGGCACGGTGGCGATCGACGTGCTGCCCGCGCTCGCGCAACTGCGCATCGACAACCAGCTGCGTGCGACGAGCGGCCCATGCCGGGGCGAGTTGCCGACGCCGACCGTCACGCCGGAGCCTGACGGCACGCTCGTCGCGTCGTTCATCGGCGACTTTCCGGTGCGCTGCGACGCGCGCACGATCAACGTCGCCGTGCTCGATCACTCGACGTTCTTCGCGCGCGGCTTTCTCGCGCTGTGGCAGCAAACCGGCGGCACATTCACGGGCGCGACCCGCGAAGGCGCGGTGCCCGCCGGCGCGAAGCTCGTCGCCAGGCACGAGGGGCCGATGCTGTCGGACATCGTTCGCGACATCAACAAGTTCAGCAACAACACGATGGCGCGCAACCTGTTCCTGACGATCGGCGCCGCCGAGGAAAGGCCGCCCGCCACGCCCGCGAAAGCCGCGCACGCGGTCGAAGCTTTCCTGACGCGCGACAGCCTGAACACCGAATACCTGTCGCTCGATAACGGCTCGGGCCTGTCGCGCGACGAACACATCACCGCGCTCGCGCTCGCCGATGTTCTGCAACGCGCGAACGCGAGCCCAGTCGCGCAGGTGTTCGTCGACTCGCTGCCGATCGCCGGTGTCGACGGCACGATGCGCAACCGCCTGACCAGCCAGGGCGCGGGCGGCAACGCGCACATCAAGACCGGCACGCTGCGCGACGTACGCGCGATCGCCGGCTACGTCGCGTCGGCCGACGGCAACAGCTATGTCGTCGTCAGCCTGATCAACGATCCGCATTCGGAAGCGGCGCGCGCCGCGCACGACGCGCTGCTCGAATGGGTGTACGAAGGCCCGTCGCAGGGCTTCACGAAGGTTTCCGCGCCCATCGAGGAAGCGCGCGAGAAGCCCAGGAAAAACCCGCGCAAGCGCGGCAGCCACTGAGTATTCCTTCTAGCGATGCCGCGCGCGGCAAGCTCCTAACCGTGTACGCTGTCGGGCAGCATGCGGCGCGCGACATCACGGGCTTGCCGCGCAGGGCGCCGGTCGTGCAGACCGCGCGACCTCACGAACGATAACGACACCACCCGCCGCGTACCGCGCGGCGGTCAGGGACCAGGAAGGGAGACAAGATGCAATTCGATGCCGAATTGCTGCTGCTCGCCATGGCGCCCGTCTTTCTTGCCTGCATCGGCTGGGAGGCGTGGCACGTGAGCCGCACGCGCCCGGCCGAGCGGCTCTACAGCTGGCGCGACACGCTGTGCAACGCCGCGCTCGCGCTGCTGCAGCAGGCCGCCGACAAGCTCGCGTGGCTCGCGATCATCCCTGTCTACGCGTTTTTCTACGAGCATTACCGCTTTCATACATGGCCGGCGACATGGCTGTCGTTCGTCGTGCTGTTCGTCGCGCAGGACCTGCTCTATTACGTCTTTCATCGCTGCAGTCATCGCGTGCGCTGGCTGTGGGCCGCGCACGTCGCGCATCACTCGTCGGAGCGGATGAATTTTTCGACCGCGTTCCGCCAGAGCCTGATGTACCCGATCGCCGGCATGTGGGTGTTCTGGATTCCGCTCGCCATTCCTGGCTTTGCTCCGAAGCAGATTGTCGCGATCGTGCTGGTCAATCTCGGCTTCCAGTTCTTCGTGCACACGCAGGCGATCGGCAAGCTCGGCTGGCTCGAATACGTGTTCAATACGCCGTCGATCCATCGCGTGCATCATGCGTGCAACGATCGCTACATCGATCGCAATTACGCAGGTGTACTGGTGATCTGGGATCGCCTGCTCGGCAGCTACGTCGAAGAAGATCCGCACGAGGCGCCGCGGTACGGCATCGTCGAGCCGCTGCACACGTACAACCCGCTGAAGGCGACGTTTCGCGAATGGGCATCGATGGCCGCCGACTTCGCGAGCGTGCGCGGCTGGCGCAACAAATGGCGTGCGCTGTTCGCGCCGCCCGCCTGGGCCGCCGCTTATCATGCGCAGCGCGCGAAGGGAGCCGGCTTGAACTCAAACCATACGGTCGCGCTTCGGACATCGCGCCGGCCGTAGAAGATTCTGTAAGCTGTCGTCACGCCGCCAACGCGGTGGACGCCGCCTGCAACACATGGCATCAAGGGCCACACATACGAGGAGATGCAGTCAACATGAATCAAACCGCTTCGAAGAAACAGCAATGGTTGCGCGTCACGCAGATCGCAGTGGCGAGCGCAGCGTTCGCCGCGCTCGCGGCATGCGGCGGTGGCAGCGACAACAATAGTTCGAGCAGCAGCAACACGCCGCCGGGGGGCGTCACGCTGCAGGTCGTGTCATTCGGCGACAGCCTGTCGGATGTCGGCACATACATGCCGACGGTCCAGGCGAACGTCGGCACGGGCGGCGGCCGCTTCACGACGAATCCGGGTGAGGTCTGGACGCAGAAGGTCGCCGAGTACTACGGCGGCACGCTCACCGCCGCGTACGTCGGCGGCTTCGGCATGCCGCTCACCGCGACGGGCGGCCTCGGTTACGCGCAGGGCGGCTCGCGTGTCGATCTGCAGCCGGGCGAAGGCTACGCGCCGAACAACATGGCCGCGACGACGGTGCCGGTCACGACGCAGGTCGCCGAGTATCTGGCCGGGCACAATAACAGCTTCAATTCGAACCAGCTCGTGCTGATGAACGGCGGCGCGAACGACATCTTCGTCGCGGTCCAAGCGGTCTCGGCTGCCGGTACGGCAGCGGCGACGCAGGCGCTCCTGAACGGCGGTACCCCGGCCGACGCGCAGACGGCGGCAGCCGCCGCGTCGCAGACGGCCACGCTGGCCGCGCTGCAGGACATCACCACCGCGGCGACCACGTTCGTCGGCACGGTGCAGAAGGTCGTCGCGTCGGGCGCGACGCACGTGGTGGTGTCGGACGTGCCGGACATCGCGCAGACGCCGCAAGGTCTCGCCGCGGGCGCGCAAGGCCAGGCGCTCATCAACGCGCTCGTCAAGACCTACAACGGCGTGCTGCAGCAAGGCCTCGCGTCGACCAAGCAGGTCATCTACGTGAGCGCATTCGCGTGGATCGACCAGACGTTGCAGAACTATCAGTCGCTCGGTTTCACGGTGTCGAATGCGGGCACCGCGTGTAACCTGGCGTCGATGGCCCAAAGCGCGACCACGTACGCGACGAACAATCCGAGCGTGCTCGCATCCGGCCAGACGGCGGCGGACTTCGGCAGCGCGCTTGCGTCGTCGCTGTTCTGCTCGCCGCAAACCTACACGGTGGCCGGCGCGGACCAGACCTACATGTTCGCCGACCTCGTGCATCCGACCACGCACCTGCAGGCGCTGTTCGCACAGCAGGTCGAGACGCAGATCGCTGCTAGCGGGCTTGGCAAGTAACGCGGCGGTGGCCGTGGGGTTAGCGGTATTGACATGACAGCTAACCGGCGTCGCTAAGGCTGGCTAGATGGCAAAAGGCCCGGCTCGTTGAACGAGCCGGGCCTTTGCCTTGTCCGGTGGCCACGCCATGCAGCGCAGCGATCCGATTGCGTCAGTGCTGCGCTTCGAATGCCGCCGCCGCGCGCCCGAGCCGATCGTTGAGCGCGATCCATTCGATCGTATCGGGCAGCTTCTCGATCAGAATCCGCGTGACGTTCGCGCGATCGAGCGCGCGCAGCAAGCCATAGAGCTCGCGTGCATAGACGTGCGGATCTTCCGGCGCGGCGACGAAATGCACGCCGTCGACATCGGCCCACTGTCCCGCACGCGACGCGCGCGCGACCAGCGCGACGCGCTCGCCCGGCTCGCGCACCGCGAGAAGCGGCTCGAGCTCGCCGAATGGCAGCAGCACGAGCGGCGTGCGCGGCGCGTAATGCGCTTTCAACGTGCCCGACGCGCGCGGCGCGGTCGCGTCCGACCCGTCGGGCAGACGCGGCGCCTCGCCGAGCACGTCGGCGATATCCTGCGGCGTCACGCGACCGGGCCTCAGCAGCGCCGGAAAGCCGCGCGACAGATCGAGAATCGTCGACTCGATACCGACATCCGACGCGCCGCCATCGAGCACATGAATCGCGCTGCCGAACTCGTCGCGCACATGCTGCGCCGTGGTCGGGCTCACATGCCCGAAGCGGTTCGCCGACGGCGCGGCGACGCCGCCATGCCCGCCGCGCAACGCGCTGAATGCATCGAGCAACGCCTGCGCAACCGGATGCGACGGGCAGCGCAGTCCCACCGAGTCCTGCCCGCCGCTGACCGCTGCCGGAATGCGCGCAGCGCGCTTGAGGATCAGCGTGAGCGGTCCCGGCCAGAACGCGTCGATCAGGCGCTGCGCATCCGCCGGCAAATGCTCGACCCAGTAGTTCGGATCGCCATGCGGCGCGAGATGCACGATCACCGGATGATTGGCCGGCCGCCCCTTCGCCGCGTAAATGCGCGCGACCGCGTCCGGGTTCTCGGCATCGCCGCCGAGGCCGTACACGGTTTCCGTCGGAAACGCGACCAGCCCCCCCGCGTCGAGCAAGGCCGCCGCGTGCTCGATCTGCGCGGCGCTGACCGGCAACGCGTTGGTAGCGTCCTCGGCGGGTTTCTGTTGATCCGGCATGGCGCGCGCGTCAGCTGGTGGCGATGTGCAGCAGCCGCGCGCAATCGCGCGCCGCGGTGCGGGCTTCTTCGAGCGTCGGCGCGGTGAAGTTCACGTGGCCCATCTTGCGGCCGCAACGCGCCTCTTCCTTGCCGTACAGATGCAGGCGCGCTGACGGCATCGCGGCGACTTCCTGCCACGGCGGCGTGACCGCCGCGCGCTTCGGACCGTCCGGAAACCACACGTCGCCGAGGATGTTCAGCATCACCGCCGGCGAATGCTGGCGCGTGTCGCCGAGCGGCATGCCGGTCATCGCGCGCACCTGCTGCTCGAACTGGCTCGTCGCGCACGCGTCGACCGTGTAGTGGCCGGAGTTATGCGGGCGCGGCGCCATTTCGTTGGCGACCAGCGAGCCGTCTTCGAGAATGAAGAATTCGACGCACAGCACGCCGACGTAGCCGAGCTTCTCGGCGATCTGCAGCGCGGCCTGTTGAGCCTGCTGCACGAGCGCCGGCGACGCGTCCGGCGCGGGGACGATGGTGTGCGACAGCACGCCGTCGCGATGGGTGTTCTGCGCGAGCGGATAGACCACCGACGCCCCGCTCGCCGCGCGCGCGATCAGCGCCGACACCTCGAACTTCAGCGGCAGGCGCTTCTCGAGCACACACGGTACGCCGCCGAGCGACGCATGCGCCTCGCGCACTTCCTCGGCGTTGCGCACGCGAATCTGGCCTTTGCCGTCGTAACCCATGCGCGCCGTTTTCAGGATGCCGGGCAGCACCGCTTCGAGCTCGCCATCGCCCAGCGCCGCAAGCGCATCCGACGACTCGATCACGACGTGCGGTGCAACCGTAACACCCGACGACGCGATAAAGCGCTTCTCGGCGATCCGGTCCTGCGCGACGGCGACGCAACGCCCCGCCGGGCTCACGAAGGTGGACTTGCCGAGAAAGTCGAGGCTCGCGGACGGCACGTTCTCGAATTCGGTCGACACCGCCGCGCACAACCGCGCGAGTTCGGTCAGCGCCGCTTCGTCGCCGTAGGCCGCGCGCAGGTGGCGGTCGGCGACCGCGCCGGCCGGGCTGGTTTCGTCCGGATCGAGCACGGCGACGCGATAGCCCATCGCCTGGGCGGCAAAACAGAACATGCGGCCGAGCTGGCCGCCACCGACCATGCCAAGCCATGCGCCGGGCAGAATCGGTGAAACCGGTGTGTTGTCAGGGTTCATCTTGGTGGTCGGTCGCGGCCGGATACGCGTCGCGCTCGCACAGCGAGCGGCGGGCATCCGGCCGGGGGTCGGACAGGAGACGTCTTATAAAACAACCAGCGCGCTTACAGCGCCGGCAATACCATCGCGTGAGCCGCTTCGTTCTGGCGCACACGGAATGCAGCGAGCTTGTCCGCGTATTCGGCGCTGGTGCCGGAGAGCAGGGACACCGCAAACAGCGCCGCGTTCGCGGCACCCGCCTCGCCGATCGCAAACGTCGCGACCGGCACACCCTTGGGCATCTGCACGATCGAATGCAGCGAATCGACGCCCTTCAGATACTTGCTCGCGACCGGCACGCCGAGCACCGGCACCGTGGTCTTCGCGGCCAGCATGCCCGGCAGATGCGCGGCGCCGCCCGCACCCGCGATGATCGCGCGAATGCCGCGCTCGCGCGCGCTTTCAGCATAGGCGAACATTTCGTCGGGCATGCGGTGCGCGGACACGACCTTCGCTTCGTACGGCACGCCGAATTCCTGCAGAATCGCGACGGCGTTTTTCATCACTTCCCAGTCGGAACTGGAGCCCATCAATACGCCGACGACCGGCGCATCATGCGTATGGGCGGTTTGTGCTTCACTCATCTTACGGCTTCCTTGTTTCCCGGCGATGCGCGCCTGACACGGCGCGCGCGATCAGATCAGTCGAGCTTGTGGCCGGTCAGGCGCTCGAGCGCTTCCTGGTACTTCTCGCCCGTTTTCGCGACCACGTCGTCCGGCAGCTTCGGCGCCGGCGGCTCTTTCTTCCACGGCTGGGTTTCGAGCCAGTCGCGCACGAACTGCTTGTCGAACGACGGCGGGTTCGTGCCGACCTGGTACTGGTCCGCCGGCCAGAAGCGCGACGAATCGGCGGTCAGCGCCTCGTCCATCAGGTACAGCTTGCCGTGGTTGTCCAGACCGAATTCGAACTTCGTGTCCGCAATGATGATGCCGCGCGTGGCCGCGTAATCAGCGGCTTCCTTATACAGACGGATCGAAATGTCGCGGATCGTGGCCGACAGTTCGGTGCCGATGCGGCGCTCCATCTCGTCGTAGGTGATGTTTTCGTCGTGGTGGCCCATCTCGGCCTTGGCGGCCGGCGTGAAGATCGGCTCGGGCAGCTTCTGCGCGTTCTGCAGACCCGGCGGCAGTTGCACGCCGCACACCGAACCGGTGGCCTGGTAATCTTTCCAGCCACTGCCGGCCAGATAGCCGCGCACCACCGCTTCGACGAGGATCGGCTCGAGACGCTTGACGACCACCGCGCGCCCCTTGACCTGCTCGACTTCGTCCGGCGCGACCACCGACTCCGGCGCGACGCCCGTCAGGTGGTTCGGCACCACGTGCTTCAGTTTCTCGAACCAGAAGTTCGCCATCGCGTTGAGCACGCGACCCTTGTTCGGAATCGGCTCGCCCATGATCACGTCGAACGCCGACAGACGGTCGGTCGTGACGATCAGCAACTGGTCGTTGCCCACCGCATAGTTGTCGCGGACTTTGCCGCGGCCGAGCAGCGGCAGCGAGCGGAGCGTGGATTCGTAGAGGGTAGACATCGTCGTGGTTCGCTAAAAGTGGTGCAAAAAATGTGACCGGAACAAAAGGGAAACGCCGTTCCCCCGATGATGCGGGAACGGCGATCGGACGACAACCTGGCCAAACGGCCAGGCGCGGAGCCAAAACTACAGCTTAACGGACGACTTGCGCGAGCTCGCCCGACTTGTACTTCTGCGCAATTTTATCAAGCGAAACCGGCTTGATCTTGCCAGCCTGGCCTTCGCAGCCGAATTGTGTGTAACGGTCGATACAGATCTTCATCGCCGCTTCGCGCGCCGGCTTCAGGTAATCGCGCGGATCGAACTTGCCCGGGTTGGTCGCCATGTAGCGACGGATCGCGCCCGTGATCGCCAGACGCAGGTCGGTATCGATGTTGACCTTGCGCACGCCGTGACGGATGCCTTCCTGGATTTCTTCGACCGGCACGCCGTAGGTTTCCTTCATGTCGCCGCCGAATTCGCGGATTTCTGCGAGCAGCTCCTGCGGCACCGACGACGAGCCGTGCATCACGAGGTGCGTGTTCGGAATGCGCTGATGGATTTCCTTGATGCGCTGGATCGAGAGAATATCGCCCGTCGGCTTCTTGCTGAACTTGTAGGCGCCGTGCGAGGTGCCGATCGCGATGGCCAGCGCGTCGCACTGGGTCAGCTTGACGAAGTCGGCCGCCTGCTCCGGATCGGTCAGCAGTTGTTCACGCGTCATCGTGCCTTCGGCGCCGTGGCCGTCTTCCTTGTCGCCCTTCATCGTTTCGAGCGAACCGAGCACGCCCAGCTCCGCTTCCACGGTGACGCCGATCGAGTGCGCCGCCTCAACGACCTTGCGCGACACTTCGACGTTGTACTCGTACGATGCGACCGTCTTGCCGTCGGCTTCGAGCGAACCGTCCATCATCACGCTGGTGAAGCCGCTGCGAATCGCCGCCATGCACACCGCCGGCGACTGACCGTGGTCCTGGTGCATCACGACCGGAATGTGCGGATACGACTCGACCGCCGCTTCGATCAGATGACGCAGGAACGGCTCGCCCGCGTACTTACGCGCACCGGCCGACGCCTGCATGATGACTGGGGCGTTGACCTTGTCGGCCGCGGCCATGATCGCCTGCACCTGCTCCAGATTGTTCACGTTGAATGCCGGAAGGCCATAGCCGTTTTCCGCAGCATGGTCCAGCAGTTGACGCATTGATACGAGAGGCATGCTGAAACTCCTTAGATTGAAACGAATTCTTTTGCCGTCGGCATCTTTTGCGGCGATTTTATCGCGAAGCAGGGGGCGTTCCCGCGATGACACCGGCACTTTGGTGCGCCGTCGCACATGGACCGTGCGGGTTTCGCCGCCCTGCTTCGCTCAATCGAGCCTGTGCCGATCGAGCAGTCCTGCCTGATCAGTACGGTTCACCGACCCGCACGATCTTCAACGTGTTGGTGCCGCCCGCCTGACCCATCGGCTCGCCGACCGTCAGCACGACCATGTCGCCGTGCGACGCGTAGCCCTTGCCGACCACTGTTTCGAGCGCCTGCTGCAGCGCCGTGTCGCGGTCGGTGTTGGTGTCCAGATGCAGCGACGTCACGTTGCGGTACAGCGCCATCGCCCGTTCGCTGCCGACGCGCGGCGTCAGCGCGAAGATCGGCACGTGGGTCCAGTGACGCGACATCCACAGCGCGGTCGAGCCCGATTCGGTCAGCGCGACGATGGCCTTGGCGCCCAGGTGATAGGCGGTGAACAGCGCGCCCATCGCGATCGACTGGTCGATCCGCGTGAACGTGCGGTCGAGGAAGTCCTTGTCGAGCTCCGACTGCTCGGACTTTTCCGCTTCGACGCAAATCGCGGCCATCGTCTCGATGGTCTGCACCGGGTACTTGCCCGCCGCCGATTCCGCCGACAGCATCACCGCGTCCGTGCCGTCGAGCACCGCGTTGGCGACGTCCGACACTTCCGCGCGGGTCGGCACCGGCGCGTGGATCATCGACTCCATCATCTGCGTCGCGGTGATCACGAACTTGTTCGATTCGCGCGCCATCCGGATCATGCGCTTTTGCAGCGCCGGCACCGCGGCATTGCCCACTTCCACGGCCAGATCGCCACGCGCGACCATGATGCCGTCCGACGCGTCGAGGATGCCTTGCAGCGCCGGAATCGCTTCCGCGCGCTCGATCTTCGCGATCATTTTCGGCTTGATGCCGTACGGCGCGCCGGCGATGTTCGCGAGCTGGCGGGCCATTTCCATGTCGGTCGCGTTTTTCGGGAACGACACCGCGACGAAATCGACGCCGAGCGACATCGCCGTGCGGATGTCCTCCATGTCTTTGGCGGTCAGCGCGGGCGCCGACAGACCGCCGCCCTGGCGGTTGATGCCCTTGTTGTTCGACAGCTCGCCGCCGATCTTCACGACCGTGTGGATCTCGTTGCCGATCAGGCGCTGCACGTTCAGCACGATCAGGCCGTCGTTGAGCAGCAGTACGTCGCCCGGCTTCAGGTCGCGCGGCAGATCCTTGTAGTCGAGGCCGACGCGCTCGTCGTTGCCGAGCTCGCAGTCGGCATCGAGGACGAACGGATTGCCGGTGACGAGCGTCGTGCGGCCGTTCTCGAATTTGCCGACGCGGATCTTCGGGCCTTGCAGGTCAGCCATGATGGCGACTTCGCGGCCGGCCTGACGGGCCGCCTCGCGCACGAATTCGGCGCGCTGGCGATGGTCGTCCGCGGTGCCGTGTGAGAAATTGAGCCGCACCACGTCCAATCCCGCCTGAATCATTTGCAGCAGGATTTCCGGCGTGCTGGAAGCCGGACCGATAGTAGCGACAATCTTGGTGGCGCGATGCATGAGTCTCCTCGTCTGGATAGGATCGCTGGTAAGAGCGCTGCGGGGCTGCTGCGGAGTTCGCGCATCGAAAGATGCTGGCTGGGGTCGCGCGCCGGTTGTGGCCGGTGTCGCTTTGTGGAGTGATGCGGGTGATGCGATATTCGAGAGCGGCGCCTCGCGCGCCGGAGATTTGCTGCCCTGCTTGCCGGAAGGCTGTTCCGGCCGGGCCGAATCGTGTTGAGCAGCTTCGACCTGTGCCGTTGGGGGCTGCTCCGCGTCGCCGGTCGGAGCATGCGCTGCAACCGGTCCCGCGGGCGCTATCGGCGCTTCGGCAGCCTCGTCCTGTCCGGCCGCTGCCGACGCAGCGGCCGCGCGTGTCGCGCGCTCCCCTGCCGGCGTTGCCGCGTTACCGCGCGGCGCTTTCACGCCACGCGCCTTGGTCGACTTCGCCGCTGGGGAGCGCGTCGCCACGTTAAGCCCGCGATTCCAGAACTTCTACCGCCGGCAGCTTCTTGCCCTCGAGGAACTCGAGGAATGCGCCGCCGCCCGTCGAAATGTAGCTCACCTGGTCGTGGATGCCGTACTTGGCGATTGCCGCGAGCGTATCGCCGCCGCCTGCGATCGAGAACGCCGCCGAGCGCGCGATCGCGTCCGCGAGCGTCTTCGTGCCGTTGCCGAACTGGTCGAACTCGAACACGCCGACCGGGCCGTTCCACACGATCGTGCCGGCCTTCTCGAGTTGCGCGGCGAGCACCTTGGCCGTTTCCGGGCCGATGTCGAGGATCATGTCGTCGTCCTGCACATCGGCGACGGCCTTTACTTCTGCCTTCGCGGTCGGCGAGAACTCCTTGGCCGTGACGACGTCGGTCGGGATCGGCACCGAGGCGCCGCGGGCCTTGGCCGCGTCGATGATCGCCTTCGCTTCGTCGACCAGATCGGCTTCGGCGAGCGACTTGCCGATCTTCAGGCCGGCCGCGAGCATGAACGTATTGGCGATGCCGCCGCCGACGATCAGCTGGTCGACCTTCTTCGCGAGCGACTTCAGGATGGTCAGCTTGGTCGACACCTTGGAGCCCGCGACGATCGCCACGAGCGGACGCTTCGGTGCGCCTAGCGCCTTGCCGAGCGCTTCGAGCTCAGCGGCGAGCAGCGGACCCGCGCAGGCAACCGGCGCGTACTTCGCGATGCCGTGCGTAGTCGCTTCGGCGCGGTGGGCGGTGCCGAACGCGTCGTTCACGTAGATATCGCAGAGCTTGGCCATTTTCTGCGCGAGCTCGTCGGAATCTTTCTTTTCGCCCTTGTTGACGCGGCAGTTTTCGAGCAGCACGACCGAGCCCGGCGCGACGTTCACGCCCTTTTCGACCCAATTCGCGACGAGCGGCACGTCGCGGCCGAGCAGCTCCGCGAGACGCTTCGCCACTGGTGCGAGCGAATCTTCCGGCTTGAAGTCGCCTTCGGTCGGACGGCCAAGGTGCGAGGTGACCATCACCGCGGCGCCGGCGTCGAGCGCGGCCTTGATGGCCGGCACGGAAGCGCGGATGCGGGTGTCTTCGGTGATGTTGCCTTGATCGTCCTGCGGCACGTTCAGATCGGCGCGGATGAACACGCGTTTGCCGGACAGCTTGCCTTCGGCGATCAGGTCGGAGAGACGCAATACCTTGTTCATGGGCTTGAGTATGCGAGTTGATGAGAAGGCGGTGACGGACAGCGCGCGGGGACGAGGCGCAGCGAACTCCAGCGCTTCGGCCCAACGGCTCCGCGGGATCGGGCGCCTGCGGCCGGCCGCGGCACCAGGCGCCTGGCTGCGGCGCGCTCAACCCGGAAAAAGCATTTTAACTGATCCCAACGGCCTTCTGATCCGCGACGCGGCGAATCTCGCGCATTTGATCGCAAGGCCGCAGATGCCGCGACGTAGCATTCATCGCCGCACCCCGGGCCCGGCCCTCACAGGAAGACGCGCATCAGCGTGAACACGACCATTCCGGTCACGATCGTGCCGAGCATGGTGCGCCGCCACAAAAACCAGCCGAGGCCGGCGAGCGTCGCGTAAAGCTCATGGTTGGAAGGCGCGAACGACAGCCCATCGGACGTCGTCAGCACGTCGGGCACCACCACCGCGGCGAGCGCGGCGGCCGGCGCGTAGCGCAGCATCTTCTGCACGCGCGCCGGCAGTACCGTGCGCTCGCCGCCGATCAGGAACATCGCGCGCGTGAGCGCGGTGACGAAGGTCATGCCGAAAATGGCGAGCCAGATTTGCGTGGAGGTCATCGGGAGTCTCCGGCGCGATCGTTCACGCCACGAATGCGGCGCAGGTCGGCGCGCTCGATCATCAGATCGGCCGCACTACCGGCCGCGATCGCCGCGATCACCGCGAGCGGCAACGCCAGCCGGTACGGCAGATCGAGCGCGAGCAGCGACACGATGCCGGCCACGCTGACCGCGACCAGCGTCGAGCGGGTGGCGATCGCCGACACCATCACCGGCAGCAGCGCGAGCGTGCCGGCCAGCGCGAGCCCCCAATTGTCCGGAATCAGGCTCGCGAGCAGGATGCCGATGATCGACGACACCTGCCACGACAGCCAGCTCGATACCGCCATGCCCCAGAAGTACGCCTCCTTGCCCGGCACGTAGCCGGTCGGAAAGCTCTTCTTGACGAATAGCAGATAGATCACGTCGCCGTTGAAATAGCCCAGCACGATGCGCCGCCACATCGACAGATACGGGAAGTGCGGCGCGAGGCCGGCGCTGAAGATCACGAAGCGGGTGTTGACCATCGCCGCGGTCAGCAACACGGTCCACACCGGCAGCTTCGCCGCGAGGAGCGGCAACACCGCCAGCTGCGACGATCCGGCGTAGCACAGCAGCGACATCGTGAGCGCCTGCGGCAGCGTCAGCACGGACTTGCTCATCGCGATGCCGGTCACGAGGCCCCAGGAAAAAATCGCCATCAGCGTGGGGGCGTAGGCGCGCGCGCCTTCACGAAAAGCGCGGCGATCGGTGTCGGACAGTCGAGCGAGCATCGGGCGAAGGGTGCGGGCGCAGGAAACGCCGTCAAAAAGGCCAGGTCGGCGCCAGCTTGCGAGACCACCCGCTGGCGCATCCGGATTTGATTTATGCGTGCGCTGGATTATAGCGTCCGGGGTGCGCCCAAATGCCCGTGGTGTGTGCAAAAGACGCTAAAATAGCGCTCCCGGCCATGTCCTGCGCTCATGGCCGCACCTCATAACGCACCTGCTGGAGAACCGTATGTCAATGGCCGACCGCGACGGCAAGATCTGGATGGATGGCAAGCTCATCGAGTGGCGTGATGCCAAAATCCACGTGCTCACCCATACGCTGCACTACGGCATGGGCGTGTTCGAGGGCGTGCGCGCTTACAAGACGGCCGACGGCGCCACCGCGATTTTCCGCCTGCAGGAGCACACCAAGCGCCTTCTGAACTCGGCGAAGATCTTCCAGATGAACGTGCCGTTCGACCATGAAACGCTCGCCGCCGCGCAGCGCGAAGTGGTCCGCGAGAACAAGCTCGATTCGTGCTATCTGCGCCCGATCATCTGGGTCGGCTCGGAAAAGCTCGGCGTGTCGGCCAAGGGCAACACGATTCACGTCGCGATCGCCGCGTGGCCGTGGGGCGCATACCTTGGCGAAGACGGCATCACCAAGGGCATCCGCGTAAAGACGTCGTCGTTCACGCGCCATCACGTGAACGTGTCGATGGTGCGCGCGAAGGCGTCGGGCTGGTACGTGAACTCGATCCTCGCGAACCAGGAAGCGATCGCCGACGGCTACGACGAAGCGCTGTTGCTCGACGTCGACGGCTACGTGTCGGAAGGCTCGGGCGAGAACTTCTTCCTCGTCAACAACGGCAAGCTGTACACGCCTGATCTGTCGTCGTGCCTCGACGGCATCACGCGCGACACCGTCATCACGCTCGCGCGCGACATGGACCTGCAGGTGATCGAAAAGCGCATCACGCGCGACGAAGTCTATACCTGCGACGAAGCGTTCTTCACCGGCACGGCGGCCGAAGTCACGCCGATCCGCGAGCTCGACAACCGCACGATCGGCGCTGGCGCGCGCGGCCCGATCACCGAAAAGCTGCAGTCGGCTTTCTTCGACGTCGTGAACGGCAGGAGCGCGAAATACGCGCACTGGCTCACGAAGATCTGAGCGACGTTTCGAGATGCCCCGCGCAGCCCAACGGCGGCGCACTGCACGCACCCCGCATACAACGAGAAAGTCTCATGAGCGAAATCAAGGAAATGCCGCTGGTCGAACTGTCGGCAAAAGATCTGCCGGCGTATTGTCCGAACCCGGCCATGCCGCGCTGGAGCGCGCATCCGCGCGTCTTCATCGACGTGTCGCACGGCGAAGCGCGTTGCCCGTATTGCAGCACGCGTTACAAGCTGCGCGACGGCGAAGTGATCAAGGGCCATTGATCCAACGCATCGAGCGGTTCTGAGCCAGCTTGCACGGCACGAGGCGCGCGTTTTGAATCACGCGCTCGCCGCGCCGCAGGCTCGACCGCACGACGCGTGCGGCCGAACGGCATCGCGCCGTGCGGCTTTCCGCTTTCCCCATTTACCTATCCGAGTGCCGCGCGCATCGCGCGCGCGGCGCTTGTTATCGACACCGGACACTCACTCTGATGCGTCGCGCGTTGGTTATCGCACCGAACTGGATCGGTGACGCATTGATGGCGCAGCCGCTGTTTGCGCGCCTCGTGAAATTGCATCCGCGCATCGTCATCGACGCGGTCGCGCCCAGCTGGGTCGCACCCGTGCTCGAACGCATGCCGGAAATCCGCGACGTCTACGCGACCGATCTCGCCCACGGCAAGCTGCAGATGCTGCGCCGCTGGCAGCTGTCGAGCGATCTGCGCGACGTCGGCTACGACGCGGCCTACGTGCTGCCGAATTCGTTCAAGTCGGCGCTGATTCCGTGGCTGGCGGGCATTCCGCTGCGCATCGGCTACACCGGCGAGAGTCGCTACGGCGTGCTGAACGTGCGTCACGCGAATCCGCGCAAGGACGCCCGCCCGCCGATGGTCGGCCACTACGCCGCCCTCGCCTATGCGCCAGGCGCCAAGGTCCCCGAAGATCTGCCGATGCCGCGCCTCGACACGGACCTGAACGAGGCCTCGCGCGTGTCGGCGCGCTTCAATCTCGATACGCGCGTGCCGCTGCTGGTGTTCTGCCCCGGCGCCGAATACGGTCCCGCGAAGCGCTGGCCGCCCGAGCACTTCGCGTCGCTCGCGCAGATGGTCGGCCAGTCGTTCCCGTACACGCAAATCGTCGCGCTCGGCTCGCCGAAAGACGCGCCGCTCGCGCAGGCGATCGCCGAGAAAGCGCCGAACGTGCGCAACCTGTGCGGCCAGACCGCACTCGGCGAGGCTTGCGCGCTGATCTCGCGGGCCAACGCGGTCGTCACCAACGACTCCGGACTGATGCACGTCGCCGCCGCGCTGCGCCGCCCGCTCGTGGCCGTCTACGGTTCGACCGATCCGCGCCACACCCCGCCCTTGTCCGAGCTCGCGAAGGTACAATGGCTTCATCTCGAATGCAGCCCCTGTTTTGAGCGCGAGTGCCCGCTCGGTCATCTGAACTGTCTGAAGCAGCTGAGCGCAGAGCAGGTTTTCGGCGATTTGCGCGGCATGCTGCTCGCGCAGCGCTGAGCTGACTGGTACTCGCACGCAACACCGCACGCCCCGAGCGCGTCGCGTCATGTTCGCGCCTTGCGGCACGGGCAAGCTGACGCCGGGGGCGATGGTCCGGCGCTCTGGACCGTCCCGCTACCGCTGACCCGCAACCGCGCGCCGCGCACAAGAGACTGACGAGCCATGCCACGTTTTGCCCATATCTTCGAAGCCGCCGCCGATACCCTGAACGCCTACTATCAGGCCGTCGCCGAGGTCAATATCGACAGCTTGATGGGCTTGTGGATCGACGAGGAGTTCGTCAGCTGCATCTGCGCGGACGGCTCGCATCTGCACGGCCTCGAGAGCATCCGCAATGGCTTGCAGGTCCAGCTCGAAGCGCTGCCGGTGTCGATCGAGCCGCTCGACATCCGCGTCTACGACAGCCTCGGCACCGTCGTCTATGCGATTGCCGAAGCACATCGTCCGGCCAACCCGACCGCCACGCCCGCGATGGTCTTCACCACCTACGTGCTGGTCCATGAACGCGGCGAATGGCGCATTGCGCATATTCACGCAAGCCCGATGCCGAACGAGACCGCCAGCCAGTTCGCGACGAAGATGCGGCATGGCCAGGGTCCGCTGCACTGACGCGCGGCACCACGACAGATTCGGAATCACGTTTTCTCGCCTTTCCGCCGGTATGAGTTCGACGCCACATAAACCCGCTTCCTCCGGTACGGCCCCCGTCAAGGTGGCGGCCGCCGTCGAGGCGACCGTCGAGCTGCTGTACCGCGCGCCGCTGTGGCTGCCGAACCGGCATGTGCAGACGATCGTCCCGTCGCTGTTCGCGCGCCGCCCCGCGGTATCGTTTCGCCGTGAGCGCTGGGACACCCCGGACGGCGATTTCATCGATCTCGACTGGGTCGCGCACGATACTCCGCCCACCGACACCGCGCCGCTCTTCGTGCTGTTTCACGGCCTGGAAGGCAGTTCGTCGTCGCACTACGCGGTCGCGCTGATGGCCGCCGCGCGCGAATACGGCTGGCACGGCGTGGTGCCGCACTTTCGCAGTTGCAGCGGCCCGCTGAACCGGCTGCCGCGCTTCTATCATCTCGCCGACAGCAACGAGGTCGACTGGATCCTGCGCCGCCTGCGCGCCGCGCATCGCGGGTCGGTGGTCGCGGCGGGCGTGTCGCTCGGCGGCAACGTGCTGCTGCGCTGGCTCGGTGAGCGGCAGGCCGATGCGGCGCGGGTGGTAGCCGCCGCTGCCGCGATTTCGACACCGATCGACGTCCATGCGGGCGGCCGTGCGCTGTCGCAGGGCTTCGGCCTCGTCTACACGCGCAGCTTCCTGAAGACGCTGAAGCACAAGGCCAACCAGAAGCTCGAGCAGTTCCCGGGCCTGTTCGATCGCGACGCGATGCTCGCGAGCCGCACGATGTACGAGTTCGACAACGTCGTGACCGCGCCGCTGCACGGCTTTCGCGATACCGACGACTACTGGAGCACCGCAACCACCCGCCCGCTGCTGCCGCACATTCAGGTGCCGACGCTCGTGCTCAACGCGCGCAACGACCCGTTCCTGCCGGCCGAAGCGCTGCCGTCGCGGCACGAGGTGTCGGCGGCGGTCGAGCTTTATCAGCCTGAGCACGGCGGCCACGCGGGCTTCATGACCGGGCCGTTCCCGGGCCGCATCGACTGGCTGTCGCGGCGCGTGTTCGGCTATCTGGAGCGACACGTCGATCATGGATGACATCGTCAAACAGGCGCTCGCCAAATGGCCGAACGTGCCGAGTTGCACCGGCTGGCTGATGCTCGACCGGCGCGGCAACTGGCGCATGCGCGACGAAGCGGCCCAGACGAGCGGCGCGCCCGGCGTGCCGATCCGGCATGAGGCGCTGCTTGGCTTCATCAACCGGAACTACGAGGCCGATGAGCGCGGGCAGTGGTTTTTTCAGAACGGACCACAGCGCGTGTATGTCGAGCTGGCTTATACGCCGTGGGTGGTCAGATTGTCCGCGCACGCGGATGGAACGCTCGCGCTGCACGACCAGGGCGGCGGCGCGTTCGAGCCGGCGGCGGTGTTCGTGGATGAAGACGGCGGCATTCTGTTTGCGGATCGCTCGCAGCCAGCACGTATCGCGGTGCTGCACGATCACGACCTCGAGATCTTCTCCGATCACGCGACGCTCGCCGACGATGGCTCATTGAGCGGTGCGTTCCACTGGAGTGTTCAGCGCACCTTGCCGCTGCAAAGCGTGCGACGCGATCAGGTGGCCGCGCGCTTTGGCTTCGTTGCGAGCCCGGCGGCGCAGGTCTGACGTGCGCTCACGTCCACCCTACCCTTTCTCGTCGAGCCGCTCCTCCTTGTAGCGGCTCCCCATCTCGTGCAGGCGCGCGTCGACGGTCGCGAGGTCGTAATAGCCGATCGTCTTCAGGTCGCGCGCGTCCTTCAGCTGCCGGATCGCCGATGGCCACGCGCCCTCCAGCGCGAACTTCTCCGCCATCGCGCGATGCTGCGTCAATGTATCGCCACTGCCCGCGCTCGCCTGCGCGAGATAGAGCCACCACGCGGGTTGATCGGGATGCCGCCCGGGTCTCCTGCTTCGCGAGCGCCTGCGCGTCGGTGAAGCGATGTAGCGTGAACAGCGTGCGGATATGCATGTCGGGCGCCGCGTTCGATTGCGGCCAGCGCTTCTGCGCGAGCTCGGCGAGACGCGCGGCTTCGTCGGTGTGACCGGCACTCCGTGCGATGTCGGTCGCGAGTGCGACGGATAGCGACGCAGCGAGGAATCGTTTTGGATGCATCGCGAAGCCGGCCTGACGAAGTCGAAAAACGCTGCGCGTGGCCCGGACTAAGATAATGGGCAAGGGCGTCGCAGGACGCGTACGAGGCAAAACTCAGAGCACGACACAGCGCAAATGTAATCAGTCGCCGCGACGATTCGAGGCCGCGCCGCACTGCTATGATAGGCGCCCTCTGAAGGAGTCAACCATGCCTGAACTCACTCATTTCGATGCGGCCGGTGACGCGCATATGGTGGACGTCGGCGGCAAGCAGGAGACCAGGCGCATCGCGATCGCGCGTGGCTCGATCCGCATGCTGCCCGACACGTTCGCGCTGATCCGCGACGGCAACGCCAAAAAGGGCGACGTGATCGGCATCGCGCGGATCGCGGCGATCCAGGCCTCGAAGCGCACCGCCGATCTGATTCCGCTCTGTCATCCGCTCGCGCTGACACGCGTGAAGGCCGATTTCGAACTCGACGAGCAGATGCCCGGCGTGCATTGCACGGTCCAGGTCGAGACGTTTGGACGCACGGGCGTCGAAATGGAGGCGCTTACCGCCGTGCAGATCGGGCTGCTGACCGTGTACGACATGTGCAAGGCGGTGGATCGCGGCATGACGATCACCGATGTGAAGGTGATGGAAAAGCATGGCGGGAAATCGGGGGATTGGGTCGCGCAAGCTTGACGTGCGGTTCGACAACTATCCGGGTAGCAACATGACCATCGACGAACTGCTCGAGCAGCTACTGGCGTTTCGCGACGCGCGCGACTGGCGGCAGTTTCACACGCTGCGCAACCTGATCGTCTCCACCGGCATCGAAGCCGGTGAGCTGTTGGAGACGATTCAGTGGAAGACCGATGCGCAGATCGACGCGCTGCTCGGCGATCCCGCGCAATCGACGAACCTCAGGCACGAGTGCGCCGACGTGTTCATGTACCTGCTGCTGGTCGCCCATACCGCCGGCTTCGATCTCGTCGACGCGGCAGCGGAAAAACTGAAGCTGAACGAAGCGCGCTACCCCGTCGACAAGGCGAAAGGCACGGCCGCGAAGTATTCCGAGCTTTGAACTTTGAAGGGAGGAAGCCGCGGCGCTAGCACGCCTAAGCTTCCGCGGCCCGATCAATCTTCGTCGCTGTCGTCATCCGGCGTCGCATCGTGCGCCGGTGTGCCGTAGCGCTTCACCAACTGCTGCTTGAAGCCCGCGAGCGACTTCTGCTCGTCGACGAGCTGGTAGAGATAGCCGAGCTGCGCCGGCCAGTCTTTCAATTCCTCGGCGAAGATCCGCAAGCGTTCGACCGTATCGAGCGCCGCCGCGGTATCGCCGGTCAGCGCCTGCAGCACCGCGTAGCGACGCAGCACCGTCTCGCCCGGCAACAGGGCGATCGCCTGCTTGTGCATCGCGAGCTTGCGCTGCAGGTTCAGCGGATTCATCGGCTGCAGCGTCGCGAGACCGTATTCGCCCCACGCGCCGAACATGAACGACGGATCGGCGCCGTACTGCTCGGCCGGACGCGCGCCGTAGTAGAGCACCTCGGCACGCGCATAGTCGCGATACACCGGATACAGCGCGGCGAGTCCGCCGAACACCACCACCGCGAACGCGCCGAGCGACAGATTCGCCGGCACCGCGCGCAACGGCCGCGTTTCGAGCAGGCCGAACACGAACATCGCGGGCAACAGGAAGAACATGTACTGCTGCGGATACTCGACGAGCGCATGCATCGTCAGCACGCCGATCAGCGCGATGCCGAACACGCGCGCGGCGCTTTGCGGCGCACGCACGACGCGCACGAGCCACGCGACGAGACCCACGAGCACGATCGCGAGACCGATCAGACCGGTTTTCGCGAGCAGGTCGACGAAAATGTCGTGCGAGTTGTTGGCGATTTCGACGCCGCCCAGCTGCTTGACGAGCTCGAACTGATGGCTCGGAAATTCGCCCCAGCCGACGCCGAGCAGCGGATGCTGCTTGAACATCGTCCAGCCGTATTTCCACAGCGCGAGGCGCGGCGCGATCTGGCCGGCATCCTGGAAGCGTTCGGCCGCCGACTGCGCGAGTTCGAGGTGAAAGCGCACGTTGGCCCAGCGGATCAGCGCATTGACCACGAAAAACAGCACCGCGAGCGCGATCGGCACCAGCCATTCACGGTTGCTACGGCGCAATTGCGGTTCGTTGCGAGTCTGCGCGAAGGCCATCCAGAAGCCGGCGACGACGATCACGCCCATCTGCAGCCATGGACCCCGCGACACGGTCAGCGCGAGGCCGACCGAGAAAATCGTCGAGACGAGCAGCCAGATGGGCACCGCGATGCGGCGCGTCTGCACGAGGTACAGCGCGCCCGCCATCGCGAACGCGATATACGTCGCGAGGTGGTTCGCCTGCGCCATGTTGCCGAACGGCCGGCGCTCGACGGTTATGTTGTACGCGACGACGAGCGGAGCCACGCGCGCCTCGAGGTGAAACAGCTGGGTCACCTGACTGAACACCGCGAACAGACCGCCGACGATCAACGCCCCCGCCGCCCAGCGCAACGCGGTCTCGTCGAGCTTCACGCGCGTGAAGCCGTAGCCCACATGCACGGCCATCCACGCAGCGAGCAGGAAGCCCGCGCCGAGCCAGTTCATCGATGGCTCCGCGACCGGCAGCACCAGCGTCTGCACGACCAGCACGAGGCCGAACAGCAGGGGTACGAGCGCGACCGCGGGCGACGCGAAGCTCACACGCGGCCGGGTGGTCGCGACCAGCAGCACGACGGCTGCCCCGGTCAGCAGAAACAGCGCGAGCGAGGTGAATTCGGCGTAGAAGGTTGGGATCGGATACGTATGGTTGGCAACCGCGTAGGGCAGGATCAACGCAAGAGCCAGCAGTACGAGAGACAGGTAGCGCGCGAAAGGGGTGGGCATCGAATCAACGGTGGGCGTCAGCAACCGGCGCACTATACAAAAATTTCGTTGCACTGTGCGCCGGTCCGGCCGAAATAGGCTGAAAATCAGCCTTTTACGTTGTGGCTTCGACTCATCCAGTCAGCGCTCGGCTGCTGTCTCGTTCACTCACTCATTTGCCCCTTATGAACGGCATTCGGGCGGCGCCAGATTCGCGGCGAGCGTCGGCGCCTCGCTTGGCATCGGCCCCGAACCCGGCGCCGGCAACGACGACGCGCTCTTGCCGCTCGCAAAGCATTCCCACGTCAGCGCGCCGGTCTGCACCGCGTCCTTGCTCAACGCGACTCGCGCGCTCGGCGCATCGACGTTGTCCGGGACCGACGGCACCAGCGTCATGGTGTTTGCGCCGGCCTGCGCGACACGCGTCGAGTACGTGATCGTGATCTGACCAGTGTCGTCGTCGATCTGGATGGACTCGACGTTGCGCGTGGCGGGCGGCGACGCATAACCGCCGCTGAACGCGTTGCCGCTCGCGGCGTTTTCGGCCACCGCGAGCCGCGCCGACGCCGCGAGCGACAAGCCCTCGCCGACCCGGCTGCGCGCCAGATAGTCCTGATACGCGGGAATCGCGTAGGCCGCGATCACGCCGACGATCGCGAGCACGATCATCAACTCGATCAGCGTGAAGCCGACGCCGCAGCGGCGGCAGATGCGCGCGAACCAGCTCGCGCGCCAGCGTGCGCGGCGCGACCTACGCGAGGATTGCGTCGATTGAGAGTATGGGGAATATGGCAGGGTAACGATCATCGGCAGACTCCTGATACGAGAAACGCCTGGCCCGTGGATCGGGAACAGGCGTTTCAATCGTAGCGAGCGAAGCTCGCGCGTCACAGTCAGCCGGATGGCCAGGCTTGCATTCGGACGACATCACGAATCAGGCAGCGATGCACCGTCAGCACCATGCTCACACCGCCGCACGTTTCGCGTTACGGCGCTTCAACAGATAACCGACGATCACGACGAACAGCGCGCCCGCGATGCTCATCCCGTATTCGGCGACTGGCGTGTCGAGGATCGGCCAGCGGTCGCCGGCCGGGTCGTTGACCATCAGACCACCCGCGATCCAGCCGAGCAGGCCCGCGCCGAACAGTACGATGCCCGGAAAGCGATCGAGCAGCTTCAGAATCAGCTGGCTGCCCCACACGATCAGCGGAATGCTCACGACGAGGCCAAAGATCACCAAAGCCAACCGGTGCTCGTGCTCCGCGGCTTCGGCCGCGCCCGCGATCGCGATCACGTTGTCGACGCTCATCACCGCATCCGCGATGATGATCGTCTTCACCGCCGAGATCAGCTTGTCGGCCGGCTTCACGTTGTCGTGAGCGTCGTGCGCCGGCGCGAGCAGGCGCACGCCGATCCACAGCAGCAGCAAGCCGCCCGCGAACTTCAGGAACGGCACGTCGAGCAGCACGACCGCGAACGCGATCAGCACGACGCGCAGCGCGATCGCGCCGGCGGTCCCCCACACGATCCCACGCATGCGCTGCGACTGCGGCAGGTTGCGGCAGGCGAGCGCGATCACGACCGCGTTGTCGCCGCCGAGCAGAACGTCGATGACGATGATCTGAAAGACCGAGCCCCAATGGAGGGTCGTGAAGAATTCGAGCATGGAAAAAAGCATAAGAAAAAATCGACCGCGCGGACAGAACCGCGGCGCAAGCTCGGACAAAAAAAAGCGGGGGAGTCTGCACTCCCCCGCTTTTTGGGACCGCCCGCTCACGAAAGGAGGTCGTAAGCGTATCAAAATCGCGCGCCAACGGCACGCGAATTCGATTTACAGCATCGCCTTCAGAAGACGCGCCATTTCCGACGGGTTCTTCGTGACCTTGATACCGCACGCGTCCATGATTTCCAGTTTCGCTTCGGCGGTGTCCGCACCGCCCGAGATCAGCGCGCCGGCGTGGCCCATGCGCTTGCCCGGAGGCGCCGTGACGCCAGCGATGAAGCCAACCACCGGCTTCTTCATGTTGTCCTTGATCCAGTGCGCGGCGTTCGCCTCGTCCGGACCGCCGATTTCGCCGATCATGATGACGGCGTCCGTATCCGGATCGTCGTTGAACATCTTCATCACGTCGATGTGCTTCAGACCATTGATGGGGTCGCCGCCGATGCCGACTGCCGACGACTGGCCGAGGCCGATCGCGGTCAGCTGGCCGACTGCTTCATACGTCAGCGTGCCCGAACGCGACACGACGCCGATGCGGCCCTTGCGATGGATGTGACCCGGCATGATGCCGATCTTCAGTTCGTCCGGCGTGATCGTGCCCGGGCAGTTCGGTCCGAGCAGCAGCGTCTTGCGGTTTTCGCGACGCATACGGTCCTTGATCTCGATCATGTCGCGGACGGGAATGCCTTCCGTGATACAGATTGCGAGATCCAGGTCGGCTTCGACTGCTTCCCAGATTGCGGCGGCAGCGCCTGCCGGCGGAACGTAAATCACCGACACGGTCGCGCCCGTCTCAGCCTTGGCTTCAGCGACGCTCGCGTAGATGGGGATGCCTTCGAAATCTTCGCCGGCGCGCTTCGGGTTCACGCCCGCGACGTACGCTTCGCGGCCGTTTGCGTATTCACGGCAAGCACGCGTGTGGAACTGACCGGTCTTGCCGGTGATGCCCTGCGTGATGACCTTGGTGTCTTTGTTGATCAGAATCGACATGTATTGACCTCTGTTCGTTTGGCGTCGCGCGGTAGCGCCACTCGGCGCGATGCTTCACGCCTGTGTCGCTCGCGCGCCGCCACTCGTAAACCTGGCAAATGAGCTGGTAAATGCGCCGTGGACAGCTGGCTTAGGCCTTGCCCGAAGCAGCCGCGACGACCTTCTGAGCCGCCTCTTCCATGCTGTCCGCCGAGATGATCGGCAGGCCGGATTCGGCGAGCATCTTCTTGCCCAGGTCTTCGTTCGTGCCCTTCATGCGGACCACGAGCGGCACCTTCAGCGACACGGCCTTCGACGCCGCGATCACGCCTTCCGCGATCACGTCGCAGCGCATGATGCCACCGAAGATGTTGACCAGAATCGCGGTCAGGTTCGGGTTCTTCAGCATGATCTTGAAGGCTTCGGTGACCTTCTCGGTCGTAGCTCCTCCGCCGACGTCGAGGAAGTTCGCCGGTTCGCCGCCGAACAGCTTGATGGTGTCCATCGTTGCCATTGCGAGGCCGGCGCCGTTCACCAGACAGCCGATGTTGCCGTCGAGCGAGATGTACGCGAGGTCGAACTTCGACGCTTCGATTTCAGCCGGATCTTCTTCGTCCAGATCGCGGTACGCGACGATTTCCGGGTGACGGAACAGCGCGTTCGAGTCGAAGTTGAACTTCGCGTCGAGTGCGATGACCTTGCCGTCGCCGGTCAGGATCAGCGGGTTGATTTCGGCGAGCGATGCGTCGGTTTCCCAGAATGCCTTGTACAGGCCTTGCAGGATCGCGCGAGCTTGCGGGATCGAAGCGTCGGGCACGCCGATCTTCTTCGCGAGGTCGTCTGCTTCCGAGTCCTTCAGGCCAGTCGACGGATCGACGGCAACCTTGTGGATCAGCTCAGGCGTCTTTTCCGCGACTTCTTCGACGTCCATGCCGCCTTCGCTCGACGCCATCACGACGATCTTCTGCGAAACGCGATCGATCACGAGACCGACATACAGTTCCTTCTTGATGTCGGCGCCTTCTTCGATCAGCAGGCGGTTCACCTTCTGGCCTTCCGGACCGGTCTGGTGCGTGACGAGCTGCATGCCGAGGATCTGGTTCGAGTACTCGCGAACCTGTTCCAGCGACTTGGCGACCTTGACGCCGCCGCCCTTGCCACGGCCACCCGCATGGATCTGAGCCTTCACGACCCACACCGGGCCGCCCAGCTCTTCCGCGGCCTTGACCGCATCATCCACCGAGAAGACCGGCTTGCCGCGCGGTACCGCGACGCCGAATTTCCGCAGGATTTCCTTACCCTGGTACTCGTGAATCTTCATGCGTGATTCCCTTCAGTGTGAGAGTTGGATAGAACTTCGATTCCGTTGCCGCCGTTCAGGCCGACGCGTCGCCGCTTCGTTCGCGGGCCGCCGCGCCGTCCGACGAGGCCGCGCGTTCCGCCGGACGCGGTGCATGACCATACCAGCGCGGATAAAACTGTTTCACCGCCTCGCCGTCGAAACGCAGCGCGTGGCAGCGTCCCAGCTGGAATGGCGGTTTGTCGTTGGAATGCCCGCCTGTGCCGTTAGACGATTCGTCTCCCGAACCCGCGTTCGCACCCGGCGTGCCGTCATCGGTGTTCCATACGTCGCCGGCGAACGCCTGGATCGCGGCGGTCGGCAGGATCGCGCACAGCTCGGTGAGATGCGTGCAACCGGCCGTGCCGGCCAGCAAACGGGCAGCATCGCGACGGAAGTTGTGGAACAGATTGAGCCCGATGAGGGCACGGTAGGCGGGATTGCTGGCCTGGCACAACCCTGGATAGGGCACCCAGTCGGACGACGCCTCGGCGTTGACGACATTGAGCTTGCGATCGATGGTGATGCGAAGCCAGAGTTCATGGATCGGCTGACCATTGGGCCGGACACCCGACGCAAGCGCCACATCGCGTGGCTTTTCGTCGGTCAGGCACGCTTCCACATCCCACAGACCATCGGCTCGCTCGTAAGCTTCCGCTCTGATTGCGCGACGATGGCGCAACTGACGGGACACTGGCGGGGAGAGCGACATGCGGGAAGGAAAGGCCGGATTGGAAAACGTCTGGATTTTAGCATAACGGGTATTTGGGACAGCCCCGATTGCGCACGGCCTGGCGCCAGGTTACGGCGCGGTAATTGCCCTACCCGTCGAGACTGGCGTGTTAGTCGCCGTCCCCGATGTCGTCGATACCCTTCAGGATCTTGCCGATCGTCGCGCCGGAGAAGCCGCGCGACGCGAGAAAGCGCGCCTGCTTCGCGCGCTCGGCCTGCGTTTGCGGCAACTGGCCGAACTTCTTGCGCCAGACCGCCTGGGCGCGCGCGAGTTCGGTTTCGCGCAATTGCGCGCTCGCCTCTTCGACGAGCGCCGGGTTGAGCGCGTGTTGCTTCAATTCGCCGAGAATGCGGCTCGTGCCGAGCCGCGATGCGCGCCGATGGATCAGGCTTTCCGCGAAGCGCGAGTCGGATAGCCAGTTTTCGGCCTGCAGCGCGTCGAGCACCGTGTCGAGCGAATCGGTTTCCTCGACGTAAGGCTTCAGCTTGCGGGCGAGGTCGGCGCGGCTATATTCGCGGCGCGACAGATAGCCGAGCGCGCGCGCTTTCAGCGAACGGGCGGGGCGTTGGGATTTTCTGCTGTCGTCTTTGTCGGACTGGCCCGGCTTCTCTTCGCCGGGTTGGCGACGCGAGCGGGTGTAGGTGACCTCGGAGGGGATTGGGGAATCGAGTCCGGAGGAATCCCGGCTGGACGACGCTGCAGCGGGCGCAGACCGCGTACGCTGCGGGTCGCGGCCCGCAGCGCGGTCATGTGCGTCGAACGGTTCGAACGGATCGCCGGATTCAGGCGATCCGTCCGCCGCGTCGCGCGGGCCGTCCGGATAGCGTCCGGAGTCGAAACCGGACAGCGGCCGGCCTTTGCGTATCACTTGATGCTTACTCTTCTTCGCCCGCGACTTCAGCGTCCGCGCCGGTCACGGCGTTCGCCATCGCGGTAACGCCCAGCGATTCGCGGATACGGTTTTCGATTTCGCGAGCGATATCCGGATTTTCGCGCAGGAATTCACGCGCGTTGTCCTTGCCCTGACCGATCCGCTCGCCGCTGTAGCTGTACCATGCGCCGGCCTTGTCGACGATCTTCGCCTGCACGCCGAGGTCGATGATTTCGCCCTGACGCGAGATGCCCTCGCCGTACAGGATGTCGAAAATCGCTTCACGGAACGGCGGCGCCACCTTGTTCTTGACGACCTTCACGCGGGTTTCGTTGCCGATCACTTCGTCGTTCTTCTTGATCGAGCCGATGCGGCGAATGTCGAGACGCACCGACGCGTAGAACTTCAGCGCATTACCGCCCGTGGTGGTTTCCGGGTTGCCGAACATCACGCCGATCTTCATGCGGATCTGGTTGATGAAGATCACGAGGCAGTTCGTGCGCTTGATCGTGCCGGTCAGCTTGCGCAGCGCCTGCGACATCAGACGCGCCTGCAGACCCGGCAGCGAGTCGCCCATTTCGCCTTCGATTTCCGCCTTCGGCACCAGCGCCGCGACCGAGTCGATCACGATCATGTCGATCGAGCCCGAGCGCACCAGCGCGTCGGCGATTTCGAGCGCCTGTTCGCCGGTGTCCGGCTGCGAGACCAGCAGGTCGGCGACGTTCACGCCGAGCTTGCCCGCGTATTGAATGTCCAGCGCGTGTTCCGCGTCGATGAACGCCGCGGTGCCGCCGAGCTTCTGCATTTCGGCGACGACCTGCAGCGTCAGCGTGGTTTTACCGGACGATTCCGGACCGTAGATTTCGACCACGCGGCCGCGCGGCAAACCGCCGACGCCCAGTGCGATGTCGAGGCCGAGCGATCCGGTGGAGACCACCTGGATGTCTTCGACTGCCTCACCTGCGCCGAGCCGCATGACCGACCCTTTGCCGAACTGCTTTTCGATCTGCGCGAGCGCGGCGGCGAGAGCCTTGCTCTTTTCAGCAGTCAGTCCAGCCGAGCCTTTCTTGCTTTCTTCCATGAATCGTCCTTTGCTATGATGAACGGCGTCTGAGGCAGATGTGCACCCGTGGTTCCACTCGAATTGAGCGGAGTCTCCAGGACATCACACGAAACGCAGACACTGTATAAAAAAACAGTAGTTTTGGCAAGCGCGATTGTGATGCGAACGCGCATCTTTTACTGTCGCATCGCCCCAACTACCCACAATAATGTTCGGAGACCGCTGCGCGCCGGGGCAACCCCACGGTGCCGGCAAAGCCAGGCTGGCGCATCATGCGAATTCTGATTGCCGAAGACGACAGCATACTCGCGGATGGTCTGGTTCGATCACTCCGCCAATCGGCCTATGCGGTCGATCACGTGAAAAGCGGCGTCGAAGCCGATACCGCGTTGTCAATGCAGACGTTCGACCTATTGATCCTCGATCTGGGCCTGCCGCGCATGTCCGGGCTCGAGGTGCTGCGCCGCCTGCGCGCGCGCAATTCGAACCTGCCCGTGCTGATCCTGACCGCCGCCGATAGCGTCGACGAACGCGTCAAAGGCCTCGACCTCGGCGCCGACGATTACATGGCCAAGCCCTTCGCGCTGAACGAACTCGAAGCGCGCGTGCGCGCGCTGACACGTCGCGGCGCGGGCGGCGGCCCGACCGTCGTGCGGCATGGCTCGCTGTCGTTCGATCAGGTGGGCCGCATCGCCTACGTCAACGACCAGGCGATCGATCTGTCGGCGCGCGAACTCGGGCTGCTCGAAGTGCTGCTGCAACGGATCGGCCGGCTGGTCTCGAAAGAGCAGCTCGTCGACCATCTATGCGAATGGGGCGAGGAAGTCAGCAACAACGCGATCGAAGTCTACGTGCACCGGCTGCGCAAGAAGATCGAACCGAGCGGCGTGCGCATCATCACCGTGCGCGGGCTCGGCTACTGTCTCGAAAAAGCGGCGCCGCCGGCGAATGCGAGCGCGCCCGCCACCCCGGCCGGCTCCGCGCCGCAGACGGCACAAGCGGCACAATCGTCCACCGCGCCGTCGTCCACCGCGATGCCGGCGAGCCACCACTACAAATAGAGGCCAGCGATGTCCGCACGCGCTGATCGCGCCACGGCGCACGCGGCGGACCTCGACGAGGCGCGCGACGCGCGCTACGCCAATCCGTTCGCCGCGCCCGACGAAACCGAAGCCGCCGCCGAAGCGCGTCCGCGCTCGCTGTTCGGCGAAATTCTCGACTGGATGCTCGCGCCGCTGCTGCTGCTTTGGCCGATGAGCCTCGCGGTCACCTATCTGGTCGCGAAGTCGATCGCGAACGGGCCGTTCGACCGCGCGCTCGAAACCGACGCCTACGTGCTCGCGCGCCAGATCCATCCGGTCAATGGCGTCGCGGAGCTGTCGCTGCCCGAGTCGACGCGCGATTTCCTGCGCGCCGACAACGTCGACAGCGTGTTCTTTCAGGTGCTCGGCACGCGCGGCGAGCTCGTGGCCGGCGAGCGTGACATGCCACTGCCGCACGAGGAGGACCGCCCGCCACCGGGCCTCGTCGAATTCCGCGACGACGTGCTGCGCGGCAACGACATCCGCGTCGCCTACACGACCGTCGAGTTTCCGCAGACGCCGGGCGCTCAGGCCGTGCTCGTGCAGGTCGCCGAAACGCTCGACAAGCGCAGCCAGCTCGCCAACGACATCATCAAGGGCGTGATCCTGCCGCAGTTCGTGATCCTGCCGCTCGCGATCCTGCTCGTGTGGTTCGGGCTGTCGCGCGGGCTCGAGCCGCTGCATGCGCTGCAGGCGCATATCCGCGCGCGCCGGCCGGACGATCTGTCGCCGCTCGAAGCGCGCCGCGCGCCGCCGGAAATCGAGCCGCTCGTCACGTCGTTCAACGATCTGCTCACGCGCCTCGAACAGAACATGGAGCTACAGAAGCGCTTCATCGCCGACGCCGCGCATCAGATGAAAACGCCGCTGGCCGGCCTGCGCACCCAGGCCGAGCTCGCGCTGCGCCAGAACGCGTCGGCCGAGGTTCGTCGCTCGCTCGAACAGATCGCGACGAGCTCCGAGCAGGCCGCGCGGCTCGTCACGCAATTGCTCGCGCTGGCGCGCGCGGAAAACCGTCGGTCGGGACAGATCTTCACGCCGCTCGAACTGGGCGAACTCGCGCGCAGCGCGGTGCGCGAATGGGTGCAGGCCGCGCTCGCGAAGCAGATGGACATCGGCTACGAAGCGCCCGACGAGCCCGTCGAAGTCGCCGGCAATCCGGTGATGCTGCGTGAAATGCTGTCGAACCTGATCGACAACGCGATCCGCTATACGCCGGCGGGCGGCCGCATCACCGTGCGCGTGCGGCACGACGCCCCCGCGCGGCTCGTGCACCTGGAAGTCGAGGACACCGGGCTCGGCATTCCGGCCAGCGAGCGCTCGCGTGTGGTCGAGCGCTTTTACCGGATTCTGGGCCGCGAGGGCGACGGCAGCGGCCTCGGCCTCGCGATCGTGCGCGAGATTGCGGCAATGCACGGCGGCGAGCTCGCCATCGACGACAACGTCTACCAGGAGTCGCCGCGGCTCGCCGGCACACTGGTGCGCGTCAGCTTGCACGTGCTCGAACGGGGCGGGACTTACCCTAACGCGCCTCTATCGTCAGCTTGACGGTCAGCGTTTTTTGAGATATTTCAACGTGGGTTGCGCGAACATACCAGCACATTAACGGAAATTGAACGCCTATTCGTCGACTTACCGGACTACCCCAGGTTCAGGCGCCGAGTCAGAACGCCGTAAGTTTCCACTCCAATAATCGGTTGCACGGGAACGGCTGTGCCGGCGATCCGTGGATATATCAATATTGGAGACGACAATATGGCTACCGTTGGCGGGCAAATCTCGCACGTGCCGATGACGCGCGATGAGAAGCGGGTGATCTTCGCATCGTCGCTGGGTACGGTTTTCGAGTGGTACGACTTTTATCTGGCCGGCTCGCTTGCGGCCTTCATCAGCAAGAGCTTCTTCTCCGGCGTCAATCCGACCGCGGCGTTCATCTTCACGCTGCTCAGCTTCGCGGCGGGCTTCGCGGTGCGGCCGTTCGGCGCGATCGTATTCGGGCGGCTCGGCGACATGGTCGGGCGCAAGTACACGTTCCTGATCACGATCGTCATCATGGGCCTGTCGACGTTCCTCGTCGGCTTCCTGCCGGGCTACGCGGCGATCGGCATCGCTTCGCCGGTGCTCTTCATCGCGATGCGCCTGCTGCAGGGTCTCGCGCTCGGCGGCGAGTATGGCGGCGCCGCGACCTACGTGGCCGAACACGCGCCGGCGAACCGCCGCGGCTTCTACACCGCATGGATCCAGACCACCGCCACGCTCGGTCTGTTTCTGTCGCTGCTCGTGATTCTCGGCGTTCGCACGCTCATGGGCGAAGACGCGTTCGGCGCCTGGGGCTGGCGCATTCCGTTCCTCGTGTCGATCCTGCTGCTCGCGGTGTCGGTGTGGATTCGCCTGCAACTGCATGAGTCGCCGGTGTTCGCGCGCATCAAGGCCGAGGGCAAGACCTCGAAGGCGCCGCTTTCCGAAGCGTTCGGCCAATGGAAGAACCTGAAGGTCGTGATTATCGCGCTGCTCGGCCTGACGGCCGGCCAGGCTGTCGTCTGGTACACGGGCCAGTTCTACACGCTGTTCTTCCTCACGCAGACGCTGAGGGTCGACGGTTCGAGCGCCAACATCATGATCGCGCTCGCGCTGCTGATCGGCACGCCGTTCTTCCTGTTCTTCGGCTCGCTGTCGGATCGCATCGGCCGCAAGCCGATCATCATGGCCGGCCTGCTGATCGCCGCCCTCACCTACTTCCCGCTGTTCAAGGCGCTCACACACTACACGAACCCGGCGCTCGAAGCGGCAACCGCGAAGTCGCCGATCGTCGTGATCGCCGATCCGGCCGAGTGCTCGTTCCAGTTCAACCCGGTGGGCACGGCGAAGTTCACGAGCTCATGCGACATCGCGAAGGGCGCGCTGTCGCGAGCCGGCCTGAACTACGACAACGTCGCGGCGCCTGCCGGCACGATCGCGCAGATCCGCGTGGGCGATACGGTCGTCAACACGTTCGACGGCCGCGCCGGCGACGCGAAGGAGCAAGCCAAGACGTTCGAGAAGACGCTCGCCGCGACGCTGAAGGCCGCCGGCTACCCGCCGAAGGCTGATCCGGCTCAGATCAACTGGCCGATGAGCATCGTGATCCTGACGATCCTCGTGATCTACGTGACGATGGTCTACGGGCCGATCGCGGCGATGCTGGTCGAGATGTTCCCGACGCGCATCCGTTATACGTCGATGTCGCTGCCGTATCACGTCGGCAATGGCTGGTTCGGCGGCTTCCTGCCGGCCACCGCGTTCGCGATCGTCGCGGCGAAGGGCAACATCTACTCGGGGCTCTGGTATCCGATCATCATCGCGGTGGTCACCTTCGTGATCGGCATGCTGTTCGTGCGCGAAACCAAGGACTCGGATATCTACGCGAAGGATTGAGTGGACCGACAGCCGGAGCTATCTGAAAAAGTTGTGAGCCGGGGGTTGACAGCCTTCGGTGGCCCCAGCATAATCTCGCTTCTTTCGGCGAATTAGCTCAGTCGGTTAGAGCGACGGAATCATAATCCGCAGGTCCGGGGTTCGAGTCCCTGATTCGCCACCAGCTTCAAGAAAAAGCCGCTGTCCCACAAGGACAGCGGCTTTTTTGTTTTGAAACGCTGCCACGAAGCCTGACGACCGATGGGCATCCGAGTTCAGGCGGACGCAGCAACACACCACTCGACGTTGGGGAAATAGCGGCAACAATGCGCGCATTTTCCAGACGGATACCCCGGCTATGCCACGTTAGCTCAGGTCGTGAAGAGATTGAGCCGGTGTCGGGTGAAAGAGCAGCAGCACCACGGTCATCAGACCGAAGGCTGCGCCCGCATAAAAGGTCGTGGCTGCGCCCAGACGTTCCCACAACTGGCCTGCGACAACGCTCGAAACCAGCGTCACGATGCCGCTCAGCAGATTGAAGAAACCGAACGCAGTCCCGCGCAGATGCGCAGGTGCCGTGTGCGCGACCATCGTGGCGAGCAGGCCTTGCGTCATCCCCATGTGCAGCCCCCACAGCGCTACGCCTACGACGACTATGCTCCAGTGGGTGCCGTGTGCAAGCACGAGGTCGGCGCCAATCAACACGATCAGACCACCTATCAGCAGCCGCGTATGCCGCATCGTGTCCGCGAGCTTCCCGAACGGATAAGCGGACAGCGCGTAGACGATATTCATTGCCACCATGACGAGCGGAACGAGCGCAATCGGTACGCCGCTGCCCATCGCACGAAGCACCAGAAAAGCCTCGCTGAATCGCGCCAACGCAAAAACGGCGCCTATCCCTACGACCCACCAGTAGTCCAAACCAAGCTCCCTGAGACTCTGCCACCGCACAGGATTGCTTCTTTTGGCGCGAGGCTCGTGCTCAGGCTCCGTGATACCAAACGTCAACAGCGCAACCGCGAGCACACCAGGAATGACGGCAAGCCAGAAGGCAAGCCGAAAATTATCTGCCCATATCAGCATGATGAGAACGGCCAGCAGCGGTCCGAGGAACGCACCGACCGTATCGAGCGACTGGCGCAGGCCGAAGGCCGCGCCACGCAGGTGCTGCGGCGTGACATCCGCGATGAGTGCATCGCGAGGCGCACCGCGAACGCCCTTGCCGACACGGTCAATGACGCGCGCCGTCACCACGACTCCAACCGACGACGCAATGGCAAAAAGCGGCTTGCTCATTGCGCCGAGCGAATACCCTGCTACGGCGAGCCACTTTCGGTTGCCGAGGTAGTCACTCAGCGTTCCCGAAAACACCTTGACCATCTGGGCCGTGGCCTCCGCGATGCCCTCGATGAGCCCAATCGTGCCGGCGCCGGCGCCAAGGCTTGCCAGCAGAAACATCGGCAGCAGGCTGTGGATGATTTCGGATGAGATGTCCATGAAAAGACTCACACATCCTAGAACCCACACGCTGCGTGGAATCTGCCGGACGACATTGACTTGCGGTTCGTTTCGCATTCGATAGGGATGGCATCAAATAACACGTTCGAACGGCGCAGACGCATGCGAGCAGCAAGGCAGCCCGCTACGACCGTTGCATCTTGTCTGGCTTCGCTGAGTCGGATACCCGTCCTCTCACGCCCGAATCGAGTGCGCCCCCTGACACACATCAGTGCACACCTTCCCCGCCCCAGGGCAAAAACTTGCCCTTCGCCGCACAAAGCTAACGACCAACCCTCGGCATGGCCCCTGGCACACTTCCCGCTTTAAAGAGCGTGCAAGGAGCCGGCGCAACCTCCGGTTCGACAAACAATCTGGAAATGGACGGCTAGGGTTCCGGCCTGCTTCACGCAGGTGCTGGTCCGAGAGCTGTCGACCTCAGGCGAGGTTACACGGCGGGACAAAAGCCCGGGAGAGAACGCGATGTTTGCGCTGCTCCCTGCCGTCGCTAACCGTCCCCTCCGAGGTCAACCCATGTTCAAGCTCGTTCGCTGTCTTGGCATTGCCGCCGTCTCCCTCGCCACCTTCGCCTCGAGCCCCACGTTCGCCGCGGGCCGCAACGACTTCAAGGTCTGCTGGACCATCTACGCCGGCTGGATGCCGTGGGGTGAGGCGAAAACCCAGGGCATCGTGTCCAAATGGGCCAGGAAATACGGCATCAATGTCGACGTCGTGCAGCTGAACGACTACGTCGAGTCCATCAATCAGTACACGGCCGGCAAGTTCGACGGCTGCGCGATGACCAACATGGACGCGCTCACGATTCCCGCCTCCGGCGGCGTGGATTCGACGGCCCTGATCGTCAGCGACTATTCGAACGGCAATGACGGCGTGCTGATGAAGGGCAAGGGCAAGCAGATCGCCGACCTGAAGGGCCAACAGGTCAACCTCGTGCAGTTTTCCGTCTCCCACTACCTGCTCGCACGCGCGCTCGAAAGCGCTCACATGAGCGAGCGCGACCTCAAGGTCGTGAACACCTCGGATGCCGACATCTCGGGCGCATTCGCGACCCCCACGGTTCACAACGCGGTCACCTGGAATCCGATGCTCGCCGATCTGAAGTCGCAGCCGAACGTCAGCGAAGTCTTCGACTCCAGCAAGATCCCCGGCGAAATCATGGACATGATGGTCGTCAACACGAAGACGTTGCAGCAGAACCCCGCCCTCGGCAAAGCGCTGACCGGTGCATGGTTCGAAATGGTCGCGCTGATGCACACGGACTCCGCGGCCAGCACGTCCGCGCTGACCGCGATGGCGAAGGCTTCGGGCACCGATCTCGCCAACTTCAAGGGCCAACTGGCGACGACCGCCCTCTTCTATTCGCCGCAAGCCGCGCTCGACTTCGTCACCAGCGCCGACATGCCGAAGATCATGACGCGTGTCGCGAAGTTCTCTTTCGATCACGGCCTGCTCGGACAGGACGCGAAGAGCGCGGACGCGGTCGGCATGGCGTTCGACAAGGGCGTCGTCGTCGGCAACAAGAACAACGTCAAGCTGCGTTTCGATCCGACCTACGTCGCGATGGCGGTCGCGGGCAAGCTCTGACACGGACCGTCCAGGCACTCGCCGGGGGCTCGCTATCGCGGGCTCGCACCCCAGCTTTCCAACCAGGCGCTCACCATGCGACTCATCAATCGACATCCGAGCCGGATCGGCGGCTTGATGCTGCTCCTGCTGCCGTTCGTCGTGCTGTTCGCGGTCTACTTCGCCGGGTCCTCGATGCGACTCTCGCTCAATCCCGATGACAAGCTGCTGCCGAGCGCGGCGCAAATGAGCGACGCGGTGAAGTCGGCCGCCTTCACCGAAAACAAGCGCACCGGCGAGTATCTGTTGTGGACCGACACGCTGTCGAGCTTGCGGCGGCTCGGCATCGGCCTTGTCGTCAGTGCCGTGATCGCACTGGTGGCCGCGATCGCGACCGGTTCGTTTCCGCTCGTCAGCGCGACGCTGTCGCCGTTCATCACCGTGATCTCAATGGTGCCGCCGCTGGCGGTGCTGCCGGTCCTGTTCATCGTGTTCGGGCTCGACGAGTTGTCGAAGGTCGTGCTGATCGTCGTCGGCATCACGCCGGTGATCATTCGCGATCTGCATGCTCGCGCCCGCGAGATTCCGGTCGAGCTGTGGGTCAAGGCGCAGACGCTCGGCGCCACCAGCTGGACGCTGATTCTGCGTCTGGTGCTGCCGCAACTGCTGCCGCGTCTGCTGGCGGCGACGCGTCTTTCTCTCGGCGCGGCGTGGCTTTTTCTGATCGCCGCCGAAGCGATCGCGTCGACCGATGGCCTCGGCTACCGCATCTTTCTCGTGCGCCGCTATCTGTCGATGGATCTGATCCTGCCGTACGTCGCGTGGATCACGCTGCTCGCATGGCTCACCGACGAGCTGCTGCGCCGGATCACGCAATGGTGCTTCCCGTGGTACGGAGGCGCGCGATGATCGAAGTCCGCAACGTCTGGAAAGAATACGGCGACCAGGTCGTGCTCGAGCGTTTGAATCTGACCGTCAAGGAAGGCGAGTTCTGTTCGATGGTCGGCGCGTCCGGCTGCGGCAAGTCGACGTTTCTGCGCCTGCTGCTGGGTCAGGAGCGCGCGACGCGCGGCGAGATCCTGCTGGACGGCAAGCCGCTGCCCGGCGAACCGGACAGGCATCGCGGCGTCGTGTTTCAACGCTACTCGGTGTTCGACCATCTGAGCGTGTTGCGCAACGTGATGCTGGGGCTGGAGCTTCCACAGGCGAAGTTCACCGGCCGGCTATTCGGTGCCCGTCGGCGCGTGGCGCAAGACGAGGCAGCGGCCATGCTCGAGCGCGTCGGTCTGGGCGCGGCCTTGAACAAGTTTCCGCAGCAACTGTCGGGCGGCATGCAGCAACGCCTCGCGATCGCGCAGGCGCTGATGATGAAGCCTCGCGTGCTGCTGCTCGACGAACCGTTCGGCGCGCTCGACCCCGGCATCCGCAAGGACATGCATGAGCTGCTCTCCGACCTGTGGCGCGAAGCGAAGCTCACGATCTTCATGGTCACGCATGACCTGAAAGAAGGCTTCACGTTGGGAAGCCGCGTGCTGGTTTTCGACAAGGTGCGCGTCGACCCGCAGGCGCCGGGCTCCTATGGCGCGCGCATCACCTACAACATTGCGCTCGACCGTAGCCGCGATTCCATGTCCGCCGTGCATATCGCCGAGGCTGCCGTGCGAGGCGCATCGCATATCGAACTGGTCTCCGACTGAAGGGAACTCAGGTATGAACTCAGATACGACCTTACTGCTTGAAGAAACCGTCCCGGGCGGCGGCCATACGTCGCTGATCGTCAAGCGTGGTCGATCGCTGCGCATTACCGACCTGCGCGGCGGTGCGAACGTCAGCGTGATGATGGTCAACGCGACGGAAAAGAGCGAACGGCTCAATCTACCGGATTCGTTGAAGTGCCAGCACACGGCCAGGCTCACGGTCGGGCACTGCCTGTACTCCGACATGGGCCGCGTGCTTGCCGCGATCGTCGCGGATACCTGTGGCTGGCACGACAGCATCGGCGGAGCTTCGAACGCCGACGAGGTCCGCGAACGATACGGCGCGGGCCGCTACCAGGAGCTGCGCAACGCGTTCTATCGCAACGGCACGGACAACCTGCTCGTCGAAATGGGCAAGTGGGGGCTCGGCATCACTGACCTGCTGATGACGCTCAATCTGTTCAGCCGTGTCGATGTCAGCGACGACGGCGTTCTCAGTTTCGTGCCAGGAAACTCAAAAGCCGGCAACTACATCGAGCTCTACGCACCGATGAACACGCTCGTCGTGCTCACCGCGATCCAGCACCCGCTCGACCCGAACCCCGAGTACGCGCCGAGGCCCGTCAGGCTCGAGTTGAGCGACGCGCGGCCCGAGGTCGCCGAAGTTTGCCGCACCGCATGCGAAGAGAACGCACGCGGTTTCATCAACACAGAACGCTTCTTTCTTTGAGCGAAGGCCACGCTTATGACCAGCACGCTTATCGTCAGCGACAAACGTCCGGAAACCGCGGTCTATCGCGAGACACTCGCCGCCGGCGAGCCGTGGCTTCACGAGGTGAAGGCCGGGCAAACGCTGCGCATCGTCGATCTCGAAGGCAACCAGGCGGTCGACACGCTGTTCTACAGCCTCGCCGATCCGCGCGAGCGCTTCGACCCGCAACGCACGTTGCGCCGGCAAAAAAGCCTCTACCTGACGACGGGCTCGGTGCTGTACTCGAACCTCGGCAATCCGATGCTGACGATCGTCGCCGACACGTGCGGCCGCCACGATACGCTCGGCGGCGCCTGCGCGCAGGAAAGCAACACGGTGCGCTACGCACTGGAGAAGCGCTACATGCACAGCTGCCGCGACAACTTCCTGCGTGCCTGCGCACATGACGGCCGCCTGTCGAAGCAGGACATCGGCGCGAACGTCAACTTCTTCATGAACGTGCCGGTCACGGCCACGGGCGGGCTCAGCTTCGAAGACGGCATTTCTGCGCCGGGCAAATACGTCGAATTGCGCGCGGAGATGGACGTGATCGTACTGATCTCCAACTGCCCGCAGCTGAACAATCCATGCAACGCCTACAACCCGACGCCCGCGGAGCTGCTGATATGGAATTGAAGCGCATCCGCCACTGGCTTTTTCTCCTCATGCTGGTTCGCTCGGGCCGGTACTTCAGCCGTACGCGCGAAGAACTGACCCAGACGCATCGCTGACGCGATTTCGGCCGTGGACGACCACGGCCGGCCATTCCCACGGCGGGACGGCCCGCCTTCGAATCAACACACCTTCCATGTTCGAGAAGATTCTGATCGCCAATCGCGGCGCTATCGCGTGCCGCATTCTCAGGACGTTGCGCGAACTCGACGTCACCGGCGTCGCCATCTATGCGCAAGCCGACCGAGCGAGCCGCCACGTCAGCGAAGCGCCTGTCGCGCATGCGCTCGGCGAGGGTCCGGCCGCGCTGACTTATCTCGACGTGGCCAAGATCCTCGCGATTGCGCGTCGCGAAGGCGTGCAGGCGATCCATCCCGGTTACGGCTTCTTATCGGAGAACGCGGCGTTCGGCGAAGCCTGCGAAGCGGCCGGCATCGCGTTCATCGGACCGACACCCGCGCAGCTTCGCGCGTTCGGCCTCAAGCACACGGCCCGCGAAATCGCGGCCAACGAAGGGGTGCCGATGCTCGAAGGCACCGGGCTGCTCGCGGACTTGCCGGCGGCGCTCGCGGCGGCACAGGCCATCGGCTATCCGGTGATGCTGAAGAGCACCGCGGGCGGCGGCGGCATCGGCATGCGGGTATGCTGGAACGGCGACGAACTCGGCGCCCATTTCGATGCCGTGAAGCGCCTCGGCGAAAACAATTTCAGCGATGCCGGCGTGTTTCTGGAGAAGTACATCGAACGGGCGCGGCATCTGGAAGTGCAGGTATTCGGCGATGGCAAAGGCGACGCGCTCGCGCTCGGCGTGCGTGACTGCTCGGTGCAGCGGCGCAATCAGAAGGTGCTCGAGGAAACGCCCGCCCCCTGCCTGCCGGACGGCATTCAGGCCGCGCTCTGCGAGGCAGCGGTCAAGCTCGCGAAAGCCGTCGACTATCGCTCCGCCGGCACCGTCGAATTCGTGTACGACAGCGCCGCCGAACAGTTCTACTTCCTCGAGGTCAATACGCGTCTGCAGGTCGAGCACGGCGTCACCGAACAGGTGTGGGGCGTCGACCTCGTGCGTTGGATGATCGAACTGGCGGCCGGCACGCTCGCGCCGCTGAAGCACCTGGCGGCGAGTCTAACGCCGCGAGGGCACGCGATCCAGGCGCGACTCTACGCGGAAGATCCGGGGCGTGATTTCAAACCGAGTCCGGGCCTCTTGACCGATGTCGCGTTCCCGAATGCCGACGGGCGCGCATTGCGCATCGATACATGGATCGAGGCCGGTTGCGAAGTGCCGCCGTACTTCGACCCGATGCTCGCGAAAGTGATCGCGTGGTCGCCGACTCGCGATGAAGCGCGCGATGCGCTCGACGATGCGCTGCGCAACACCCGACTCTACGGCGTCGAGACCAATCGCGACTATCTGCGCCAGATTCTGCGCGACCGGCCGTTCGCGTCAGGCGAACCGTGGACTCGATGTCTCGAAGGGCTCAGGTATCGGGCCAGCACGGTCGAAGTCGTCAGCGGCGGCACGCAGACGACGGTGCAGGACTATCCCGGCCGCCTGGGCTACTGGGCAGTCGGCATCCCGCCGTCGGGGCCGATGGATGACCGGGCGATGCGGCTCGGCAATCGCCTGCTCGGCAATGCGGCCGACGCCGCCGCTCTCGAAGTCACGATGAGCGGGCCGACGCTGCGCTTCAACAGGGATGCCGTGGTCGCCATCACCGGCGCGCAGATTCCGGTGCTGCTCGACGATGTCGCTCAGCCGCTGAACACGAGCCTCCATGTGCCGGCGGGTTCGACGCTCGCGCTCGGCACGATACGCGGCGCGGGCGCGCGCGCTTATCTGTGCGTGCGCGGCGGCTTCGACGTCGCACTGTATCTCGGCAGCCGCAGCACCTTTACGCTCGGCCAGTTCGGCGGACATGGCGGCCGCGCGATCCGCGCGGGCGACGTGCTGCATCTTTATCCGCTCGACGATGCACAGGCCGGCGCGGCGCTCGTCGACGCGCCGACGCTCGACGGCGTGCGCACCGTTCGCGTGATCTATGGCCCGCACGGCGCACCTGAATACTTCAGCGCCCGCTATATCGCGCAGCTGCTCGACACCGAGTGGGAGGTTCACTTCAACTCCAGCCGTACCGGCGTGCGCCTGATCGGACCGAAACCCGAGTGGGCGCGCGAGGACGGCGGCGAGGCTGGACTGCATCCGTCGAACATTCACGATAATCCGTACGCGGTCGGCGCCGTCGACTTTACCGGCGACATGCCCGTAATTCTCGGACCCGACGGCCCGAGTCTCGGCGGCTTCGTCTGTCCGGTGACGATCATCGAGGCGGACCTCTGGCAGATCGGCCAGTTGAAAGCAGGCGACAGGATCCGCTTCGCGCCCGTCGAAGTCGAAGAAGCGCGTGAGGCTGCGCGTGAGCGTCGTCGGGAACTGGAGAGCCTCGAGATTGCACCGGGTGCGCCGAGCGAAAGAAGAGCATCGCTGACGTCGCCGATCGTGCTCGATACCGGCGCGGACCGCGACAGACTCGTCGCACGTGTATCCGGCGACACACATCTGCTGCTCGAAATCGGTCCAGCGGAGCTCGACCTCGTGGCACGGTTTCGCGGACATGCGCTGATGCAGTCCCTCGAAGCGCAGCATCTGACTGGCGTCATCGATCTCACGCCGGGCATCCGTTCGCTGCAGATCCACTACCGGCCCGAGGATCTGCCGCTCGCCAGGTTGCTCGACATCGTCGCGCGGGCGTGGGACGAGGTCTTGTTGCAGAAGGATCTGCGCGTGCCGTCGCGGGTCGTTCATCTGCCGCTGTCATGGGACGACCCCGCGTGCCAGCTCGCGATCGAAAAATATATGACCACCGTGCGCAAGAACGCGCCGTGGTGCCCGAGCAACCTCGAATTCATTCGCCGCATCAATGACCTCGACTCCATCGACGCGGTCAGGCAAATCGTCTTCGAGGCGAGCTATCTGGTGATGGGCCTCGGCGACGTGTACCTCGGCGCACCCGTCGCGACACCGCTCGACCCTCGTCACCGGCTGGTCACGACGAAATACAATCCGGCCCGTACGTGGACCGCGGAGAACTCGGTCGGCATCGGCGGCGCGTATCTGTGCGTGTATGGCATGGAAGGGCCTGGCGGCTATCAATTCGTCGGCCGCACGTTGCAGATGTGGAATCGCTACCGCGAAGTCGCGGATTTCGCCGGCCAGCATTATTTGCTGCGCTTCTTCGACCAGATTCGTTTCTACGAAGTATCGGCCGACGAACTGTTGCGCATCCGCGCGGACTTTCCGCTTGGGCGTTTTCCGTTGCGGATTGAAGAGTCCGAGCTTTCGTTGCCGGACTATCAGGCGTTTCTCGCTAGCGAATCCGCCAGCATCGAGCAGTTCCGTTCAAGACAGCAGGCGGCCTTTCAGGCCGAGCGCGAGCGGTGGCGTGAAGCGGGCACCTCGGAAGTCACGTTCGAGACGCCGGTCACCGAAGACACTCAGTTAGCTCCGCTTCACGACGGCGAAGTCGCCGTGGACAGCGAGATCGCCGGCAGCCTCTGGCAAGTCAAGGTGAAAACCGGCGACGCGGTCGACGCGGGCGACGTGCTGCTCATCATCGAGTCGATGAAGATGGAAATCGCGGTGTGTGCGCCGTGCGCCGGAACGGTCGGCGAGATCTACGTGGCGCCGGGTTCGCCCGTGCGCGCGGGGCAACGCGTCGCCGTCGTCGAACGTCACTAATTATCTGGACGCAAACCATGTCTTCATTCTCGTCATTCGATCTTCGCCTCCCGACACTTCGCTGCGCATACCGTGATGGAACGCTCACACCGCGCAGGCTCGTCGCTGAACTGCTCGAAAAAGCTGCGGCGCTCAATCCATCGTTCAATCTGTTCATCCATCTTCTGACCGAAGATGAAGTCGCGCCCTACCTCGACTGGCTCGACACGCAGGACGTCGAAAGCCTGCCGCTCTATGGCGTTCCGTTCGTGATCAAGGACAACATCGATCTCGCCGGCATTCAGACAACCGCCGCGTGCCCCGCGTTCGCGTACACGCCGTCGCGATCGGCGAGCGTCGTTGCACAATTGATCGCGCTCGGCGCGGTGCCGCTCGGCAAAGCCAATCTCGACCAGTTTGCGACCGGTCTGAACGGCACCCGGTCGCCGTATGGCAAGTGTCGCAATAGCGTGCATCCCGACTATCCGTCGGGCGGCTCGAGCGCGGGGTCGTCACTCGCGGTCGCGCTCGGCGTCGCCAGTTTCGCGCTCGGGACCGACACGGCCGGTTCCGGTCGCGTGCCTGCCGCGCTGAACAATCTCGTCGGTCTCAAGCCGACTAAAGGCCTGCTGTCCACCGCGGGTGTGGTGCCCGCGTGCCGCACGCTCGATTGCGTGACGTTCTTCACGGCGACGGCGAAAGAAGCGAGCGAGTTGCTTGCGTTGAGCGCGCACCCCGATCCTCGCGATGCATACAGCCGCGCGAATCCGCAATGGAATACGGCACGCGCGTTTGGCGAGCCCACGGCGTTCAAGTTCGGCGTGCCGGCGCAACTGGAATTCGCCGGCTGTTCCGAGAGCCCCGGGCTGTTCGCGAAGGTGCGCGCGTTGCTCGAAGAAGCAGGTGGTGAAGCTGTCGAAATCGACTTCACGCCGTTTGTCGAAACCGCCAATCTGCTCTATCAGGGGCCGTGGGTGGCCGAGCGTTACAGCGTGGCGGGCGAGTTGATGACGGAGAAACCCGCTGCGGTTTTGCCCGTCATTCGCGATGTGTTGGCGAAGGCACCCGGCGCGAGCGCGGTCGAACTGTTTCGCGCGCAGTACCGCTTGCAGGAATTGAAGGCCCTCTGCGATGCGTCGATCGATTCACTCGATTTCGTTCTGACGCCGACGTATCCGCGTGCCGTGACGCTCGACGAGTTGGAGCGCGACCCCATTGGTCCGAACTCCCTGCTCGGCTATTACACCAACTTCATGAATCTGCTGGACTATGCCGCCGTCGCTACGCCGACCGGTTTCATGAAGAATGGTCTGCCCTGGGGCGTGACCGTCTTCGGCCGCGCGTTCACCGACCAGTATCTGTTGGGTGTGGCCGACCTGCTGCAACGAAAGAGCGGCGTGCACTGCGTCGGAGGTCTAACCGTCGAGCCGGAGCCGCGCGGCGAACGATGCGCGGCGAGCCACGATCGCATGCGGATCGCGGTCTGCGGCGCACACATGCAAGGGTTGCCCCTCAACCGCGATCTGCTTGCCCGACGCGCGCGGCTCTTGCAGGCCACTCAGACTGCCGCGCAATACCGGTTGTCGGCGCTGCCTGCGTCGGCGGACGGCACGAGGCGTCCAGGCCTGTGGCGCGTCACCGATGGCGGCGCAAAAATTGCTGTCGAAGTGTGGGAAATGCCCAGCGCGGAGTTCGGCTCGTTTATTTCGACCGTTCCGTCTCCGCTGGTTCTGGGGAAGGTCGAACTCGTCGACGGTTCGTGGGTTACCGGTTTCCTCTGCGAGCCGTATGGCGTGCAGTCGGGAACCGATATCTCGGAGTTTGGCGGATGGCGAGCATGGCTTGCCAGCGAGCGTTGCGCGAGTTTCTGATGGAACGAACGATGAGCAGCGGCGTCGCAGGGTATGGGCAGTGAAGCGCCGCGGGTTTGGTTGGCACCTCCGGCTTCCTTCCGCAATTCCGTCGCAACTTCGAGAGGCTCCTTAATGACGCTCCGCACCGTCGCGCTCGCCGCAACCACCGCTGCGCTCACGCTCGCCGGCACGACCGCCGCCCTCATCGCACAAGCTCAAACGCCGAGCACCGCCGACAGTCAATGGCGCGCCAGTTCCACCATGCTCGCGACGCTGCTGCAGGACGGCTACAAGATCGTCGCCGTGGTCAACAACGGTCCCGCCGACACGATCTTCGTGCAGCGCGATCAGAGCGCGTTCAAATGCATCGATCCGCAGCAACCGGATGCAAAAGCAAAAACGTCGGTGGCGCCGGGCTGTTACGAGCTGGTCCCGCCGAGCGGCGCCACGCCGGCGTCGGAATCCAGATAACGTGATTTGAAGCGCGAGCTCAACGTAACCCCGGCTCGCGCGAAAGACTTCGGCGTCGCGCCAACACCGCGACGCTTCAGCGATCCACGATCCGGCTCAGATTGCCGCGCACCCGCTGCAGCAGCGCGATCAACTGCGCCGCTTCTTCATCGCTGAAACCATTGAGCGCTTCGAGCGCGACCTCGTCGCCGACCTTGCGCGCCTTGCCGAGCGTGCGCTCAGCCTTCGGCGTCATGCGCACCTGGCGCTCCCGGCGATCCTGCGGATTCGCGGTCCGCTCGATCCAGCCGCCCTCCTCCATCCGGTCGAGCAGCCGGCCCGCCGAGATCGGCGCGACCTCGAGCAGATCCGCCAGCCGGGCCTGATTGATGTCGCCGTAGTGGCCGAGATAGGCCAGCACGCGACACTGCGCGCGCGTCAGATCCACCGACGACCTCGCGAGATCGTCGAACCGCTTGCCCGCCAGCCGGCCGACGTCGTAGATCAGAAAGCCGAAGCGCTCTTCGAATTGGGTTTTCATGCGCGAATTATACGGAAGCACTTCGGCGTACAGCGCGACTGCGTGTGCGTTCTATCCTCGGCACAACTCCGGATAGCGCCAACCCGTATAGAAGATATACTAAGCATGCTTACTATATCGACCCTCCCCACCGTCCATGTCTTCCGCCTCCACGTCGACGAGCGCCACTGAGCTGCTCAACCGGCCGATGATCACGATCTCGATCATGCTCGCGACGCTGATCCAGACCCTCGACAGCACGATCGCCAACGTGGCGCTGCCGCATATGCAAGGCACGCTGTCCGCGTCGCAGGACGAGATCACGTGGGTGCTGACCTCCTATATCGTCGCCGCCGCGATCGCCACGCCGCTCACCGGCTGGCTGGCGGATCGCCTCAGCGTGAAGCGGCTGCTGCTGATCGCGATCGGCGGCTTCACCGTGTCTTCCGCGTTGTGCGGACTCTCCGAGACGCTGCCGCAGATCGTCGTGTCGCGTCTGTTGCAAGGGATCTTCGGCGCGTCGCTGGTGCCGCTGTCGCAGTCGATCCTGCTCGACATCAACCCGCGTGAAAAGCAGGGCCAGGCGATGGCCGTGTGGGGCATGGGCGTGATGGTCGGGCCGATCCTCGGTCCGACGCTCGGCGGCTGGCTCACCGATAGCTACAACTGGCGCTGGGTGTTCTTCATCAACGTGCCGATCGGCGCGATCGCGCTGTTCGGCGTCGCGAGCTTCCTGCCGACGCGCGAGCCGAAACACGACGTGAAGTTCGACGCGTTCGGCTTCATCACGCTCGGCCTCGCGATCGGCGCGTTGCAGGCGATGCTCGATCGCGGCGAGCAGCTCGACTGGTTTTCGTCGACCGAGATCGTGATCGAGGCGCTCGTCGCGGCAATCAGCTTCGCGTTCTTTCTCGTGCACACGGCGACGATCGGCGAGCGCTCGTTTTTCAAGTACAAGTTGCTGAAAGATCCGAACTTCGCGACCGGCACGTTGTTCATCTTCGTGATCGGCGCGGTGATGTACGCGACCCGTGCGCTGCTGCCGCCGATGCTGCAAAACCTGATGGGCTATCCGGTCGCGACCACGGGCCTCGTCACCGCACCGAGCGGCGCCGGCACGATGGTCGCGATGCTGATCGCCGGCCGGCTGCTCAAGCGCGTCGATGCGCGGCTGTTGCTGCTCTGCGGTTTCCTGATATCGGCGTTCGCACTGTGGCAGATGATGCAGTACACGATCGTGCTATCAGCATCGGACATCGTGTGGCCCGGCGTGATCCAGGGCTTCGGACTCGGCCTCGTGTTCGTGCCGCTGTCCACGCTGACGTTCTCGACGCTGTCGCCGGAGCTGCGCGCGGACGGCACCGCGACTTATAGCCTGATGCGCAACATCGGCAGCAGCATCGGCATTTCGATCGTGCAGACGCTGATGACGCGCAACACGCAGATCTCGCACGCGGACCTCGCTGCGAACGTCACCGCGTTCAATCCGGCGCTCCAGTCGATGCTCAACAGCGGCTCGAACTATGACATCGCGGCGCTGAACGCGTCGATCACGCAGCAGGCGGCGATGGTCGCGTATCTGAACGACTTCAAGCTGATGTTCGTGGCGACGCTGCTGGTCATCCCGCTGTTGCTGCTGATCCGGCCGTCGCACAAGGCACCGGATGCGTCGATCGCGCATGCGGCAATGGATTGAGACCGAATGCGCCGACGTCCGCCTCAGCCTTCGATTCGCCCGCGCGTCACGCCGAGCAATGACGCCATCGCCGCGTACGCCGCGGCGGCATCGCGCGCGCGGATCGCGTCGAACACCGCCGTGTGCTCGGCGAGCGACGCGTTGAACACATCGGCGCGTTTCGCATTGAGCCGCAATTGTGCCTCGAGCGTGCGCTCGATCAGCGCGCCAAGCGGGATCAGCAGCTCGTTGCTGCACGCGGTGAGCACGCACAGGTGGAACTGCAGATCCGCGCGCACCCATTCGTCGACGTTGCGCGCCGCCACCATCGCGGTATGCGCGGCCGCAAGCGCACCCAACGTGTCGTCGGTGTGCGCGGCGGCCGCGAGGCCGGCGGCGTAAGGCTCGATCATCTCGCGCATTTCCTGGAGCTTGAGCGCGAACGCCATCGGCTCGGCGACGCGCGAATACCAGTCGAGCAGATCGGCATCGAGCAGATTCCACGCGGACTTGACCCGCACGCGCGTACCCACGCGCGGCCGCGATTCGATCAGCCCTTTCGACGTCAACGTGCGCAGCGCCTCGCGCAGCACCGTGCGGCTCACGCCGAACATCTCCATTAACTCGGCTTCACGAGGCAGGATCGACTCCGGCGCATAGTCGCCGCGCAGAATCGCGGTCGCCAGCAGTTGGGCGACTCGCCCGTGCAGATCGTGCGTAATGGTTTTCTCCTCGCGGTTGATGATCCCGTCGCGCAACGTGGCGGTAAGTCGGCAGATCTCACCACTATGTGGCAAATAGTACTATTAATAGTATTTTAATGCAGTTTTGTTGTAGCATGGAATTCCCCGAAATTTTGCATGCCCGCAGACCTGCTTTGCATGGGTTCGGAGTAAGCGCCAAAGTGCCAACTCCGATCGACACCGGAGACACACACCATGAAAATCACCAAGCTCGAAACTTTCATCGTCCCGCCGCGCTGGTGCTTCCTCAAGATCGAGACCGACGAGGGCATCGTCGGTTGGGGAGAGCCGGTGGTGGAAGGCCGCGCGCATACGGTCGCCGCGGCCGTCGAGGAACTATCCGATTATCTGATCGGCAAGGACCCGCTGTTGATCGAGGATCACTGGCAGGTGATGTACCGCGCGGGCTTCTATCGCGGCGGCCCGATCACGATGAGCGCGATCGCCGGCGTCGATCAGGCGCTGTGGGACATCAAGGGCAAGCATCACGGCGTACCGGTGCATGCGCTGCTCGGCGGCCAGGTGCGCGACAAAATCAAGGTGTACTCGTGGATCGGCGGCGACCGTCCGAGCGATGTCGCGAACAACGCACGCGCGGTGGTCGAGCGCGGCTTCAAGGCCGTCAAGATGAACGGCTCGGAAGAGCTGCAGATCATCGACACCTTCGACAAGGTGCAAGGCGTGATCAACAACGTCGCGGCGGTGCGCGAGGCGGTCGGGCCGAACATCGGAATCGGCGTGGACTTCCACGGCCGCGTGCATAAGCCGATGGCGAAGGTGCTCGCCAAGGAACTCGACCCGTACAAGCTGCTGTTCATCGAAGAGCCGGTGCTGTCGGAAAACGCCGAGGCGCTGCGCGACATCGTCAATCAGACCAACACGCCGATCGCGCTCGGCGAGCGTCTCTATTCGCGCTGGGATTTCAAGCACATCCTGTCGGGCGGCTACGTCGACATCATCCAGCCGGACGCGTCGCACGCGGGCGGCATCACCGAGTGCCGCAAGATCGCCGCGATGGCGGAAGCCTACGACGTCGCGCTCGCGCTGCATTGCCCGCTCGGCCCGATCGCGCTCGCAACCTGTCTGCAGATCGACGCGGTCAGCTACAACGCGTTCATCCAGGAACAGAGCCTCGGCATCCACTACAACCAGGGCAATGACCTGCTCGATTACATCAAGAATCCGCAAGTCTTCAAGTACGAAGACGGCTTCGTGTCGATTCCTCAGGGCCCCGGACTCGGCATCGAGGTCAACGAAGAGAAGGTGCGCGAGATGGCGAAGGTCGGTCACCGCTGGCGCAATCCGGTGTGGCGTCACGCGGACGGCAGCGTCGCCGAATGGTGATCTGAACACCTGAGCGAAGCAGGCGGAACGCCGCCGGCGGGCGACGTGACGCGCGGGCCGTCGCAGTAACGTAACATCCCGGACCAGCCGGCTCGAACCGGCCTTCGAGCGCTGCCGCCCCGACCTGCATCACTCCCCGCCGAGCCTTATCCCGCCTGGCTTTCGCGACGTTTGTTCGGTATCGGACATACGTATGGCCTGCTCCTTGCTGAAATGCATGCCAACAACGCATGCAGCGAGGAGCACCATGGGCGAATTCCTTCCTGACTATCTGATCCGCGAACAGGCGGCGGTCGGCGCGCTGGTTGCTTTCGGCGTGCTGCGCATCATCGGCGCGATGCTCGCGTACGAGCGCGGATGGAACATCTCGGTAGTCGGCAAATGCTTTATCGCCGCGGCGGTGCTGTACTGCCTGCCGCAGGTCTTCGATCTGCTCACGCAGATGGTCGGCTCGCACGCGACCGGCGCCGAACTCGAAGGCAAGGCCGCGGGCTGCGCGATCGCGTTGTTCTGCGCGCCGATTCTCGGTCATCGCCTCGGCTTCGAGTAAGCGGGCTTCGCAGTGCGGCGCTTTCATGCGGCGCGCATCCGCGGGTGCTGTCGTAGAACTGACGCACGATGGACGCGCGCGGCCGTCGCGCATCCATCGCCGATTGGTCAATCGCCTATGCCGCGCCGCGCGTTCAACCGAGCGCAGCGAACGCCGGCACGGTGTATGACAACGCGGCCGCGACGACGAACACGCCGATCATCAGGAGCGCTTCCAGATACATCACGTTGACGAAGGTGTGCGCATCCATCGTCGATGCGGTGCGACGCAGGCGTGGCAGCGCCGATGTGCGGTTCAGCGCGCCGAGCACCAGCGCGAGCGCGACCAGCACGAGCTTCAACGTCAGCACATGACCCCACGTGCTCGCCTGAATCGCTTCGAACGAACTGCCCGAGTCGCGCACCGCATTGAAGACGCCCGACAGCAACACCAACGCGACCGCGACGATCGACACGTTCGACACCTGGGTCGCCGTGCGGATCAGCATGCCCCGCGCAGTGGATGCCCCGAGCGCCGGCAGCACCGCCAGGCCGGAGGCCATCGCGAGTCCGCCCCATACGCTCGTTGCGAGCACGTGCAGCGTCTGCATGCCGATCGCGGCCGACACCACGCCGGCATCGGCCGCATGACCGAGCGACGCCTTACCCGCCGCGATCGCGAGCACCGCGAGCCACAGCAGCGTATTGCGCAGCATGCCCGTGCCATGGCTCAGCGCGGTGCCGAGCAGCACCAGCGCGCCGCCGAACGCGACGCTCCAGCCATAGCCGACATGCGTTTGCGTCAGCACCGTCGGCACCACGCCGAACGCCGCGGACAACGCGACACCGCTCATCGACGCCGCCTGATACAGGAGCCAGCCGAGATCCGCGAGCACCAGCACGATGGTGGCCGTGAGCATCGAGCGTTGCGCGCGCATCCAGCCGGGACGCGCCGGTGAAGTGCCCTGGAGCCCGTCCCTCGCGAGCCATGCGCCGAGTAGCGCCGAGCCGACGGCGAAGCCGAACGAGACGTTCATGAGCGCGGCCATTGCGACCTGCCCGATCCACAGTCCGTCGAAGTTCATTTGACGTTGAACGCGAAGTCGCCATGGGTACGATGACCGTCGGTGGCCACCGCGATCCAGTGCACCGCATAGCGGCCGCTCGTCAACTGAGGCAGCGCGAGATGCATCACGCGGGCGTCCGCGCTATCGACCGTCGACGCGCCCGGCGTCGCGGGCTTGCCGCTTGCATCGGCGAGTGTGATCTTGCTGAATGCGGGCTCGAGCGGCTCGGTGAAATGGATCGTCAGGTCGGTAGGCGCGACGGCGTCGGCGTTCGCGGCCGGCACGCTCGAGATCAGATGCGCATGCGCGAACGCGGTGGACGACATGGCCAGCGCCACCGCGCCGGACATCAACGCTCGCAGCGTCGACGAGGAGAAATCGAATAGCTTCATGTAAGGCCGATAGCGGATGAGAACGAACGGAACATAGGCGGGCCGGCGAGGCGCATCGTCTGCACGACGGCCGGCGAGCCCGGAAGTGTACGCTTCGATGGCGCGCGCGGGGATCGGTTCAACCTGGCTTGATCGAATGCGTCACACGGCATCACGTTTGCGGCGACGCCGCCGTGATTATTTTTGAGGCAAAGACGTCGACCACGATCCGTGACGCAACCAAAGTCCGAAACCGGCATAACGCGACACACTGTCGCATGGCGGTCACACCTGGAACCGTCTCTAATGCGGCAAATAGTCACCATTACCCTTCGATGATAGAATGCTGCGTCGCCGCGGCGACGGCTGTCCTTCACACCGAGCCGCCCGAAGTTCGGTCAGGTCCCCGATTCTGATGGAGTTACGCGTGTCTTCAAGACGCCTCTTCCGCCCGTTGCTTGCCCTTCTGTTGATCGGCACCGCGGGTGTCTATAGCGCAGCGAAAGCGCAGACTCAACCGAAGGCCCCCGACACGATGGAAGCGCGCGTGCAAGGCTGCACGGCCTGCCATGGCTCGCATGGGCAAGGTACCGACAACGACTACTTCCCGCGCCTCGCCGGCAAGCCGGCGGAATATCTGTTCAATCAGTTGCAGAACTTCCGTGAAGGGCGCCGCAGGTACCCGCCGATGAACTACCTCGTCACGTATCTCTCCGACGACTACCTGCATCAGATCGCCACGTTCTTCTCGCAGCAGCGCCCGCCGTATCCGACGCCGGCCAAGCCGACGGTCTCGGCCGCCACGCTCGCGCGCGGTGAGCAGATCGTGCTGCACGGTGATGCATCGAAGCAGGTGCCCGCTTGCGCGGCCTGCCACGGCAAGGCACTGACCGGTATGGAACCGGCGATTCCGGGTCTCGTCGGTCTGCACGCCGACTACATCAGCGCGCAGCTCGGTTCATGGCGCTCGGGCACGCGTCACGCGATCGCGCCGGACTGCATGCACACCATCGCCACGCGCCTCAGCGACGAAGACGTGAACGCCGTCGCGGCCTGGCTTTCCACGCAACAGGCTCCGCCAAACCCCGTGCCGGCTCCGGCCCGCTCCTTGAAGACTCCGCTTGCCTGCGGCAGCGAACCGCAATAAGGCGCCGGGAGAGACATTCAAATGAAACACAAGTCTTTGTTCGCCCTCTCGGCAGTCGTCGTGGTCGCGGCCGCCGCACTCGTTCCCGTCCTCTGGTCGGGCGGCGACAATCTGCATAGCAGCGGCGCAGCCGTGGCGGCAACGCCCGCGGACCAGGCCGACCTGATCAAGAAGGGCGAGTACCTCGCCCGCGCCGGCGACTGTATCGCCTGCCACACGGTGCGCGGCGGCAAGCAGTTCGCCGGCGGCCTGCCGATGGCCACGCCGTTTGGCACGATGTTCACGCCGAACATCACGCCGGACGACCAGTACGGCATCGGCAAGTGGACCCAGGACGACTTCTATCGCGCGATGCACACCGGCCGCTCGAAGGACGGCAGCCTGCTTTATCCGGGCTTCCCGTTCACGAGCTACACGAAGGTCACGCGCGCCGACTCGGACGCGATCTACGCGTACCTGCGCTCGGTCGCGCCGGTCAACGTGCCGAGCCGTCCGCACGAACTGAAATTCCCGTTCAACCAGCGCAACATGCTGATCGGCTGGCGCACGCTGTTCTTCCGTGAAGGCGAGTTCAAGCCGGATCCGACCAAGTCGGTCGAATGGAACCGCGGTGCGTATCTGGTCGAAGGCCTTGGTCACTGCGGCATGTGCCACACGTCGATCAATGCGATGGGCGCCCCGGTCAACTCGGCCGCGTTCGCGGGCGGCCTGATTCCGCTGCAGAACTGGTATGCGCCGTCGCTGACGTCGAACCGCGAAGCCGGCCTCGGCGACTGGGACCTCAAGGACATCGCCGACCTGCTCAAGACCGGCGTGTCGAGCCGCGGTGCGGTGTTCGGTCCGATGGCTGAAGTGGTTCACAACAGCCTGCAGTATCTGTCGACCGAAGACATCAACGCGATGGCGACGTACCTGAAGACGATTCCGCAGAAGAGCGAAGCACCGGAACCGCTGCAGCTCGAAACCTCGGAAAAATTCGGCGGCGAACTGCTGAAGCAAGGTCAGAAGATCTACGCTGACAACTGCGCGAAGTGCCACGAGGATAACGGTCTCGGCCGGCCGCCGGCATTCCCGCCGCTCGCGAACAACCAGTCGATCCAGATGCCGTCCGCGGTCAACCCGATCCGCATGGTGCTGAACGGTGGTTATCCGCCGAGCACGGAAGGGAACCCGCGTCCGTATGGCATGCCGCCGTTCGCGCAAGCTCTGTCGAATCAGGAAGTCGCAGCGGTCGTGACGTACATCCGTATGTCCTGGGGCAACCACGGCACGGCCGTGTCGCCGCAGCAAGTGGCCGACCTGCGTTCGGCGCCGCTCGACTAAGCAGGGTTCGACGCACCCCGGGCGCGGCCTGCGAAATTCGCGGCCGCGCCCTTCGTTCTTTCAGGACCGGTATCATGTAGGGCTATTTGTGTTGGAGGTTGCCCTCGTGGGACCGTGCAGGAGGAAAGAGTTGTGCCCTTCGGTGAGCGTTTGAACAGCATCACCCATCTCGTCGGCGCCGTGCTGTCGGTGGTGGGGCTGGCGACGCTCGTCACGATGGGCGCGCTCGCCGGCGACGCGTACAAGGTCGTCAGCTTCGCCGTATATGGTGCGATGCTGTTTGTGCTGTATGCGATCTCGACGCTGTATCACGGCGTCAGCCATCCGCGTCTGAAGGCGATTCTGCAGAAATGCGATCATTCGGCGATCTACCTGCTGATCGCCGGCAGCTACACGCCGTTCACGCTCGTCACGTTGCGTGGACCGTGGGGCTGGTCGTTATTCGGCGTGAGCTGGGGGCTCGCTGCCCTCGGCATCGTGCAGGAACTCACGCTCGGGCGACGCACCCGCAGCGTGTCGATGGTGCTGTATGTGTTGATGGGATGGCTCGCGCTCGTAGCCGTCCACCCGCTGGTGCAGGCGTTGCCGGCCGCGGGGACCGCGTGGCTCGTGGCCGGCGGCGTCATCTATAGCGTCGGCATCTATTTCTTCATCAACGACGAGCGCATCCGCCACGGACATGGTATCTGGCACCTGTTCGTACTGGCGGGCAGTCTGTGTCAATTCGTCAGTGTCGCGCGCTATGTCGCGTGACATTCCACGGCGACGAATTGCAACTTAAGGCCAGTCGACGTGTCTGCATAGCGCGTTGAAACATTCGGCACATCTGTGAGCGTGCCGCCGATTTCTCCGTGAACGGAACCGGGCCTCGGCCTCGAACACGCCATGCGGGCGTGTCGATGCCGCGCTGGTTTTTCCGCGTTGGGGTCCTTTGGGCCCAGCGGGGCCGTTCGCGACACTGCATTGCAAAGAGCTTTTATGTCTTTTGATTCCCTCGGCTTGTCCGAACCGCTGGTCCGCGCTGTCAATGAACTCGGCTACACCAGCCCGACTCCGATCCAGACTCAGGCGATCCCGGCCGTGCTCAACGGCGGCGATCTGCTCGCCGGCGCGCAAACCGGCACCGGCAAGACCGCCGGCTTCACGCTGCCGATCCTGCAGCGCCTGAATTCGATGCCGCCGGCCGCCGGCGGCAAGCGCGTGGTGCGCGCGCTGATCCTCACGCCGACGCGCGAACTTGCCGCGCAGGTCGAAGAAAGTGTGCGCGCCTACGGCAAGTATCTGAAGCTGAAGTCGACCGTGATGTTCGGCGGCGTCGGCATCAATCCGCAGATCGATGCGCTCAGGCGCGGCATCGATATCGTCGTCGCGACGCCGGGCCGTCTGCTCGATCACATGCAGCAGAAGACCATCGACCTGTCGCATCTCGAGATCCTCGTGCTCGACGAAGCGGACCGCATGCTCGACATGGGCTTCATCCACGACATCAAGCGCGTGCTCGCGAAGCTGCCGCCGAAGCGCCAGAACCTGCTGTTCTCGGCGACCTTCTCCGACGAGATCAAGACACTCGCCGATGGCCTGCTCGACTCGCCGGCGCTGATCGAAGTCGCGCGCCGCAACACGACGGCCGAAACGGTCGCGCAGAAGATTCACCCGGTCGATCGCGACCGCAAGCGCGAGTTGCTCACGCATCTGATCCGTCAGCACAGCTGGTTCCAGGTGCTCGTGTTCACGCGCACCAAGCACGGCGCGAATCGCCTCGCCGAGCAGCTGACGAAGGACGGCATCAGCGCGCTCGCGATTCACGGCAACAAGAGCCAGTCGGCACGCACGCGCGCGCTCGCCGAGTTCAAGGACGGTACGCTGCAGGTGCTGGTGGCGACCGACATCGCCGCACGCGGCATCGATATCGATCAGTTGCCGCACGTGGTCAACTTCGATCTGCCGAACGTGCCGGAAGACTACGTGCATCGCATCGGCCGCACGGGTCGCGCGGGTGCGACCGGCGAGGCGGTGTCGCTCGTGTGCGTCGATGAACTGCAGTTGCTGAAGGACATCGAGAAGCTGATCAAGCGTCCGGTCCCGCAGGAAGTGATCGCCGGTTTCGAGCCGGACCCGACCGCGAAGCCGGAGCCGATCCTGCGACGCGGGCAGGGCGGTGGCGGGCGCTCGCCGCGCCAGGGACAAGGTGCGGTGCGTCGTGACGGCGGTGCTGGTGGTGGCGCACCGGCCAAGCCGGCTCAAGGCTCCGGTCAGCGTTCGGGACAAGGCACGGGTCAGCGTTCGGGCCAGCGTGCGTCGAACGCTCAGCCCACGCCGCGGCCACAAGGTGCGAAGCCGGCCGGCAATGGCAGTCAGCCGCGTCGCGATACGCAGCGTAACGACGATCGGCCGCGTACCGCCGCGCATGATGGCGCTCCCGCGCACCATGCGCCGCGCAAGCCGCAGGGCAATCGTTCGCACAACGGCAATCCGGGCGCGTTGCTCGGCGGCGGCGCGAAGCGCAACGATGCGCCGCGTGGTGCGCAACCGTCGCGCAACGGCGACCGTGGCCGTTAAGCGTCGCGCGGCCTAAAGGCTGCCCGCGCATCAGCCGTTAGCGCTTCCCTGCTCGAAGACTAACGGCGGCTCGCGGCGGCAGCCTGCTTCAAATGCTCGACCTGCCGTTCCCATCGCTCGAGCACCACACTCCCCTCTCCTTGCAATTCGAACGTGATGCCGCCCGTCAGGCGCGCATAACGGACGCTTTGCGCTTCCGCTGTGTCGATCGAGCCGAGCAGATAGACGAGGCCGCTGTCGTCGCCAGCAACACCGGGCAGCGGCGCGACACGCAACTGCACCTGATAGAACGCCGCACCGCAGACGAAGCTCAGCGCCGCGCGCCCGCTTTGCGCGATCGCGCGCGTCGCGCGCGCCTGCGGCCATAGCGCGATGCACAGCGTGCGCGAGTCGGGCGCATAGAGTTCGCCGACGCTCAGCAGAGATGTGCGCACGTGGCCGTTCGCGTCGACGGTCAGTAGCGACGCGGTGAAGCCCTGCTTGTCCGCAAGCGACGAACCGTCGAACAACGCGCGCACGTTGGCCGGCCATTCGTCGAACACGATCTGTTCGAGCGGACGCGCGGACGTAGATGCGGAGGAGGAAGCGCTCATGCCATCGATCCAGTCGAAGTAGTCGGTAAAGCTCCATCATGCCTCGAAAAAACCAAAGCCCGCATGAGCGGGCTCCGGTTCGTTTCGTCAGGTCGTTGCAGCTGCATTCAGCCGATGTCTCGCGCAACGTTCGATAGCTCAGCGGAAGAATACGTGCTGCGTGATCTTCGCGAGCGGATAATGCACACCCGGCTGAATGCGCGCCGGCAGATCGAGCGGCTTGAGCAGCATCTTCACGCACATGTCGGCGGACAGATTGCGGCGCACCAGCTTGTTGATGCGCGCCGCGCGCTCGCGGTTATACGCGGAGTCGTGCACGCGCTCCGGATAGCGAATCGCGAACACGTGCCGCAACGCGATCTCCGAATCTTCGTTCTTGATTTCCATCACGCGACGCATCAACGCGCCGAGCACCGCGAGCCGACCGTTGCCCTCGATCCGGTTGTACTTCTTGAAGTACCTGAAAAAGTGCTTGTAGTGACGGACTTCGTCGGTACGAATGTTGTCGGTGATCTGCTTGAGGACCGCTTCGTCCGAGCACTCGTTGATCGCGCGGTACAGCGTCGCGGTACCCGTTTCGACTACGCAACGCGCGACCATCTCCAGCGCGCGGGTCTTTTCGAAATCCTCGACCGAGCACGTGAGCGAATACTCGCCCATGAAATTGCGGAACGCGGTGTCCCAGTCGAACTCGGGCCATACATACGCGATATAGGTCTTCAGCGCCCGGCCGTGCTGCATTTCCTCGGGCTCCCACTCGTGGTTGAGCCAGGCCGAGACCTCGGGATCGTCGTTGAAAAACGTACTCAGATTGCTGGTGTAGAGATCGGTGCCGCTTTCGATGAACGAAGCCGCGCACAACAACAGCAGCAGGTCCTCGTTGGCCGCGGCCTTCTGACGGTCAATGCGCGTCAGATCGATGTCTTCGATCCGCCAGGGCATGACATGGTTCAGCTCTGTGTGCATCGTATCTTGCTCCCATGCTGTACCGACCCGTGGAGTTCTTCGCAACTGCCACCGCGCTCGCAGTGATGTTTCTGCGTGTCGGATACAACGCCGTGAATTAGAGTTGGGCCCTTGTACTCTGCATCTTAGCCGGAGATATCCGACCATGCAGATCACACAGCACAGACCATGCCGCATCGACGCAGTTCCGATTTCAAGATAGTCGAAATCTTCCAACGTGTTAAAACGATGTGCGCAAGGCAAAAAAAGCCAGCCCAAAAGGCTGGCTTTTCGGACAGACATCAGACCCGGCGGGGTTGGGGACACGGGCGGGCGCCCTAGGCGGGCCCCCCTAGGCGGGCCCCCCTAGGCGGGCCCCCCTAGGCGGGCCCCCCTAGGCGGGCCCCCTCTTTCTCAGGCAGGTTGGACGTCGCCCGGGATGGGACGCACGCGACGCATGCGCAGCGCGACGATGATCAGCGATACGCCCGAAAGTACCGCCGCAAGCAGGACGTAATAACTTGGCGCGAGTTTGTCGCCGGTCAAATGAATGAAGGTTTCGACGATGGTCGGCGCGAAGCCGCCGAAGATCGTCACACCGATGCTGTAACCGATTGAAAGGCCAGTCGAGCGCACGTGGGTCGGGAAGATCTCCGACATCAGCGCGGGCATCGGCCCCGAGTATGAGGCCTTGAAAATACCGGCGACGCCTTGCAGCACGAGCAGCCAGCCAATCGTCGGATGTGTCTGCAGCCATGCGAACATCGGATAGATCAGCAGGCCCATCAGGATCGACGTGCTCAGCATGATGCGAATTCGGCCGATGCGATCGGACAGCGCGCCCATGATCGGCGAGAAGATGAACTGCATGCCGCCGTTCAGCACGACCACGCCGAACGACGCGGCCGCCGCCATATGCAGCTGCTTGACCGCGTAAAGCGGCATGTAGAGCTGCAGCACGTACACGCCGACCGTCGACTGCGCAACCATGCCGATCGCGAGCAGCAGGTTGACCCACTGATTCGAGAACGACGCGTCCTTCGTTCCGCTGACGACCTTGTGCTCGCCAGCCGCCTCGCGAGCCGCGCGTTCTTCACGCAATGCGAGAAATTCGGGCGTCTCGTCGAGATGCGAGCGGATGTAGTAGCCGACCGGCCCGACCAGCAGACCGAACACGAACGGCACACGCCAGCCCCAGCTGTTCAGATGCTCGGCCGGCAGCCACGCGGTCAGCAGCGAACCGAAGGCCGCCGCGGTGATCGCCGCGAGACCCTGGCTCGCGAACTGCCAGCTCGCGTAGTAGCCGCGCCGAGTCGCGCTGTGCTCGACCATGAACGCGGTCGCGCTGCCGAACTCGCCGCCGACCGCGAAGCCCTGCACGAGCCGCGCCAGCAGCACCAGCAGCGGCGCCGCGAGACCGATCGTCGAAAACGGCGGCATCACGGCCATCGTGAAAGTACCGACCATCATCAGCGCGATCGCGAGCGTGAGCGCCGCCTTGCGGCCCTTGCGGTCGCCGTACACGCCGAGCACGATCGCGCCGAGCGGGCGCATCAGGAACGAGAGGCCGAAAGTGGCGATCGCGAGCAGCGTCGACAGCCACTCGTCCTGCATCGGGAAGAACTGTTTCGCGATGATCGTCGCGAAGTAGCCGTAGACCAGGAAGTCGAACCACTCGAGCGCGTTACCGATCGACGACGAGAAAACGATCCGCCGCACCATCGCTTTCGAAAGCGGCGCGGCGTGGGGGGAAGCGGTCGTCGAGTGCGACGCGGGGGTGTTCATGATGGTCTCCTGCCTGTCTGCTGCGTGATAGCTGTGGTGGGTGCGGCACCGCCTGGGTCAGCGAGGCGGCTGGCGGGCGCGCAATAGCGCGGCATACGGCATGCCGCGCGTTCGTTACGTGTTACCGGGTGTCGGACCTGAGTCCCGGTGCGGACCTCGGCCCCGGGCGTTGCCTCGTTGTGGCCTAGAAGCCGGCGGCGAGACCGTCGCGGCGGCTGTCGCTGGCCGCCACGTAGCCGCGCTCCGGCTCGTTGCGATCGAGTTGCCAGATGAACTGGCCGGAGCCGAAGTCCATGTACGGATCGTCGACCGACTTGATCGTGTGGCCGAGCTTCTGCAGGCCCTCGGTGGTCTTCGGATCGAGCGTCGACTCGATATCGACCGTGAAGTCGCGGTTGACCTTCCAGCGCGGCGCGTCGCACGCGGCCTGCGGCTGCTGAGCGTAGTCGAGCATGCGCACCACCGTTTGCAGATGGCCTTGCGGCTGCATGTCGCCGCCCATCACGCCGAAGCTCATCACCGCTTCCTGCTGACCGTTCACCTGCTGCGTGAGGAACGCCGGGATGATCGTGTGGAACGGCCGCTTGCCGCCCTCGACGACGTTCGGCGACTTCGGATCCATCGAGAAGCCGCAGCCGCGGTTCTGCAGCGCGATGCCGCTGTCCGGCACCACCACACCCGAGCCGAAGCCCATGTAGTTCGACTGGATGAAGCTGACCATCATGCCGCTCTCGTCCGCGGCCGACATGTAGATGGTGCCGCCCGCCTTCGGCATGCCGAAGTCGAAGTGCGTCGCCCGCTTCGGATCGATCAGCTTCGCGCGCGAGCTCAGGTACGCGTCGTCGAGCATCTGCTCGGGCGTGACTTCCATCGACCGCGGATCGGCCACATAGCGATACAGGTCGGCAAACGCGAGCTTCATCGCTTCGATCTGCAGATGCTGCGACTCGACGCCGTCGACCTTCAGCGACTTCACGTCGAACTTCTCGAGGATGCCGAGCGCAACCAGCGCCGCGATGCCCTGGCCGTTCGGCGGAATCTCATGCACGGTGTAGCCGCGATAGTCCTTGCCGATCGGCTCGACCCAGTCCGGGCGGTAGTTGCGGAGATCGTCGGCGCTCAGCGCGGCGCCGCCTTCGCGTGCGAACGCGGCGATCCGCTCGGCGATCTCGCCTTCGTAGTACGCGCGCGGGCCCTGCTCGGCGATCAGGCGCAGCGTCTTCGCGTGACCGGGCAAGCGCACCAGCTCGCTGACCTCAGGCGCGCGGCCGCGCGGCATGAAGGTCTGCGCGAAGCCCGGCTGATCCTTCAGTTCCGGCACCGCGGCCGCCCATTTGTACGCGACGATGCTCGCCACCGCGTGACCGCGCTCGGCGATCTCGATGGCCGGCTCCATCAGGTCGGCGAACGGCAGCTTGCCGAACTTCTGGTGCAGCGCTTCCCAACCGGCGATCACGCCCGGCACCGTGACGGCGTCCCAGCCACGCTTCGGCTGTTTCGCGAAGCCGTTTTCCTCGCCGTATTTGCGCTTGAAGTAATCGACGTTCCACGCAGCCGGCGACACGCCCGACGCGTTCAGACCATGCAGCTTCTTGCCGTCCCACACGAGCGCGAACGCGTCGCCGCCCAGGCCGCACGACACCGGCTCGACCACTGTGATCGCTGCGGCGGCCGCGATGGCCGCGTCGACGGCATTGCCGCCCTTCCACAACATGCGCAGCCCGGCCTGCGCCGCGAGCGGATGCGAGGTCGAAACGATATTGCGTGCGAATACGGGCAGACGTTGCGTCGGATAAGGGTTTTGCCAGTTGCTGAAGCCAGTCATGTCGAACACTCTCGAAAGCGCGGGCCGGCACGAAAAAGTCGCCGGACATCATGGGAAAGGTTGTAAAGCAGGTAAATCGCGGAACGCAGGATTGCATCGCGAAGCGCGCCAAAAAACAAATTCATTTATCAAATGAATAAATGCGTCTTGCACCTGAATGAAGGTTCGAGCAGGTCCGGAGCGTTCGCGGCGAGTTGGCGGACAAGGGACAAGGGGCGCGATGGTTTTACAATAGCCGCAATCGCGTTCGTCGACGGCGGGCCTCCTGCCAGCCGCTCGATGATCGCGACGGACCACGCCGACACGACAGCCACCACCCGAGACACATGACACGAGACCCCCGCCTGACTCTCAACGCCCGGCAACAGGAATTGCTGGAGTGGGTGCAACGCGACGGCTTCGTGACCGTGGACGACCTCGCGAGCCACTTCGACGTCACCCCGCAGACGATCCGCCGCGACGTCAACTGGCTCGCCGATGTGAATCTGCTGCGCCGCTATCACGGCGGCGCCAGTCTGCCGACCAGTTCCGAGAACGTCTCCTACACCGCGCGCCAGCGCATGTTTCATGAAGAGAAAAGACGCATCGCGGCGCTAGTCGCCACTCACATTCCCGATCAGGCATCGCTCTTCATCAACCTCGGCACGACCACCGAGGAAGTGGCACGCGCGCTGAACCGCCACCGTGGACTGCGCGTGATCACGAACAATCTGAACGTCGCGAGCATGATGAGCGGCTACCCGGATTGCGAAGTGCTGGTGACGGGGGGCATCGTGCGGCCGTGGGATAAGGGCATCGTCGGTGAACTGGCGATCGACTTCATCCGGCAGTTCAAAGTCGATTTCGCGATCATCGGCACGTCGAGCATCGAAACGGACGGTACGCTGCGCGATTTCGACACGCGCGAAGTGCGTGTCGCCGAGGCGATCATCGAGCACGCACGCACCGTGTTCCTCGCCGCGGATCACTCCAAGTTTGGCCGCCCGGCGCTAGTTCGCCAGGGACATCTGGAGCAGATCGACGCATTGTTCACCGACGCCGCGCCGGCCGCCGACATGGCCGAAGCGCTGAACGCCGCGAATTGTCAAATCTATATCGCCGGATAATTCCAGGCGATCTCCGCCATGCTGCGGTGCACGCAAAACCTCGCGTGAAATCAAGAATCTGGCTGCGGGGCCGGACCGCCTATCGCGCGCCCAATTGTCAAATGGAAAATTTACGGGGACCAGGTTGGCGTTTCATCGGTGCTCGCCTACACTCCAGTTCCCCAACGTGCGTTGCGAGTCTCGCACGGCGTCGGTTTGTGAATCTGTCGTGTAAGCCGTACCTCCCGCCCTGATCCTTAGCGGACCCCGCCCCGGCCTGCCGGTCGACTGCAAGGCTGTCCGCAATTTGCTGACATGGAGAGAACGATGCTGAGTCCGCATGAATTCGCCACGTTGTTACTCGTCAAGGACGCCCCCAACCAGGTCGAAATGGACCGAGAAGAACTCGATGCGTTGCTCGAACGCCAACTGGTGCAACTCGAACGCCTCGCATCGGGCAACGAAGAATGGCGCGTGACCGAAACCGGCGACACCGCATTGCGGGCCATCAAACGTTTTTCCTGAGATTCCCTGTCGTTCGATCCGATAGCCGTTGGCGGCGTATCCGCGCCGCCCTGGCGGATGCGCCGCGCGCTTCGCTCGCGACTGCCGGGCTCGTATCGTTCATTCCCTGACAGCGGGCCGCCTTCGCGGCGCTTTGTTGTGCGCATCTCATTTACACAGTAAATTCACGCGACGGACTTCCCCGCCCTCGCGCATGCCCAAGACGCTCTCCACCGACGACATCCAGCAGTTTCGCGAAGCCATGCGACGCGTCGCCGAAAACGCATTTGCGACCCGCGGCGCGCAAGGCGTGACGATGCGCGAGCTGGCGAAGGAGCTCGGCTGCAGCGCGATGACACCGTATCGCTATTTCCGCGACAAGGAAGAAATTCTGGCGATGGTCCGCGCCGCCGCGTTCAACCGCTTCGCCGCGCGCCTCGAAGCGGCCGCGCGCGGCATCCCCGCGAACGCCCCCGCCATCGATCACAGCGCCGTCGGCCGGGCCTACGTCGACTTCGCGCTCGATGAACCGCACGCCTACCGCTTGATGTTCGATCAGACGCCGCAACAGCAAGGCGCTTACCCTGAACTGGCCGCGGCGTCGCAGCGCGCGTGGCGTCTGCTGGAAGCGCACTTCGAGCGGCTCGTCGAGGCGGGTATTCTCGAAGGCGATCCGCGCCTGATCGGCTATGCGTACTGGACGAGCCTGCACGGCTTCACGATGCTTGCGTTCGCGAACCAGCTACCGCCGTCGGCGGCGCAACAGGCCGATTCCGCCGGCGACGGAGCGCCGCAGCCATCACGTGAAGCCGTGTTCGCGCAGCTTTTGCGCATGCTGTGGCGCGGAGCGTCGGCGCCGCACAAGTGAACCGGCTCGCCGGTCAACCCGCTGCTGCTTACCCGTTACGCAAGGTCGGATCGGCACTCGCACGCCAGCTGATCGCCCTTGCGCGCTGCTCGTTGAAGAACTCGACCCACTGGTTGCGCACCTTCGGATCGCTGCTCGTCGCCTCGCTCGCATGGCGCTGCGCGATCGATGCCTGGAACGCGCAGAAGTCGTCGTTCGACAGCCGGCCGCGCCGGTTCGCCACATAGGCATCGAAGAACGTCTCATAGACGTTCTGCGCGTCGCTGCCGTAGTCGACGGTTTGCGGCGAGCACATCTTCTGCAACGCCTCGAACGACGTTGCGCCCCTCGTCCCTTCCAGACTCGGCGTACTCACGCATCCCGCCAGCAGCGCCGCCGCGCCGATCATCAAAAGTCCACGCATACATCACCTCGAAATGGCTGCTACCGGGAGTATCGTCCGCGGCCGCGCGTTGTGCCACTCCCGTGCCATTCGACCCAGGCTCGCTCGGGTCGAAGCGAACTTTACTTTTTCGAATATGTTCATTAAAGTTCGAAAACGAACATGATTGGTTCAATTAGCTTTCCAACTGACTCCCAGATTCGATGCAGAGGCTCACCAGGTGACGCAAGGCACGAAATACGATTTGCTCGTCGTCGGTGGCGGGATCAACGGCGCCGGCATCGCCCGCGACGCGGCCGGCCGCGGCCTGGCGGTGCTGCTGTGCGAGCAGGACGATCTGGCCGCGCACACCTCGTCGGCGAGTACCAAGCTGATCCACGGCGGCCTGCGCTACCTCGAGTACCGCGAGTTCGGGCTCGTGCGCAAGGCGCTGCAGGAGCGCGAGACGCTGCTGCGCGCGGCGCCGCACATCATCTGGCCGCTGCGCTTCGTGATGCCGCATATGCCGGATCTGCGCCCCGCCTGGCTGATCCGCGCGGGTCTGTTCCTGTACGACCATCTGGCCAAACGTGAGCTGCTGCCGGGCTCGCGCGGCATCGTGATGAGCCGGCATCCGGCCGGCGCGCCGCTCGTCGAAACGATCAAGCGCGGCTTCGTTTATTCGGACGGCTGGGTCAACGACGCGCGCCTCGTCGTCCTGAACGCGCTCGACGCGCACGAGCGCGGCGCGACGATCCTCACGCGCACGAAGCTGGTCAACGCAGAGCGCGCCGGCGGCGAGTGGTGCGCGCAACTGCAACGCGCGGACGGCACGACGCTCGACGTGCGCGCCGCCGCGATCGCGAACGCGGCGGGCCCGTGGGTCGGCGAGCTGCTGAAGGGCGCGCTCGGCCGGCCATCGTCGCATAGCGTGCGGCTCGTCAAGGGCAGCCACATCGTCACGCGGCGCCTGTTCGAGCACGACCACGCGTACATCTTCCAGAACGCCGATAAGCGGATCATCTTCGCGATTCCCTACGAGCACGACTACACGCTGATCGGCACCACCGACCTCGAATATCGCGGCGACCCGTCGCAAGTCGCGATCGACGCCAACGAAACGCAGTATCTGTGCGATTCGATCAACCGCTACTTCAGGCAGAAGATCTCGCCGGCCGACGTGCGCTGGAGCTATTCGGGCGTACGCCCGCTGCTGGAGGACGAGAACGCGGACAATCCGTCGGCGGTCACGCGCGACTACTCGCTCGAACTCGACGCGCCCGCGGAACAGGCGCCGCTGCTGTCGGTGTTCGGCGGCAAGATCACGACGTTTCGCAAGCTCGCCGAGCAGGCCGTCGATACGCTCACCGACGCGCTGCGCCACGGCGGGTCCGCGTGGACCGTCGACGCGCCGCTGCCGGGCGGCGACATCGCACAGGCGAACTTCAATCGCTTCCTCGGTGAGTTCTCGCGCGAGCATGCGTGGCTGCCGGCGTCGCTCGCGCATCGGCTCGCGCGCGCGTATGGCACGCGCGCGAATCGCGTGATCGGCCTCGCGCGCTCGCGCGCCGAGCTCGGTCGCGAGTTCGCGCCGGGACTGCACGAAGCCGAGCTGGTTTATCTGCGCGATACCGAATGGGCGCGCACCGCGCAGGACGTGCTGTGGCGGCGCTCGAAGCTCGGCCTGCACGTCGAGCCGGGCACGCTCGATGAGGTTACGCGCGATATCGACGCGTGGTTCGCGCGCGAACCGGCCCGGCAGAACGCGTAGGCGGCCCGGCCGGGCAAACTGGCATGCCCCGACAAAAGCGGCGGCAAACACAACGCGGCGCCAATGCCGGGTGAAGCAAACGGCGCGAGCCCGTAGAAACGGCGCACACCATCCGCGCGTCCGGGCCGGCCCCACCGCAGCTTCGGCTGGACGACACCGGCACGCGCCCTCACACTATGGCGGCCCGCTTACGACAACACGCCGCTCGCGTCGCCGGCCAGCAATCCGGCGATCCGTAACATGCATGGAGAAGAGACAATGCTGGATCAGTACGTTCTCGCGCTTGACCAAGGCACCACCAGCTCGCGCGCGATGCTGTTCGACCGGCGCGGCAACGTCGTGTCGACCGCACAAAAGGAATTCCAGCAGATCTACCCGCACCCGGGCTGGGTCGAGCACGATCCGCAGGAAATCTGGTCGACGCAGGCCGGCGTCGCCGCCGAAGCGGTCACGCGAGCCGGCATGAACGGCACGTCGATCGCGGCGATCGGCATCACGAACCAGCGCGAAACCACGATCGTGTGGGATCGCGAAACCGGCCACCCGATCTACAACGCGATCGTCTGGCAGGACCGCCGCACCGCCGACTTCTGCGACGACCTGAAAGCGCAGGGTCTCGAAGCGAGCGTGCGCGCGAAGACCGGCTTGCCGATCGACTCGTATTTCTCGGCGACCAAAATCCGCTGGATTCTCGACAACGTCGAGGGCGCGCGCGAAAAAGCGCGTCAGGGCCGGCTCGCGTTCGGCACCGTCGACAGCTGGCTGATGTGGAATTTCACGAAGGGCGCGCTGCACGTCACCGACGTGACCAACGCGTCGCGCACGATGCTGTTCAACATCCACACCCTGAAGTGGGACGACGAACTGCTCGCCGCGCTCGACATTGCGCGCAGCATGCTGCCGGAAGTACGGCCGTCGTCGGAGGTGTATGGACCGACGGTGACCACCGTGTTTGCGTCGAAGATTCCACTCGCGGGCATCGCCGGCGATCAGCACGCCGCGCTGTTCGGCCAGATGTGCACCGAGTCCGGCATGGTCAAGAACACCTACGGCACCGGCTGCTTCCTCGTGATGAACACGGGCGCCAAACCGATCGAATCGAACAACAATCTCGTCACGACGATCGCCTGGCAGATCGGCGAGCGTATCGACTACGCGCTCGAAGGCAGCATCTTCATCGGCGGCGCCGTGGTGCAGTGGCTGCGCGACGGCCTCGGCATCATCAGGAACGCGGCGGAAATCGAAACGCTCGCGCGCGGCGTGCCGCATTGCGACGGCGTGTATCTCGTGCCCGCGTTCGCCGGCCTCGGCGCGCCGCACTGGAACGCGCATGCGCGCGGCACGCTGTTCGGCGTCACGCGCGGCACGACCTCCGCGCATATCGCGCGCGCGGCGCTCGATTCGATCGCCTATCAATCGCTCGACGTGCTGAAGGCGATGGAAGCCGACTCGGGCATTCGCATCGGCGAGTTGCGCGTGGATGGCGGCGCCTGCGCGAACAATCTGCTGATGCAGTTCCAGGCCGACATCCTCGGCGTCGACACGGTGCGCCCCCAGGTGTCCGAGACCACCGCACTCGGCGCAGCCTATCTGGCCGGTCTTGCGGTGGGCTACTGGAAGGACATCGACGAGTTGAAAAGCCAGTGGAAGCTCGAGCACCGCTTCACGCCGGCGCTACCGCATGCGGAGGTCAGGACCTGCCTCGATGGCTGGCAGCGCGCGATCCGCGCGGCGAAGGCCTGGGCCGATACGCCGTAAGGTCGCGGGCGCGCAGAACGCCAAAAGGACGCGGTCCGAAAGTACGTATGATGACGCTTTTCATCCCGGCGCGCGGGCCCGCAACCCGCCGCCCGCGCGCTTTGCGCTTACCGTTTTTCAGGCATGATCGACCACCTCATCTGTGACTGCGACGGCGTGCTCGTCGACAGTGAAGTCATCGCCGATCGCGTGATGTTCGACACGCTGACGGCCACCTTCCCCGGCATCGATTTCGCCCCCGTCGTCAAAACCGCGTTCGGCCAGCAAACCTCGCGCTTTCTCGCCGGCCTCGAAACGCGGTTCGACATCACGCTGCCGGTGAACTTCCTCGACACGATCGAGCACCATGTCGAGCTCGCGCTCGCCGCGTCGCTCGGTCCGATCCACGGCGTGCGCGACGCGCTGCAACGCGTGACGCTGCCGGCTGCGGTCGTGTCGAACAGCCGTATGTCGCGCGTCGCCGCATCGGTACGGCGCGCGGGTCTGCAGCAGATTTTCGGCGAGCGCGTGTTCAGCGCCGAGCAGGTCGCGCGGCCGAAGCCGTATCCGGACGTCTATCTGTTCGCGGCCACGACGCTTGGCGTCGTGCCGGCGCGTTGCCTCGTCGTCGAGGACAGCGTCGCGGGTTTGAACGCGGCACGCGCGGCCGGCATGAAGACGATCGCGTTCGTCGGCGCGAGCCATATTCCGGACGGCTACGCGGATGCGCTGCGCGCGATGGGTATCACGCGAATCATCAAGCATATGGATGAACTGCCGGCGCTCATCGAGGCGGGCGTGCGCGGCGAATTCGGCGACGTGCAGTCGTAGCGGTTTTGCGCAACGCCGATAAAAAAGCCGGTTCTTCGGAAGAAGAACCGGCTTTTTTGCGTCATGGCGTCGCGTGCCGCTCGATGGATGGCCCGTCAAGCCTCGGCCATCGCGCCCTCGCGCACCTGCGCGAGCGACTCGCGAAACTCGACCAGCTCGGCGATCGTCAGCATCGGCAGATCATGTTGCGCGGCGAAGCGCTCGACGTCCGCGCCGCGCGTCATCGTGCCGTCGGCGTTCATCAGTTCGCACAGCACGCCGGCCGGCTTCAGGCCCGCGAGAATCGCCAGATCGACGGTGCCTTCGGTGTGGCCGCGCCGCGCCAGCACGCCGCCCGGCATCGCGCGCAGCGGGAACACGTGGCCGGGGCGCACGATGTCGGCGGGTTTGGCCCTATCGGCGATCGCGGCGCGGATCGTGGTCACGCGATCCTGCGCGGACACGCCGGTGCTGACGCCTTCGCGCGCTTCGATCGACACCGTGAACGCGGTGCCGTGACGGCTTTCGTTGTTGACGGCCATCGGCGGCAGTTCGAGCGCGCGGATCTTGTCGTCGGGCAGGCACAGGCAGACGATGCCGCTGCATTCCCGGATCAGCAGCGCCATCGTTTCGACCGACAGGCGCTCGGCCGCGACGATCAGATCGGCTTCGTTCTCGCGGTCGTGGTCGTCCTGCAGCACCACGGCACGGCCCTCGCGCAGCGCCTGCAAGGCGGCGGCGATACGCGGCGGAACGGCTTCGGTGGCAAGCAGCGGGAGATCGGCGAAGGCATCGTCTGCAATCGTCGACGGAGCAGGAAAAGTAGCAAAGGGCATGGTTGAAACGCTCATCGCAAAAGTTGGGCGAGAAACGTTTCAGGGCATTGCAAACAGACTGGCACGCGCCGTCGAGCGTCCCGCAAAAGCGGGCGCACATGCGCCGCCAGAACCACGGGCGGCGTCACGGAACGCACATGACTATCTGCACATCTTCTTCCATCCGGACTATGACCGTCGGCTCTGGCTTCTGACCAGATCTGCTGACCCCGCTCCTGTCTCCGCTATGCCGAAGGCTAAGCGATGCGGGCGCTCGCGGGCTTGCCGGCTCGCGCTGTCGCGCTGCCGGCCCACCGCCGGTGGGGAATTTCACCCCGCCCTGAAGACGCACTGATTGCCGGTTCGACCGGCGGGCGAAGCATACAACAGTCGCGCGAGCGCTGCAGCGCGACGAACAAAGACCCTACTCACTGCATTTGACCTGCATCGACGCCCTGACCCGCGCTTGAACCTCGGACGCCGTCGATTCTCAACCCGGCACACCTTCGCGTGCGGCTTCGTCGCGTGCGGCGCCCGCGGCCGGCACTTCCCAGCGCGGCGGCGTCTCAGCCCGCAGCGTCACGCGAAACGCGCGCGCCTCGGTGTCGCCGGGATTGCGCAGGCTGTGCGGCTGGTCGGCGTCGAACACGATCGCGTCGCCGGTCGCGAGCAGTTGACGCCGGTCGTGCACGCTGACTTCGAGCGTACCGTCGCTGACCACCAGATTCACCGTCGTGCCAGGCGCGCGGCGCACGCCCGCTTCGGTATGCAGCGGGGCGATCCGCAGTTCGTGAAACTCGGCGGCGATCGACTCGTCGTCGGGATAGAGCGGGCGCACCGAGTAGCGACCGTTCGCGCTGACCACGCGGGCCGAGCGCTCGGCCGGCAGATGCTCGAAGCCGTTGGTCGCGTGACGCCGCAGGAACGCCGCCACCGACACCTTCAGCGCCGCCGCCACCTTGCACAGCACCTTGATCGACGGCACGCTGCGCGCCGATTCGATCTGCGCGAGCATGGCGCGCGACACGCCTGACGCGCGCGCCAGCGCATCGAGCGAAAGCTGCCGTTCGGCGCGCAGCCGCGCCAGATTCACGCCGACCAGCTGTTCGAGCGCATCGAAGGGTTCGGCGGAGCGCGGCGCCGCGTCGGTGTCGGCATCGGCAGAGGGATCGCGGACCAGCGCGAGCGGGGAATGCATATTGGCCTCCAGAGCGCCGCCAGGCGGCGCAAGAGCAGTAAGTGGAAGCAAGATAGCATCGGCTTTGGCCGCGCCCAACGAAGTTATCTTCACACTGTTATCAGCATTGCGGAGGCAAGCAACTGACGACTCACGCGCTTTGCGCGAGCGAGCGCGCCGGCGCATCCATGCGCGCCGCGAACCACGTCAGCAGCAGCGCGGCGACGCTGACCGCGGCCGCGACCCACGGCAAGGTATCGAGCGCGTGGCCGTGATTGATCACGAGACCGCCTAGCCACGCACCCGCCGCATTGCCGACGTTGAACGCGCCGATGTTCAGCGTCGACGCGAGATTCGGCGCGGCGGCCGCCTTCTCGACCACGCGCATCTGCAACGGCGGCACCGTCGCGAACGCCGCGATGCCCCACACGAACACGGTGATCGCGGCAGCCGCTTGCGAATGGCTGGTGCGCGCGAAGATCGCCATCACGACCGCGAGCGCGGCGAGAATGCCCATCAGCGACGGCATCAGCGCGCGGTCCGCAAGCTTGCCGCCGACCATGTTGCCGACCGTCAGGCCCACGCCGAACAGCACGAGGATCAGCGTCACGCCGCGCGGCGAAAAACCGCTCACCTGCTCGAGGATCGGCGCGATATAGGTGAACACGACGAACACGCCCCCGAAGCCGAGCACCGTCATCGCGAGGGCGCTCCACACTTGCGGGTCTTGCAGCACGCGCACTTCGTGGGCGAGGCCGGCGGGGCCGGTGTCGTGGCGGTTCGGCACCAGCGCGCTGATGCCCGCGAGCGACAGCACGCCGAAGCCGCTGACGATCCAGAACGCCGCGCGCCAGCCGAACTGCTGGCCGATGAAGGTGCCGAACGGCACGCCGAGCACATTCGCGAGCGTTAGGCCCGTGAACATCAGCGCGATCGCGCTCGCGCGCTTTTCGGCCGGCACGAGCGAGGCCGCGACCACCGCGCCGATGCCGAAGAACGAGCCGTGCGCGAACGAGGTCACCACGCGCGCGATCATCAGCACCGAATAGCCCGGCGCCACCGCGCACAACACATTGCCGACGATGAACACGCCCATCAGCAGCTGCAGCGCGAACTTGCGCGACATCCTGCTCGTGACTACCGCGAGCAGTGGCGCGCCGACCGCGACGCCGAGCGCATAGCCGCTGACGAGCAGGCCCGCGGACGGGATCGACACGGCCAGATCGCGCGCCACTTCGGGCAACAGGCCCATGATGACGAATTCGGTCGTACCGATGGCGAATGCGCTAATCGCGAGCGCGATTAATGGAATGGGCATTTTTCCGCTCCGGGAATGAGGTGGGATCAGGGTTTGGGTTGAAGGGCCTGGCGCGCCGCCGTCACGAATTCGATGACGACGCCCGGCGCGAGCGCGACGAACAGCTGCCGCTGCTCCGGTTGCACGGCGCTCGCCGGCACCTGGCGGTCTGATAGCCGATGTCGTGCGCGTCGAGCCGCTCGAGCAACGCTTGCCGTTCGCCGGCGCTATCGAGCCGAAAGGCGATGTGATCGATGCGCGGCATGACGCGGCCCGCCGCGCCGGAAGCCGGCGCGGCGATCAGATGCACTACCGGGCGGCCGCTTGCGTTCAGCCAGTAGCCGTCGACGGAAAACGGGCAGGCGCGCGCCTTCGGTGAACCCGGCAATGTCGACGAAGAAACGTCGGGCGGAATCGAGGTCGGCGGTGACGATGGTCGCGTGACCGAGTTGCATGACGAAGGACAGCAGCGGAGGTTTCGACGGCTGCATTGTCGCGGCGTGACGCCAATTTGATAATTGGCGTAGCATTTGAAGCATTTTCAAATTCTGCTTGAAAGCCAGCGATGGATAACCTCGGCGACATCCGCCTCTTCGTCGAAGCGGCGCAGCAAGGCAGCCTGTCGGCGGCGGGCCGCAAGATGGGCCTGACACCCGCCGCGGCGAGCGCGCGGCTCGCGAAACTGGAAGCGAGGCTCAAAGCGCGCCTGTTCGAGCGCACCACGCGGCAGCTACGGCTCACCGACGAAGGCCGCCTCTACCTGAACTGCTGCCGCCAGGCGCTGCAATCGCTGGACGACGCCGAAGCCGCGCTGCAAGCGGGCCAGGGCGTCGTGCGCGGCAAGGTGCGGGTGTCGGCGACCTCGGATTTCGGCCGCAACCTCCTGATGCACTGGCTCGACGAATTCAACGCGCTGTACCCGGACGTGACGTTCGCGTTGACGCTGTCGGATGCGCTGGCCAATCTCGTGCAGGAGGAGATCGATCTGGCGATCCGCTTCGGCGTGCCGCAGGACAGCTCGCTGGTCGCGCGCCGGCTCGCGCCGAACCGGCGGGTGCTGTGCGCATCACCGGAATACGTCGGGCGTCGCGGCGAGCCGAAGGACCCGCTCGACCTCGCCAATTTCGACTGCATCGTGCTCGGCACCGCATCGGGGCCGGCCAGCGAATGGCGCTTCACGCGCGGTGACGAGGTGCAGCACTACAGCGTGCCGTTCGAAGCGGCGCGCGAAACCAACGACGGCGCGGTCGCGCGCGAATGGGCGCTGCGCGGCTACGGCATCGCGATCAAATCGATGTGGGACGTGGAAGCGGACCTGCGCGCCGGTCGCCTGAAGATCCTGCTGCCGGAATGGCGCTACCCCGATGCCCCGCTGCACGCGCTGTATCACCGCAATCGCTTCATGGCGCCGCGCGTGCGCGTGCTGCTCGATTTCCTCGCCGAGCGCTTCGCGCAGGTGTCGGATGAACTGGAAAGCCTGCTGGGACTGCCGCCGGACCGGCCAATGAGCGCCGAAACCCCCGTTGTGTGAAGGGCTATAATATGCAGTTACGCTGCAAAGACACGCGCAAGCCGGCCATCACGCTCCGCGCTGCCCCGCGCCGCGGCCTCCTTCACCTTTTTACGACGCCCCCAGGTTAACCACTGCGACCGGCGAAATTCGATGACCAAGAAAGTTTATGTAAAGACCTTTGGCTGCCAGATGAACGAGTACGACTCCGACAAGATGGTCGACGTGCTCGGTGCCGCTGAAGGACTCGTCAAGACCGACACGCCGGAAGACGCCGACGTGATCCTGTTCAATACCTGCTCGGTGCGCGAAAAAGCGCAGGAAAAAGTCTTCTCCGACCTCGGCCGTGTACGCGAGCTGAAGGACGCGAATCCGAATCTGATCATTGGCGTGGGTGGCTGCGTCGCGAGTCAGGAAGGCGCATCGATCATCGCGCGCGCGCCGTACGTCGATATCGTGTTCGGTCCGCAAACGCTGCACCGCCTGCCGCAGATGATCGACGAGCGCCGCGCGAGCGGCCGCGCGCAGGTCGATATTTCGTTTCCCGAAATCGAGAAGTTCGATCACCTGCCGCCGGCGCGCGTCGAAGGTCCGAGCGCGTTCGTGTCGATCATGGAAGGCTGCAGCAAGTACTGCAGCTACTGCGTCGTGCCGTACACGCGCGGCGAGGAAGTGTCGCGTCCGCTCGACGACGTGCTGACCGAAATCGCCGGCCTCGCCGACCAGGGCGTGCGCGAAGTCACGCTGCTCGGCCAGAACGTGAACGCTTATCGTGGAAAATTCGGCGGCGCGCTGACCGTGGGTTCGACCGAGATCGCCGACTTCGCGACGCTGATCGAATACGTCGCGGACATCCCCGGCATCGAACGGATCCGCTACACGACGTCGCATCCGAAGGAGTTCACGCAGCGCCTGATCGACACCTATGCGAAGGTGCCGAAGCTCGTCAGCCACCTGCATCTGCCGGTGCAGCACGGCTCCGACCGCATCCTGATGGCGATGAAGCGCGGCTACACCGTGCTCGAGTACAAGTCGGTGATCCGCAAGCTGCGCGCGATTCGCCCGGACCTGTCGCTGTCGACGGACATGATCGTCGGCTTCCCCGGCGAGACCGAGGAAGACTTCGCGAAGATGATGGCGCTCGTCGAAGAGATGAAGTACGACACGAGCTTCTCGTTCATCTACAGCCCGCGTCCCGGTACGCCTGCCGCGAACCTGCACGACGACACGCCGCGCGAGGTGAAGCTCAAGCGCCTGCAACATCTGCAGGCCACGATCGAAGAGAACGTGCAGCGCATCAGCGACGCGATGGTCGGCAAGGTCGAACGCATTCTGGTCGAGCGCCCGGCGCGCAAGGACCCGAACGAGCTCGCGGGCCGCACCGGGAACAACCGCGTCGTCAATTTCCCGGCGCCGGTCGCGTCGCATGCACGGCTGATCGGTCAGATGGTCGACGTGAAGATCGTGCACGCGTATCCACACTCGCTGCGTGGTGAACTCGTGATGGTTCACGACGACAGCGCCGCGACGACGCATTGAACGACATTCCGAGTACCGCAACCGACAGGATCGACTCACCGCCTTGAAGACCACTCAGCAGCCTCTGGAATTCACCGCACCGCGCGAAGATAATGCGCGGCTCGCCAACCTCTGCGGACCGCTCGACGAAAATCTGCGGCAGATCGAGCAGGCGCTCGACGTGACCCTGCAGCGCCGCGGCCACCGTATCGCGATCCGCGGGCGCGGCGCGAAACTCGCGCTCACCGCGCTCGAAAACTTCTACAACAACGCGCGCGAGCCTTTGTCGGTCGACGACATCCAGCTCGCGCTCGTCGAAGTGCGTCATCCGGTGCGTCATCGTTCGAATGGCAACGGCAATGGCAATGGCGACCCCGTCGACGCGCACTTCGCCGGCAATCCCGATCACCCGTTCGACCAGCCCGCCGACGCCAATGCGAGCGAGGACGACTTCGAGGAATACGGCCCGAAGCTGTACACGCGACGCGCGGATCTGCGCGGCCGCACGCCGGCGCAGCGCGAGTACCTGAAGCAGATCGTGTCGCACGACGTCACGTTCGGCGTCGGCCCCGCCGGCACCGGCAAGACCTATCTCGCGGTGGCCTGCGCGGTCGACGCGCTCGAGCGCGACCAGGTCAAACGCATCGTCCTGACGCGCCCGGCCGTCGAGGCGGGCGAGCGGCTCGGCTTTTTGCCGGGCGATCTCGCGCAGAAAGTCGATCCGTATCTGCGCCCGCTCTACGACGCGCTGTACGACCTGCTCGGTTTCGACAAAACCGCGAAGATGTTCGAGCGGCAGATGATCGAAATCGCGCCGCTCGCATACATGCGCGGCCGCACGCTGAATCACGCGTTCATCATCCTCGACGAGGCGCAGAACACCACGCCCGAGCAGATGAAGATGTTCCTCACGCGAATCGGCTTCGGCTCGAAGGCGGTCGTCACCGGCGACACGACCCAGGTCGATCTGCCGCGCGGCCAGAAGAGCGGGCTGATCGAAGCGCAGCAGGTGCTCGCGAACGTGCGCGGCATCGCGCTCACGCGTTTCACGAGCGCGGACGTGGTGCGGCATCCGCTGGTCGCGCGAATTGTGGAGGCGTACGATGCGCATGCGCAGAAGTCGCCGGCCGCGGTCGATCCGCGCTAAAGCGATGCGCTTCGCAGCGCGAGGCCCGCGTCGCCTCGCCGCAAAAAAAAGACTGAGCCAGGAATGCCACGCATAGAAACCGCATGAGCCGCACCCCGAAACTGACGTTGAGCCTGCAATTCCCCGCCGCCAAAGCCTGGCCGGAACACAAGGTGCTGCTGCCGCGCGCGACGGTGGCCGGCTGGATCAAGGCGGCGCTGTTCGCGGACGGCCAACTGACGGTTCGGTTCGTCGACGCCAAAGAAGGCCGCACGCTGAATCGCACCTATCGCGGCAAGGATTACGCGACCAACGTGCTGACCTTCGCCTATGCCGAATCGGAAGATGATCCGGTCACGGGCGATCTGATTCTGTGCTGCCCGGTGGTCGAGAAGGAAGCCGCCGAGCAGGGCAAGCCGCTCGCCGCGCATTACGCGCACCTGCTCGTGCACGGCACGCTGCATGCACAGGGCTACGACCACGAGGTCGAAGAAGAAGCCGAGGAAATGGAAGCGATCGAAACCGAAATCCTCGGCAAGCTCGGCTTTCCGGACCCTTACCAATAGGCGTTCCGCCCCTCCTCGACGCCAGCCCGCCCGAACCCACCGTGAGCACTCCGTCCCCCGAAGCCGATATCCCCGTGCGCTGTCCGGACTACCCGCCGGTGCTCGGCGACTCGCGGCTTCTGACGGACGACGAACTGCACGCGTCGCTCGAATCCACGTTGCGCGGCTGGGACCGCCAAAGCGATCTGTGGCTGTTCGGCTATGGCTCGCTGATCTGGAACCCGGGCCTGCCGACCGTCGAGGCGATGCGCTCGAAGGTGCACGGCTATCACCGCGGCCTCTATCTGTGGTCGCGAGTCAATCGCGGCACGCCAGAGCAGCCCGGCCTCGTGCTCGCGCTCGATCGCGGCGGCTCGTGCACCGGCATGGCCTTCCGGCTCGCGGCCGATGGCTCGCGGCCGCATCTCGAAGCACTGTGGCGCCGCGAAATGCCGATGGGCTCGTACCGTCCCGCGTGGCTGCCGTGCGTGCTCGCGGACGGCCGGCGCGTCGACGCGCTCGCATTCGTGATGCGCCGCGACGTGCCGAGCTACACCGGCAAGTTGCGCGACGACATCATCCAGACCGTGCTGGGCTGCGCGAGCGGCCGCTACGGCACGACCTTCGATTACGTGAGCCGGACCGTGCACGCGCTGCGCGAGAGCGGCATGCCGGACCGCGCGCTCGAAGCGCTGCTCGCGCGTTGCAAGCCGGCCGTGTGACCGCGGCATCTCGGCAAAACCCCACCCGCGACTTTTTTGCCGGCGAGCGCTTTTGCCCGCGTAATCGGTTAGGATGATTCCACGCTCCGCCGTCGCGGCGGGGCCGTTTCACCCTGGCTTCGCTCATCGCCGGGCCCGGCGGGACACGGTTCCGCCATGCGCCTGGTGTATCCTTAACGCTCTGCAACAGCGCGCCCAGTCTCGCCGGGCGCACTACCATGAACGACACGTATCCCAGTCGACGCCATACCGGACGTCAACTCGACAAACCGCAGGAAAAGCGCACGCTGCTCGAGCGCCTGACCGACTTCATCTCGCCCGAGCCCGACTCGCGCGCCGAACTTCTGGAAATTCTGCAGGACGCGCACGAACGCAACCTGATCGACGCCGACTCGCTGTCGATGATCGAAGGCGTGTTCCAGGTGTCGGAACTGAGCGCACGCGACATCATGGTGCCGCGCGCGCAAATGGACGCGATCAACATCGCGGACAATCCCGCTGAATTCATCCCCTACGTGCTGGACAAGGCGCATTCGCGCTATCCGGTCTACGAGGGCAATCGCGACAACATCATCGGCGTGCTGCTCGCGAAAGATCTGCTCCGCTACTACGCCGAAGAAGAGTTCGACGTGCGCGGCATGCTGCGCCCTGCCGTGTTCATCCCCGAGTCGAAGCGGCTGAACGTGCTGCTGCACGACTTCCGCGTGAACCGCAACCACCTCGCGGTGGTCGTCGACGAGTACGGCGGCGTCGCGGGCCTGATCACGATCGAAGACGTACTGGAGCAGATCGTCGGCGACATCGAGGACGAATACGATTTCGACGAGGAGAGCGGCAACATCATCGCTTCGCCGGACGGACGCTTCCGCGTGCGCGCGCTGACCGAGATCGAGCAGTTCAACGACACCTTCGGCACGCACTATTCGGACGACGAGGTCGACACGATCGGCGGGCTGGTCACGCATCATTTCGGCCGGGTGCCGCATCGGGGCGAGAAAGTCCGCCTCGACGACCTGATCTTCGAGATCCTGCGCGGCGACGCCCGCCAGATCCACATGCTGCTGGTGCGCCGCGACCCGCTCGCGGGCGAGCGCGAGCGCGAGTCACAGCACGCGCAGACCTGAGCCGGCGGCTCGGGCCGATGCACGGCCTGAGCGCCCGCGCGCTTTCATTGCCGGCGCATTTGCCAACTCCATTTGCCAACTCGTTTGCCTACTGAGTTGCCCTTTCAACTACCGACGCCGACCGCGCGACAATGGCCGACCCGATCACTTCCCGTTCGCACCGCGGCGTGAGCGCCCCCGCTCCCGCTTCCACCGAAGACGGCACGCGCAGCCGCGCGCTGCCGCGCTGGCACTACCTCGTCGCACTGGCCGCGGGCGCGGCCAATACGCTGTCGTTCGCGCCGACGCCGCATGGCGGCTGGCTGCAACTCGCGATCTTCGTGTTCTTCTTCGCGTGGCTCACGCGCAGCACCGGCTGGAAAAGCGCCGCGCTGACGGGCGGCGCGTTCGGCTTCGGCAACTTCGTGAGCGGGGTCTGGTGGCTGTATGTGAGCATGCACTACTACGGTGGCATGCCGGCGCCGCTCGCCGGCACGGCGCTCGTGCTGTTCTCCCTGTATCTCGCGGTCTATCCGGCGCTCGCCGCGGGGGTGTGGTCGTTCTGCGCGGGCCATGCGCGCAACGGCGCGGCCGACGAGCGCGCGCCATTCTCGCCGAGCTGGCACGGCGCGCTCGCCTTTGCAAGCGCGTGGGCGATCGGCGAATGGCTGCGCGGCACGGTGTTCACCGGCTTTCCGTGGCTCGCCACCGGTTATGCGCAGGTCGACGGCCCGTTGGCGGGGTTTGCGCCGGTGGTCGGCGTATATGGCGTCGGTTGGATGGTTGCGCTGACGGCCGCGTTGATCGTGCAGGCGTTGCTGGCGCTGCTGCCGTCGTGGCGCTCCGGGCGGGCGAATGAATCGCTCGAGCCGAACGCCAGCGCCGCTGATGACGCCGGCGGTCGCGCCGCGCGGGGCCGCGGCACGCGCGTCGCCCCCATTGTCGTGCCTGCTGGCGTCGCGCTCGCGCTGCTCGTGATCGGCCTGCTGCTGCCGCTCGTGCAGTGGACTACGCCCGCCAACGCGCCGCTGTCGGTGCGGCTGTTGCAAGGCAACGTGAAGCAGGAGATGAAGTTCGAGGAAGCCGGCTTGCGCGCGGCGGTCGACGAGTATCAGCAGATGATCACGTCGAAGCCGGCCGATCTGATCGTCACGCCGGAAACCGCGATCCCCGTGCTCGCGCAGCAGCTTCCGCCGAACTTCGCGGCCGCGATCCGCCATTTCACGGATTCGACCGGCAGCGCGCTGCTGTTCGGCGCGATCGGCGGCACGATCACGCCGGACGGCCGGGTGGTCGACTACACCAACAGCCTGTTCGGCGTCACGCCCGGCTCGCACGAGATTTATCGCTACGACAAGCACCATCTGGTACCGTTCGGCGAATTCGTGCCGTGGGGCTTCCGCTGGTTCGTGAACCTGATGAACATTCCGCTCGGCGATTTCTTCCCCGGCCCGCCGGTACAAAAGCCGTTCATGGTGCATAACCAGCCGGTCGCGGTGAACATCTGCTACGAGGACATCTTCGGCGAGGAGATCGCGCGCACGCTGCGCGAGAATGCGACGCCCGCCGGCGTGCTGATCAACTCGACCAATCTCGCGTGGTTCGGCGACACGATCGCGCTCGACCAGCATCTGCAGATCGCGCGCATGCGCTCGCTCGAAACCGGCCGGCCGATGCTGCGCGCAACCAACACCGGCATCACCGCCGCGATCGACGCGAACGGCCGCGTGATCGGGCGCCTGACGCCCTACACAGTAGGTTCGCTCGACGTGCGCGTGCAAGGCACCTCAGGCAACACGCCTTACGTGACGAGCGGCAACAACACGGTGCTCGCGGTGTCGGCGCTGCTGCTCGCGTTCGGTTTCGCGTTCGGACCGGGGCTCGCGCGGCGACGCAACGGCAAGCGGTAACGCCGACGTCAAAGGCACGACACCCGCAAAAAAAATGCGCCTGACATTGCAGGCGCATTTTTTTCATGCTCGTTCGAGCTTCATCAATCCTTCGGCACCGTATCGATGAACGACTGCCGCAGCGACAGCTTCTGGAAATGCTTGTCCAGGTTCGGATGCGATTCGCGCCAGTTCAGTTCCGGCATACGGAAGTCCAGATAGCCGAGCGCGCAGCCCACCGCGATGTCGGCCAGCGTGTAGTGATTGCTCGCGCACCACGGCTTGCTGCCGAGCCCTTGCGACATCGCGATCAGCGCTTCGTCGATCTTGCGCTGCTGCCGCGCGAGCCACGCGTCCACGCGCTGCTCGGGCGCGCGCTGCGTGCCTTCGAGACGGATCAGCACGGCCGCGTCGAGCAGGCCGTCGGCGAGCGCTTCCCAGCAGCGCACTGCGACGCGCTCGCGCCCCGACGGCGGAATCAGCTTGCCGACCGGCGACAGCGTATCGACGTACTCGCAGATCACGCGTGAATCGAACACGGCCTCGCCGTCTTCCATCACGAGGCACGGCACCTTGCCGAGCGGATTGAAGGTGTGAATCCGGGTATCCGGCGCCCAGACGTTCTCGGGCACCAGTTCGTAGTCGATCTTCTTATCGGCGAGCACGATGCGTGCTTTGCGCACGAACGGGCTGCCGAACGAACCGATGAGTTTCATCATGACCTTCTGCCTTTTTCTGAATCCGGCGAAAGTATAAGTGGTCTAAGGCTTCCGCGAGCGTGCTGGCGGCATCTTCGCGAACCGCCCGCCGAGCCGCTGTGGACGGATTGCAACATGACGGCGGCCGCCGCGCCGTCCGGAGCCGCACAAAGCGAGTCAATGTCGTGCGCGGAGAATGGGGCCAGGAGAATCGCGGCGCTACAATCGCACGATGAACCAGCCGACCGAACCCACCATCGCCATCGACGTCTACCGCACGCGCCGCGAGCGCGTTCTCGCCGCGCTGCGCGCCGCGGGCGGCGGCGTCGCCATCGTCCCGACCGCGCCGGAAGCGCTGCGCAACCGCGACACTGACTACCCGTACCGCCACGACAGCTACTTCTATTATCTGACCGGCTTCACCGAGCCCGAAGCGCTGCTGGTGCTCGATGCCAGCGCCGCGCCCGGCGCGCCCGCGTCGATGCTGTTCTGCCGCGAGAAAAGCGTCGAGCGCGAGACATGGGAAGGCTTCCGCTTCGGCCCCGACGGCGCGCGCGAAGCATTCGGGCTCGACGCCGCGTTCCCGATCGGCGAACTCGACACGCAGTTGCCGCGCATCATCGCCGACAAGCCGGCGCTGCACTACGCGTTCGGCACCTCGGCGCATTTCGACGAGCAGGTGCGCGGCTGGCTCGACGCGGTGCGCGCGCAAAGCCGCGGCGGCACCGTTGCGCCCACGGCCGCGCGCGACCTGCTGCCGTTGCTCGACGAGATGCGGCTCGTCAAGGACGACCATGAGCTCGCGATCATGCGCCGCGCCGGACAGATTTCGGCGGCCGCGCATCGTCGCTCGATGGCGGTGTGCCGGCCCGGTATCCGCGAGTACGAACTCGAAGCCGAACTGCTCTACACATTCCGCAAGTTTGGCGCGCAGGCGCCGGCCTATACGTCGATCGTCGCGGCTGGCGCGAACGCGTGCGTGCTGCACTACCCGGCCGGCAACGCGATCGCGCGCGACGGCGACCTGATCCTGATCGACGCGGCCTGCGAACTCGACGGCTACGCGTCCGACATCACGCGCACGTTTCCGGCGAGCGGGCGTTTCACACCGGCGCAGCGCGAGCTGTACGACATCGTGCTGGCAGCGCAGCAGGCCGCCGTCGACGCGACGCGCGCCGGTGCGAGCTTCGACGATCCGCATCAGGCCGCGCTGCGCGTGCTGTCGCAGGGGCTGCTCGACACCGGCATCGTGCCGCGCGCGAAGTTCGCCTCGATCGACGACGTGATCGCCGAGCGCGCCTACGTGCCGTTCTACATGCACCGCACCGGCCACTGGCTCGGCATGGACGTGCACGACTGCGGCGACTACCGCGAGCGCGGCGCGCCGCGCGACGAAGCGGGCGTGCTGCCGTGGCGCACGCTGCGCGCGTCGATGACGCTGACGATCGAGCCGGGCTTGTACGTCCGCCCGGCCGAGGGTGTGCCCGAACGCTACTGGAATATCGGCATCCGCATCGAGGACGACGCGGTCGTGACGCCGACCGGCTGTGAGCTGATCACGCGCGACGTGCCGGTCGCCGCCGACGAGATCGAGGCGCTGATGCAGGAAGCACGAGCCCTCCATCAAGCGTCGCATCAACAGAGGACCTGATCCGCGATGAACGAAGCATCTCCCTCGGCGGTGATCCTGAGGCCCGCCTCCCACCAGCAGGGGTTCGATTTCGACGTGACGATCGTCGGCGCCGGGCCGGTCGGCCTCGCGCTCGCCGGCTGGCTCGCGCGCCGCAGCGTGACGCGCGAGCTGAAGATCGCGCTCGTCGACGCGCGCGAGCCGGAAGACTCGATCGCCGATCCGCGCGCGATCGCGGTCTCGCACGGCAGCCGGATGATCCTCGAGCCGCTGCGCTGGCCCGCCGACGCCACCGCGATCGAGCGCATCCACGTGTCGCAACGCGGTCATTTCGGCCGCACGCTGATCGATCATCGCGAGCACGGCCTGCCCGCGCTCGGCTACGTGCTGCGCTATGGCTCGATCGTGCATGGCCTCGCCGACGCCGTGCATGCGACGCCGGTCCACTGGTTCCGCTCGACCTCGGCCGGCGCGCCGGTTCAGGAGCTCGACGGCGTCACGCTGCCGATCGAAACCGCGGGCGTCGCGCGCCAGTTGCGCACGCGGATTCTGGTCAACGCCGAGGGCGGCCTGTTCGGCGACCAGAAGCAAGCGAAAAGTCCGAGCCGCGCCACGGACGAATACGCCGGCGCACGCGACATCGGTAAAAACAACGCCGGCTCGCGCGACTACGGCCAGACCGCGCTGGTCGGCACGGTCACCGTGTCCGCGCCGCAGCCGCACGTCGCATGGGAGCGCTTCACCTCGCAAGGTCCGGTCGCGCTACTGCCGATGGGTGGCGTGCGTGGCGCCGACTACGCGCTCGTCTGGTGCTGCGCGCCCGACGAAGCCGCGCGCCGCGCGCAGCTTTCCGACGAAGCGTTCCTGCGCGAGCTCGACGCCGCGTTCGGCAACCGCATGGGCCGCTTTACGCACATCAAGGGTCGTGCGTCGTTCCCGCTCGGTCTCAACACGGTCGACACGCTGGTGAACGGCCACATCGTCGCGATCGGCAATGCGGCGCAGACGTTGCATCCGGTAGCCGGCCAGGGCCTCAATCTGGGCTTGCGCGATGCGCACGCGCTCGTCGACGCGCTGTCGGCCGAAGGCCCGACCCCGCTCGCGCTCGCCACCTTCGCGCAACGCCGCGCGCTCGACCGGCGCCTGACGATCGGCTCGACCGACACGCTCGCGCGCCTCTTTACCGTCGACTTCGCGCCGCTCGCGGTACTGCGCGGCCTCGCCCTGACCGCACTCGAATTCGTGCCGCCGGTCAAAGCCGCGCTCGCCCGGCAGATGATGTTCGGCCAGCGCCGTTAAGCGCGAGAAATCGCTGCGCGGTTCTATGAGCCGGGCGACTTTCATAGAAGATTTAACGGGTTACGAGACTCGGTTCGCGAGTCCCGGCAACCCGTTAACGCTAAAATAGTCGTTTTCCCTCGCATTTCGCGCTGCGCCGGCTGTCACGATTGTCAAATCCTGGCCCGTCGTCGGCGCGCGCTCACGCCATGCCCCCTCTCGGCCCCCACAATCTGCGTAACAACCTGTTCGTCGCCCCGATGGCCGGCGTGACCGACCGACCGTTCCGCCAGCTGTGCAAACGGCTCGGCGCGGGCTATGCGGTGTCGGAAATGGTCGCGTCGAACGCGCAGCTGTGGAGGAGCGAAAAGACCATGCGCCGCGCGAACCACGAAGGCGAGGTCGAGCCGATCGCGGTGCAGATCGCCGGCGCGGACCCGGAGATGATGGCCGAAGCCGCCCGCTACAACGTCGCGAACGGCGCGCAGATCATCGACATCAACATGGGCTGCCCCGCCAAGAAGGTCTGCAACGTCGCGGCCGGCTCGGCGCTGCTGCAAAACGAACCGCTCGTGCAGCGCATCGTCGAGGCCGTCGTGAACGCGGTCGGCGTCGGGCCCGACGCGGTGCCCGTCACGCTGAAAATCCGTACCGGCTGGAATCGCGAGAACAAAAACGCGCTGAACGTCGCGCGTCTCGCGCAAGCAGCGGGCATTTCGATGCTGACCGTGCACGGCCGCACGCGCGCGGACCTGTACCACGGCGACGCCGAGTACGAAACCATCGCCGCGGTAAAGGCGGCGGTGCGCATTCCGGTCGTCGCGAACGGCGACATCACGTCGCCGCAAAAGGCGCGCGAGGTGCTCGCCGCGACCGGCGCGGACGCGATCATGATCGGGCGCGCCGCGCAGGGGCGTCCGTGGCTCTTTCGCGAGATCGAGCATTTCCTGCAAACGGGCGAGCTGCTGCCGCCGCCGCGAATCGACGAAATCCAGCAGGTGATGAACGAACATCTCGAAGATCACTACGCTTTTTACGGGGAATTTACCGGTGTCCGCACTGCGCGCAAGCACATCGGCTGGTACACTCGCGGCCTTTCCGGCGCCAACCTGTTCCGGCATCGCATGAATACGCTGGACACCACGCGCGAACAACTCCTCGCCGTCAACGAGTTCTTTGACGCGCAAAAGGCGATCTCAGACCGCCTCGTCTACGTCGACGAAGCGCCCGGCAACCTCGGGCTCGACAGCGAGAGCGAGGACAACTCCGACCGACTAGCAGCATGAGCAAGAACAACATCGAACAATCTGTCCGCGACAGCCTGGACGTGTATTTCCAGGATCTCGACGGCTCCAATCCGCACGACGTCTACGACATGGTCATTTCATGCGTGGAAAAACCCTTGCTCGAAGTGGTGCTCGAGCAGGCCGGCGGCAATCAGTCGCTGGCCGCCGAGTATCTCGGCATCAACCGCAATACGCTGCGCAAGAAGCTGCAACAACACGGTTTGCTGTAGCGCGTCGTAGTTTCTCGCGCCCTGCCACGTTTCCCTTCGGCTTTTCGTCTTCATCATGATCAAGCAAGCGCTCATCTCCGTTTCCGACAAGTCCGGCATCGTCGACTTCGCCAAATCGCTGTCGGACCTCGGCATCAAGATCCTGTCGACCGGCGGCACCGCGAAACTGCTCGCGGACGCGGGCCTGTCCGTCACCGAAGTCGCCGACTACACGGGTTTCCCGGAAATGCTCGACGGGCGCGTGAAAACGCTGCATCCGAAGGTGCACGGCGGCATCCTCGCGCGCCGCGATCTGCCCGAGCACATGGCCGCGCTCGAGAAGCACGACATTCCGACCATCGACCTGCTGGTCGTGAACCTGTACCCGTTCGTGCAGACCGTGTCGAAGGAAGAATGCTCGCTCGAGGACGCGATCGAGAACATCGACATCGGCGGCCCGACGATGCTGCGCTCGGCCGCGAAGAATCACCGCGACGTGACGGTGGTGGTCGATCCGGCCGACTACGCGGTCGTGCTCGACGAAATGCGCTCGAACGGCAACACGGTGTCGTACAAGACGAACTTCCACCTCGCGACCAAGGTGTACGCGCACACCGCGCAATACGACGGCGCGATCACGAACTACCTGACGAGCCTGACCGACGAGTTGCGGCATTCGTCGCGCAACGAGTACCCGGCCACCTTCAACATGGCGTTCGACAAGGTGCAGGACCTGCGCTACGGCGAAAACCCGCATCAGAGCGCGGCGTTCTACCGCGACCTGGCGGTGCCGGCCGGCGCGCTCGCGAATTACAACCAGTTGCAGGGCAAGGAACTGTCGTACAACAACATCGCCGACTCCGACGCGGCGTGGGAATGCGTGAAGACCTTCGACGTGCCGGCCTGCGTGATCGTCAAACACGCGAATCCGTGCGGCGTCGCGCTCGGCGCGGACGCTCACGAAGCGTATTCGAAGGCATTCCAGACCGATCCGACCTCGGCGTTCGGCGGCATCATCGCGTTCAACCGTGAAGTCGACGAAGCGACCGCGCAAGCGGTGGCGAAGCAGTTCGTCGAAGTGCTGATCGCGCCGTCGTTCAGCGCCGAAGCGCGTCAGGTGTTCGCGGCGAAGCAGAACGTGCGTCTGCTCGAAATCACGCTGGGCGAAGGCCATAACACGTTCGATCTGAAGCGCGTCGGCGGCGGCCTGCTCGTGCAGTCGCTCGACTCGAAGAACGTGCAGCCGCGCGAACTGCGCGTCGTCACGAAGCGTCATCCGACGCCGAAGGAAATGGACGACCTGCTGTTCGCATGGCGAGTCGCGAAGTACGTGAAGTCGAACGCGATCGTGTTCTGCGCGAACGGTATGACGCTCGGCGTCGGCGCGGGCCAGATGAGCCGCGTGGATTCGGCGCGCATCGCGAGCATCAAGGCGCAGAACGCCGGTCTGACGTTGGCCGGTTCGGCGGTCGCATCGGACGCGTTCTTCCCGTTCCGCGACGGTCTCGACGTGGTCGTCGCGGCAGGCGCGACCTGCGTGATCCAGCCGGGCGGCTCGGTGCGCGACGACGAAGTGGTCAGCGCCGCCGACGAGCACAACATCGCGATGGTGCTGACTGGCGTGCGTCACTTCCGTCATTGATCGGCTGAAGTTCGGTAGCCGCAAGACAGGCCCGGCGGGTTGTCCGCTGGGCCTTTTGTTTCGCGGCGACGCGTTCAATCGTCCGGCTCTTTGCGCGCGTAACCGTCCCGCACCTGCGCATGCTGGCTGATGTACGTACCCAAACCCCGGCCCCGCCGCGCGAGACGCTTCAGCACCGCGACATGTTCGGCGCCGACACTCGCCTCTGTGTACCAATACACGACGCCCGGCCGAAAGCGCACCTTGATGAAATCGTCGCCGATTTCGTAAGCGTCGACACCCGAGTCGCCACTGAGATTGCGGTAGCGCTCCATTCTCGATCGCCCTCCCTGCGCAAAGCCTTTAGCAGCTTTTATTCCGCTAAGCATGCTGCCAGCGGACCGCCGCGCGCCGCGTTCGATGTAGTATCGCAGGCACCTGGTTTTTATCGCTTGTGCGGCACCTCATGAGAATTCTCGGCATCGACCCCGGCCTGCGCGTGACCGGCTTCGGCGTGATCGAACAACACGGCCACACACTGAGCTACGTCGCGAGCGGCGTGATCCGCACCGCCGACGCCGATCTGCCGTCGCGGCTCGGCACCATCTTCGCGGGCATCTCGACGCTGATTCGCGAGCACGCGCCGGATCAGGCGGCCATCGAAAAAGTCTTCGTCAACGTCAATCCGCAGTCGACGCTGCTGCTCGGCCAGGCGCGCGGCGCCGCGATCTGCGGGCTCGTCGCGGGCGGCGTGCCGGTCGCCGAATACACCGCGCTGCAGCTGAAGCAGTCGGTGGTCGGCTATGGCCGTGCGACCAAGGAGCAAATGCAGCAGATGGTCGTGCGGCTGCTGAGCCTGTCGGGCGTGCCCGGCACGGACGCCGCCGACGCGCTCGGCATGGCCATCTGCCACGCGCACGGCGGCTCGACACTGAGCACGCTCGGCGGCATCGCGCCGGCGCTCGCGAAGAAGGGGTTGCGAGTGCGGCGCGGCCGTCTGGTCGGCTAGCGCAACTATGCCCCGCGCCGCCGATCCGCTGCGCTACACTCGCGCTTTCCCATCCGACTCTGAAAACTAATCCGCCATGATCGGTCGCATCGCCGGCGTTCTGCTGGAAAAAAATCCGCCGCATCTGCTCGTCGACTGCAACGGCATCGGCTATGAAGTAGACGTGCCGATGAGCACCTTCTACAACCTGCCGTCGACCGGCGAGCGCATCGTGCTGCTCACGCAGATGATCGTGCGCGAGGACGCGCATCTGCTGTACGGCTTCGGCACCGCGCAGGAACGCTCGACGTTCCGCGAGCTGCTGAAGATTTCCGGCATCGGCGCGCGCATGGCGCTCGCGGTGCTGTCGGGCATGAGCGTCTCAGAGCTCGCGCAGACCGTCACGATGCAGGACGCCGCGCGCCTCACGCGTGTACCGGGCATCGGCAAGAAGACCGCCGAGCGGCTGCTGCTCGAACTGAAGGGCAAGCTCGGCGCCGACCTCGGCGCGATGGCGGGCGCCGCGTCGCCATCCGACCACGCGTCCGACATCCTCAATGCGCTGCTCGCGCTCGGCTACTCGGAAAAAGAAGCGCTCGCGGCGATCAAGAACGTGCCGGCCGGTACGGGCGTGTCCGAGGGCATCAAGCTCGCGTTGAAGGCACTGTCGAAGGGCTAAGCGCCAAGCCGCGCGCGGTACAATGACCGCATGATCGAAACCGACAAACTCGCCGCCGAGCGCATCATCACGGCCACGCCCGTGTCGCCGAACGAAGAAGCGTTCGAGCGCGCGCTGCGCCCGCGTCAGCTCGACGAATATGTCGGGCAGGAGAAAGTGCGCGGCCAGCTCGAAATCTTCATCGAGGCCGCGAAGCGCCGTTCCGAATCGCTGGACCACGTGCTGCTGTTCGGGCCGCCGGGCCTCGGCAAGACCACGCTCGCGCACATCATCGCGCGCGAGATGGGCGTCAATCTGCGGCAAACGTCGGGGCCGGTGCTCGAACGCGCCGGCGACCTCGCCGCGCTGCTGACCAATCTCGAAGCCAACGACGTGCTGTTCATCGACGAAATCCACCGGCTCTCGCCGGTCGTCGAGGAAATCCTGTATCCAGCGCTCGAGGATTATCAGATCGACATCATGATCGGCGAAGGGCCGGCCGCGCGCAGCGTGAAGCTCGATCTGCAGCCGTTCACGCTGGTCGGCGCGACCACGCGCGCGGGTATGCTGACCAATCCGCTGCGCGACCGCTTCGGCATCGTCGCGCGACTCGAGTTCTATAACGCCGAGGAGCTCACGCGCATCGTCACGCGTTCGGCCGCGCTGCTCGGCGCGCAGATCCATCCGGACGGCGCGTTCGAAATCGCCCGTCGCGCGCGCGGCACGCCGCGTATCGCGAACCGCCTGCTGCGGCGCGTGCGCGACTTCGCCGAAGTGAAGGCCGACGGCAACATCACCGCGCAGGTGGCCGACGCCGCGCTCAGCATGCTCGACGTCGACGCGGTCGGCTTCGACCTGATGGACCGCAAGCTGCTCGAAGCGATCCTGTACAAGTTCGACGGCGGCCCGGTTGGTGTCGACAATCTCGCGGCGGCAATCGGCGAGGAGCGCGACACGATCGAAGACGTGCTCGAGCCGTATCTGATCCAGCAGGGCTTCCTGCAGCGCACGCCGCGCGGCCGCATCGCCACGCTGCTCACGTACCGGCATTTCGGACTGGCCGCGCCGGATTCGGCGAGCGCGCGGCCGGGTCTGTGGGATTCCACGAACTGAGTCACGCGACGAGGCCGACCAGGATGTCAGACCAGACCCAGCAACCCGGCCCTTCCAATCGTTCACCTGTCAATCCCGCCGGCGACCCGTCCGGCAATTTCACGCAGCGCCTCACCCACCGCCTGCGCTCGAAGCTCGCCTCCGGCGTCACGCATCTGACGACCGGCAGCGGACCGGTGCTCGACTACTCGTCGCCGCCGGGCGACCCCGGTCTGTTCGGGCCGGACTCCGTCTGCTGGAAGGTCCACGCCGACTTCACGTCGATGATGACCGGCGGCATCAGCGCGCTGCTGCTTCAGGCGCTGCATCCGCTCGCGCTCGCGGGCGTCTGGGATCACTCGAGCTTTCGCACCGACATCCTGGGCCGGCTGCGTCGCACGGCGACGTTCATCGCCGGCACGACGTACGGCAGCAAGAACGATGCGCTCGCGCTGATCGAGCGCGTGAAGCGCATTCATCTCGACGTGACCGGCGTCGCACCGGACGGCCAGTCGTATCGCGCGAGCGAGCCCGCGCTGCTGACGTGGGTGCACGTCGCGGAAGTGTCGAGCTTCATGACCGCGCATCTGCGCTATGTGAATCCGGTGCTGTCCGTCGCGGCGCAGGATCAATACTTCGCGGAAACCGCACGCATCGCGGAAATGCTCGGCGCCGTCGATATTCCGCGCTCGCGCGCCGAGATCGAGGCGTACCTGCTCGCGATGCGGCCCGCGCTCGTCGCGAGCGAGCGCACGCGCGAAGTCGTGAGGATTCTGATGAACGCGCCGGCACCGAGCTTCGCGATGCGACCCGCCGGCACGCTGATGCTCAACGCGGGGGTCGATCTGTTGCCCGACTGGGCGCAGACGATGCTCGGCTTGAATCGCCACGCGGCGCTGCGTCGAATCTTCGCGCGGCCTGCCGTGCGGGTCGTCGCGCCGGTGATCCGCTGGGCGCTGGTCAATGGAGTATCGAAGCGGGCTCGGCGGCGCGCGGCGGCGGCGGTGCGGGAGCAGGATTGATTGCGCCACGCGTCTCGGGCCATTGCCCGGCTTTGCTTACCGCCCCGGTCCCTTCCTGAAACCATCATCGTCGGCGCTGCCCGCGTCGAGATGCGCTACGTCCGCCCATGACACGATCGTCGCGCGACCGTCCCCGTAATCGACGACGTTCAGGCTGGTGTTCAGCAGCGGGTAGTCGCGCGGTGCGTCGAGCCGCATGCCGGTTGCAAAGCGGCGCACGCAGTCGAGCACGCCGCCATGCGTGACACAGGCGATGCGCCCGCCCGGATGCGCGGCGACGAGCGGCTCGATCGCATGCACGATGCGGTGGTAGAACACGCGATGCGACTCGCCCTCGGGCGGCGCGAAGCCGGGATCGCGGGTTTGCCACTGCGCGTATTCGTCGGGGAAACGCAGCGCGATCTCGTCGCTGTCATGGCCCTGGAACGCGCCGTACGAGCGCTCGCGCAAGTTCTCGCGCGACTGCAGCGGCAGGCCAAGCGCCTCGCCGATCGGCTGCGCGGTCTGCTGCGCGCGCTGCAAGTCGCTCGAATAGATCGCGTCGAGCCGCGCGCCCTGCTTCGCCTCGTCGGCGAGGCGCTGCGCGAGACGTCGCGCCTGCGCGACGCCGGTCGTCGCAAGCGGAATGTCGATGTGGCCTTGAATGCGCTTGATGCGGTTCCAGTCGGTCTCGCCGTGCCGGATAAACAGGATCTGCGTCGTCATGAGAGAGAGGTGCCGTTCGCGGTTGTGTCGAGCGACTATTGTCGCAAAAAGCAGCGGCACGGCTCGCCTGCGGCGACGGCATGCTCGAACGTTTGCGTTCTTTTACGCGTTGGTCTGCAACCAGAACGTGACCGGCCCGTCGTTGACGAGCGACACCTGCATATCCGCGCCGAACTCGCCAGTCTCGACGATCGGATGCTTCGCGCGCGCGGCCGCGACGAAGTAGCCGAACAGGCGCTTGCCCTCGTCGGGCGGCGCGGCTGGCGTGAAGCTCGGGCGCAGGCCGCTGTTGGTATCGGCCGCGAGCGTGAACTGCGACACGAGCAGCAGGCCGCCCGCGCGTCCGGCGCCGTCGAGATTCTGCACCGACAGGTTCATCTTGCCGGCCGCGTCGCTGAACACGCGGTAACCGAGCACCTTGGCGAGCAGCTTGTCGGCCGTGGCCTCGGTGTCGCCGCGCTCCGCGCAGACGAGCGCGAGCAGGCCCGCGTCGATCGCGCCGGTCACGCGATCGGCGACGCGCACTTCGGCGCGCCGCACGCGTTGGATCAGCGCGATCACGCCGTCAGCGTCACGCGCGCGAAACGGCGCTTGCCGACCTGCACGACGTACTCGCCCGCTTCGACCTTCAGGCCCTTGTCGGACACCGCGGCGCCGTCGATCTTCACGCCGCCTTGCTCGATGTTGCGCAGCGCCTCGCTCGTCGACGGTACGAGGTTCGCCTGCTTCAGCAACTGGCCGATCGCGAGCGGTGCGCCCGCGAGCGTCACGGCCGGGATGTCGTCGGGCACGCCGCCCTTCGCGCGATGGTTGAAGTCCTCGAGCGCGCGTTCGGCGTCCGCCTGCGAGTGGAAACGCGCGACGATCTCCTGGCCGAGCATCACCTTGAAATCGCGCGGATTACGGCCCGCGTCGGCCTCGCGCCTGAAGCCGGCGATTTCGTCCATCGGACGGAACGACAGCAGTTCGAAGTACCGCCACATCAGCGTGTCGGAGATGCTCATCAGCTTGCCGAACATGTCGGTCGGCTTTTCGCTGATGCCGATGTAGTTGTTCTTCGACTTCGACATCTTCTCGACGCCGTCGAGCCCTTCGAGCAGCGGCATCGTCAGGATGCACTGCTGCTCCTGGCCGTACTGCTTCTGCAACTCGCGACCAACCAGCAGGTTGAACTTCTGATCCGTGCCGCCGAGCTCCAGGTCCGCGTTCAGCGCGACCGAGTCGTAGCCCTGCATCAGCGGGTACAGGAATTCGTGGATCGAGATCGGCACGCCGCCCTGGAAGCGCTTCGTGAAGTCCTCGCGCTCGAGAATGCGAGCGACCGTGTAGCGCGACGCAAGCTTGATCATGCCGTCGGCGCCTAGCGGCATCGACCATTCACTGTTGTAGCGAATCTCGGTCTTGTCGCGATCGAGCACGAGCGCGGCTTGCTCGAAATAGGTCTTCGCGTTCGATTCGATCTGCTCGCGCGTGAGCGGCGGGCGGGTCGCGTTGCGCCCGGACGGGTCGCCGATCAGCGACGTGAAGTCGCCGATCAGGAAAATCACCGTGTGGCCGAGGTCCTGCAACTGGCGCATCTTGTTCAGCACGACCGTGTGGCCGATGTGGATGTCGGGTGCAGTCGGATCGAGCCCGAGCTTGATGCGCAGCGGCTTGGCCGTCGCCGCGCTGCGCGCGAGCTTTTGCGCGAATTCGTCTTCGATCAGCAGTTCGTCGACGCCGCGCCTGGTCACGGCGAGCGCGTGACGGACTTCGTCGGTGATCGGGAAGGCGGAAGCGGGATTGGGCTGGGTGGACTCGGTGCTCATGCTGGAAACGTGAAGTCGCGAAAAAACAGGATTGTCCCATAGATGCGCGCCGCCGCGCCCACTCACGCGCCCCGCACGGCCCCGCGACGGGCCAATTCGTTGCGGCTCGCGTCACCTTCGCCGTTTGCGCCGATAATCTGCTACAACGAATCGGAATGAACATCGACAGGAGCAGCGACGTGGCGCAAGATCCCGCAGACGGCATCTATTTCGGACTGATGTCGGGAACCAGCATGGACGGTGTGGACGGCGTGGCCGTCCGGTTTGCCAATGGGAAGCCGCCCGAGGTGCTGGCCGAGGCGTTCGTCGGCTTTTCGGCCGGCATCCGCGAAGCGCTGTTCGCGCTGCAACAGCCGGGGGACAACGAGATCGAGCGCGAGGCGCTCGCCGCCAACGCGCTCGCGACGCGCTACACGGTGTGCTGCCACGATCTGCTGCGCGACAGCCGCGTATCGGCCGATGACGTCCGTGCGATCGGCGTGCATGGGCAGACCGTGCGGCATCGGCCGGAAAAGGGGTATACGCGACAGATCAACAACCCGGCGCTGCTCGCGGAAATGCTCCATATCGACGTGGTCGCCGATTTCCGCAGCCGCGACGTCGCGGCAGGCGGCCAGGGTGCGCCGCTCGTGCCCGCTTTTCACGCGACAATCTTCGGTGCGAAGGACGAAACGCGCGTCGTCTGCAATCTTGGCGGAATCAGCAACATCACGATCCTGAACGCGACCGGCGGCGTGCGCGGCTTCGACTGCGGGCCGGCGAACGCGCTGCTCGACGCGTGGGCCGAGCGCCAGCTCGGCAAGCCATTCGACGAAAACGGTCATTTCGCGGCGAGTGGCCAGGTCGATCGCAAGCTGCTGAACGCGTTGCTCGACGAACCATTCTTCGCGGAGCAGCCGCCCAAGAGCACCGGCCGCGATCTGTTCAACACCGCATGGCTCGATGCGAAGCTCGAGCCGTTCTCCGCGCTCGCACCAGCCGACGTACAGGCGACGCTCGTCGCGCTGACCGCGGTGACGGTCGCGCGCGAGATTGAGCGGCATGCATCCGATGCGCGGGCCGTGTACGTGTGCGGCGGCGGCGCGCGCAATCCGGAGATCATGAAGGCGTTGCAGCAGGCGCTCGAAGACAGCGGCGTAAGCGGCGTGCCCGTGATGACGACCGACGCGCTCGGCGTGCCGCCGAGCCAGGTCGAGCCGCTCGCGTTCGCGTGGCTCGCGATGCGCTGCATCGCGCGTCTGCCGGGCAGTCTGCCAAGCGTGACCGGGGCATCCGCGGAGCGGGTGTTGGGGGCTATTTATCCGCGCTGAGAAAAGGCAGATGCGAACAAACCCACGCCTCTTGATGTCGCGGGTTGCCTCTGCGGCGCGAAAACAATAAAAAAACGGCGCCGAGGCACCGTTTTCACTGTGGCACGAAGAGCCTGTCCGCTCAGACCGAGAACGACGAACCGCAACCGCAGGTCGTGCTCGCGTTCGGGTTTTTGATGACGAACTGCGCGCCGTTGATGTCGTCCTTGTAGTCGATCTCTGCGCCGACCAGGTACTGGTAGCTCATCGAGTCGATCAGCAGCTGGACGCCGCTCTTGTTCATCACGGTGTCGTCTTCGTTGATCGCTTCATCAAACGTGAAGCCGTACTGGAAGCCCGAGCAGCCGCCGCCCTGCACGAACACGCGCAGCTTGAGCTCCGGGTTACCTTCCTCATCGATCAGTTGCTTGACCTTGTCAGCCGCTGCGTCGGTGAAGACGAAGGGGGCCGGCATCTCGGTCACGGGGGTGTCGGTGACTGCGTTCATTCGAACTCTCCAAATAGCTTTAGCCGATATTGTAGGGCTGTTCCGGATATCGTGCTGAAGCCCACAAAATCAATGGGTTCTTGCTGCAAGGTCGATGCAAGGCGAGCCGATGCCGCTTGGGCGAACGAGACCGGCCCGCGAACCCCGGCGAACCATAAAAAAAGCCGCCTTCGCGCGTGGCGTTGGCGGCTTTTGCTGCAAACCGGCGTGAAGGCCGGTTCGCGCCCGAAACGATTAACGCTTCGAGAATTGCTTGCGGCGACGCGCCTTGTGGAAGCCGACCTTCTTACGTTCGACTTCACGAGCGTCACGCGTGACGAAGCCAGCCTTCGACAGTTGCGGCTTCAGCGTTGCGTCGTAGTCCATCAGCGCGCGGGTGATGCCGTGGCGAACCGCACCGGCTTGCCCCGTTTCACCGCCGCCGGTCACGTTGACCTTGATGTCGAACGTGACACCGTGGTTCGTGAGCTCCAGCGGTTGACGCACGATCATCAGCGACGTTTCGCGCGAGAAGTAGTCGGCGATGGGCTTGCCGTTCACAACGATGTCGCCCTTGCCTGCCTTGATGAACACGCGAGCGACGGCACTCTTGCGGCGGCCCGTGCCGTAATTCCAGTTACCGATCATGTGGGCTCCCCTTAGATCTCGAGCGCCTTCGGCTGTTGTGCCGAATGCGGATGCGTTGCGTCAGCGTAGACCTTCAGCTTCTTGATCATCGCGTAGCCGAGCGGACCCTTCGGCAGCATGCCCTTGACCGCTTTCTCGAGCGCACGGCCCGGGAAGCGTTCCTGCATCTTGCCGAACGTCGTTTCATAGATACCGCCCGGGTAGCCCGAGTGACGGTAGTACTTCTTGTCGGTAACCTTGTTGCCCGTGACCTTCAGCTTGCCGGCGTTGATGACGATGATGAAATCACCGGTGTCGACGTGGGGAGTGAATTCAGGCTTGTGCTTGCCGCGAAGACGGTGTGCCACTTCGCTGGCGACACGCCCGAGAACCTTATCCGTCGCGTCAATCACGTACCATTCGCGCGTCACCTCATGGGCTTTTGCGGAAAACGTCTTCATGATCGATCCAAAAAAATTGCTGCGCCCAATGTGTTCTTTCCTGCTTGTAGTGTGCGCATCGAGGCGCGTGCAGGCTCTCCCTGGTTCTTCTTCCGCGGGCGCGGATGCGGAAAAGCCCTGAATTATAAAGGAATTTGTGCTGGCAAGTCAAAACGTGCGATGCGCTCGCCGCGAGCGGCCAGGAAACGGGGCGAAACGCCTGACAAACGGGGGCGAAAAAAAACCCGAACGAGCGGCTCGGGTTTAATCCACCAAAGGAGGAGGTGGAGGAGACAGCGGAGGTTGCAGAACTGCTGCAACGATGGAGTAAATTATAAGAGTCACCCTTGTGCAACGCAAGAAGATTTGCATTGTGAAATGAGTTTTCATAATGTGACAGATTCGATGCACGGAGGACATTTGACGAAACTCCTTTTGGATCAAGCACTAAAGGCCAAAGAATTCGAATCGCATCAGGCATGCCCAAGAGTAAGGACCCTAAACTGCCCGAGGAATTCTGGAACCGCCCGCCCATTCCGCACCGCAACAAGAAAGCAATCGCCGTGCATGGACGCGGGATGCGCTCAGCGTGCGCCAATCGTCAGACACCGGGCTACAATGCCGTCTCGACAAAGCGATGCGCGGTGGGAGTGACAGCATGGAATGCAAAGTAAGCTGGATGGGACAAGACGGGATGGCGTTCGCGGCCGAGACGGGCAGCGGTCATCTGGTCGCGATGGACGGCGCACCCGAGGGTGGCGGACGCAACCTCGCGCCGCGCCCGATGGAAATGGTGCTGCTCGGCACCGGCGGCTGCACCGCCTACGACGTCGTGATGATCCTGAAGAAGAGCCGCCAGGAGATCGCCGGCTGCTCGGTGACGCTGAAGGCCGAGCGCGCGAGCGAAGATCCGAAGGTGTTCACGAAGATCCACTTCCACTTCACGGTGACGGGCAAGAATCTGAACCCGGCGACCGTCGAGCGCGCGATCAACCTCTCGCACGACAAATACTGCTCGGCGTCGATCATGATCGCGAAGACCGCCGAGCTCACGCATTCGTTCGACATCGTCGCGCTCTGAGCGCGAAAGCGATGGCGGCCACGGCCGCCACCCCGCCCCAAATGAAAAAGCCGGCGTCCCAACGGACGCCGGCTTTCCTTATACAGCGGCAAAGCAGGCCGATAAGCCGGATTCTGTGCACGCGCCGCGCCCGAAGACTCGACCCGCGTGGCAGCCATTCCTCTAGGCGCGCCATTACTGACGCGCTCAAGCTTCCTACCCGCAGACGAGACGGGGGCCCCGTCCTGCATCGCGAAGATGCGCGCCTGCCTACTTGGAATTGCTCCGGGTGGAGGTTACCGTGCCGGTCTGCCTTGCGACAGCCGCGGTGCGCTCTTACCGCACCGTTTCACCCTTACCTGATCCCGACTTGCGCCGGGCCATCGGCGGTTTGCTTTCTGTTGCCCTGTTCCGCGTGTCGCCACGGATGGCCGTTAGCCATCACCCTGCCCTGTGGAGTCCGGACTTTCCTCGCCCTCGTTGGCCGAAGCCGTCGAGGCCGCGACTGCCTGGCCTGCTTTGCTGGCGCGAATTTTAACACCGAACTTGGAAGCGCCTAGCGCTTGCGCCGCCCCGTGCGGAACACGGACGTGTCGTCGTAGAACGCCGGCGATTCGTTCTCGGGCCACCAGCCCGGAATGCCGAGCACCGGCAGCGGCGCGAACATGCGGCTCGTCAAAGCGTCGGGGCCGAGCAGCGCCGCGCTGACGGCTTCATCGAGGTATGCGTCGCGCGTCGGGGTGTCCCATTCGAAATACTCTGCCGGAACGTCGACGATCCATGCATGGCCGGTGCAGCCCTTGAACGGCGCGATCAGCTTTTCGAGCAGCGCATGGCCGAAGCACCGCACTTCGCAGCGCCGCCCCCACGCATCGCGCCACGCGACAAACAGCGTCTGCCACTCGAAGCCGCGTAGCGCGGCGCTCAGCGAAGAATCGGCGCAAGCGAACAGCAGCGCGTTTTCGTCGAAGAGGGTCAGCATGTCGCGCACACCGCCACGCGTCGGGCCGACGCCGAGCACGTCGAGTTCCGCCGACTGGCGCGCGTTCAGCGCCGCCTTGATGCGCGGAAACGCGAACCACATCGAACCGTTGAAGAAGTCGTGCAGATTGTGGCGCGTCGGCACGCAACCGGTCGACGCTATATGCCCCTCGTACGCGGCACCCGGTGGCAGGTCGTCCTGCGCGATGAACGCAAGAGGCTGGCCGCGGCCGGTGGTCTGTTGCATCTGGGCGGCGTCGGCGTTCATCGCGGCGAGAAGGTCCGCGTAGCCGGTCAGCGCGGCTTGCTGCCAACGCTGACCGCGTGTGGCGAATTGCGCGAACCACGGCTTCGACCAGTCGATTGCGGCGAAGCACGGTGGCAGAGGCTCGGGTGCCATGCCGCGCGCAGCTTGGGTCGCCGCGGCTTCATGGTCTACCGCGGAGCCCGCTTTCGCCGCCTTATCAATATTGGCAGCGCGCTGCCCCGCCTCACGCTCCCGCATCTACCGCAGCCTCAAACGAGACGCCAGCCAATCGACTCCCCGCCTCGCAGCGGCACGACCGGCGTATCGCCGGCCGGCAGCTCGGCCGGCAGCGTCCATTCCTCGCGACGCAGCGTGACCTTCTCCGTATTGCGCGGCAGACGGTAGAAGTCCGGACCATGGAAGCTCGCGAAGCCTTCGAGCTTGTCGAGCGCGCCGGCCTTCTCGAATGCTTCGGTATAGAGCTCGAGCGCGTGCAGCGCGGTGTAGCAGCCCGCGCAACCGCACGCGTGTTCCTTCAGCCCCTTCGGATGCGGCGCGCTGTCGGTGCCGAGGAAGAAGCGCGGATCGCCCGAGGTCGCCGCCTCGACCAGCGCGACGCGATGCGTCTCGCGTTTGAGCACCGGCAGGCAGTAGTAATGCGGACGGATGCCTCCCTGGAAAATCGCGTTGCGGTTGTACAGCAGATGGTGCGCGGTGATCGTAGCGCCAAGCAGTTCCGGCGCGACGCCCGCTTCGCGGACGTAGTCGGCCGCGTCCTTCGTCGTGATGTGCTCGAACACGACCTTCAGCGCCGGAAATGCGCGGCGCAGCGGCATCATCACGCGATCGATGAAGACCTTTTCGCGATCGAACAGATCGATGTCCGAATCGGTCACCTCGCCATGCACGAGCAGCGGCATGCCGACTTCCTGCATCACTTCCAGCGTCTTCGCGCACTTCATCAGATCGGTGACGCCCGCGTCGGAGTTCGTCGTCGCGCCCGCCGGGTACAGCTTCACGCCGTGCACGAAGCCGCTCTCGCGCGCGCGGCGGATCTCGTCGGGCGGCGTGTTGTCGGTCAGGTACAGCGTCATCAGCGGCTCGAATTTCGCGCCCTCGGGAATCGCGGCGATGATGCGCTCGCGATATGCCTTCGCCATCGCGGTCGTCGTGACCGGCGGCTTCAGGTTCGGCATGATGATCGCGCGACCGAACTGGCGCGCGGTGTCAGGCAGCACGGCCGCGAGCATCGCGCCGTCGCGCACGTGCAGATGCCAGTCGTCCGGACGGACCAGTGTGACGGAATCGGGGGAAACGTTGGAAGCAGTCATGGCAGGAATACGAGACTTCGGGCGCCTCGCTGATCGACCGGTCAAACCGCGTTGTAGCGGCCCAAACACATGTCAATTTCGCTATTTGGCGGGTTCGGCTCGGTGATATGCTTGGAAGATCATCATTGTAACGGCTCACTCCGTTCACAGGCTCACCTGCAACATGTGCCAACTTCTCGGAATGAACTGCGCCGCGCCGACGGACGTCACGTTTTCCTTTACCGGCTTTGCGGCGCGTGGCGGCGTCACCGATCACCACGCCGACGGCTGGGGCATCGCTTTCTTTGAAGACAAGGCGTGCCGCTTGTTCATCGATCATCAATCGTCGGCCACGTCGCCGATCGCCGAGATGGTCAAGCGCTATCCGATCAAATCGAAAAACACGATCGCGCACATCCGCAAGGCGACGCAAGGGCACATCCTGCTCGAAAACTGCCACCCGTTCATGCGCGAACTGTGGGGGCGTCACTGGATCTTCGCGCATAACGGCGACCTGCAGGCTTACGCGCCGGAACTGAACGGCGTGTATCAGCCGGTCGGCACGACCGACAGCGAACTCTCGTTCTGCGCGCTGCTGGAAGGTTTGCGTAAGGCTTTTCCGGGCGCGCAGCAGCCGCCGCTTCACGAGCTGTTCGCCGCGCTCGAGACGCTCACGCGTGAAATCACGCAGTACGGCGTGTTCAATTTCCTGATGTCTAACGGCCAGGCCCTGTTCGCGCATTGCTCGACGCATCTGCATTACGTCGTGCGTCGCTGGCCGTTTTCGACCGCGCATCTGGTCGACGCGGACGTGTCGATCGATTTCGCCAAATACACGACACCCGAAGACCGCGTCGCAGTCATCGCGACCAAGCCGCTGACCGACAACGAAGTGTGGACCGCGTTCAAGCCCGGCGATCTGCTGATGTTCCAGCATGGCGACGTGATCGGCTGCGCCAATATTCCGGTGCCGGAGTCGGTGCTCGAAAAGCTGCGCAATCCGGCGCTCGACGCATCGGCGTCGGCCACGACGATCGCGGCGTCGAACGGCGCGCACGCGGTGGGCACGAGCGCAACCACGCTTTCACCCGACAGCGAAACCGATCTCGAAGCCGCCGATGACACGGCAGCGTTCGAGTCGTAAGCCGCCGCGTCACCCTACGCGTGCGAAACAAAAAGCCGCTCCACGGAGCGGCTTTTTTTCGTCCCGCGCGAGCCCCGAAACGAGGCCTGCGCGCCAACCCTCAGTGCAGAATCTTCGCGAGAAAATCCTTCGCGCGATCCGACTTCGGATTCGCGAAGAAGTCTTCCTTGCGGTCGTCTTCGACGATCAAACCCTTGTCCATGAAAATCACGCGATGCGCGACCTTCTTCGCGAAGCCCATTTCGTGCGTCACGCACATCATCGTCATGCCTTCCTGCGCGAGTTCGACCATCACGTCGAGCACTTCGTTGATCATCTCCGGATCGAGCGCCGAGGTCGGCTCGTCGAACAGCATCGCGATCGGGTCCATGGAGAGCGCACGCGCAATCGCCACGCGCTGCTGCTGACCACCGGACAGCTGCCCCGGATACTTGTCCGCATGTGCGCGCAGACCGACGCGATCGAGCAGCTTCAGGGCCTTCGCGGTCGCCTCGTCGTTCGAGCGGCCGAGCACCTTGACCTGCGCGAGCGTCAGGTTCTGCACGATCGACAGATGCGGAAACAGTTCGAAGTGCTGGAACACCATGCCGACCTTCGAGCGCAGCTTCGACAGATTGGTTTTCTTGTCGGTCAGTGACTGGCCGTTGATGACGATCTCGCCCTTCTGGAACGGCTCGAGTCCGTTGACGGTCTTGATCAGCGTGGACTTGCCCGAACCGGACGGCCCGCACACCACGACCACTTCGCCCTTTTTGACTTCCGTCGTGCAGTCGGTCAGCACCTGGAAATGGCCGTACCACTTCGAAACATTCTTGATAGAGATCATCTTGCGACCTTTTTCTGAAGACCTTTGACGAGGCTCGACGCGATCACGCAGATCACGAAATAACACGCGCCCGCGAACAGTACCATCTCGACGTTCGTGCCGTCACGATCGCCAATATTCGTAGCCGTGCGGAAGAAGTCGGCGAGGCTGATCACGTAGACGAGCGACGTATCCTGAAACAGCACGATACCCTGCGTGAGCAGCAGCGGCACCATCGCGCGGAACGCCTGCGGCAGCACGATCAGGCGCATCGCCTGCCCATAGGTCATGCCGAGCGCGAACGACGCGTTGACCTGACCACGCGGCACCGCCTGAATGCCGGCGCGGATGATCTCCGAATAATACGCGGCCTCGAACAGCGAGAACGCGACCATCGCCGAGGCGAGCCGGATGTCGATGTCGGCCGACAGACCGAGCACGCTTTGCAGCACCTGCGGCACGATCAGGAAGAACCACAGCAGCACCATCACGAGCGGGATCGAACGGAAGAGCGTCACGTAACCCTGCGCGAACCATCCGAGCGGCTTGATCGGCGACAGTCGAAACATCGCGAGAATGGTGCCCCAGATGATGCCGAATACGATCGCGATCAGCGTGATCTTGAACGTGATGATCGCGCCGGTCCATAGCGTAGGCAGCGCGCCCGGAATACCGCTCCAGTCGAAATGATGCATCACTTTCCTCCGATATAGCCGGGCAGCCGGGCCTTCACTTCGACCCAGCGCATCAGTTGCATCACGATCAGATTGATCAGCATGTATGCGACCGTGACTGCGATGAACGACTCGTAAGTTTGCGACGTGTAGTCGACGAGCTGGCGCGCCTGCGCGGACAGATCGAGCAGACCGATCGTCGAGGCGACCGCGGAGTTCTTGAAGATGTTCAGAAACTCGGAGGTGAGCGGCGGCACGATGATGCGGTACGCGACCGGCAGCAGCACGTAGCGATACGTCTGCCACTGCGTGAAGCCCACCGCCAGACCGGCCGCGCGCTGCCCGCGCGGCAACGCGTTGATGCCCGAGCGCACCTGCTCGCACACGCGCGCGGCGGTGAAGAGGCCCAGACACACGATCGACGACGAGAAGAACTGCGCGCCCGGCGGCAATTGCTTGAACCAGTTGCCGATCGACACGGGCAGCAGCTCCGGTATCACCAGATACCAGATGAAGAACTGCACGATCAGCGGAATGTTACGGAAAATCGCGACGTAGACGGTGCCGACGCCCGACGCCCATTTGTTGGGCACCGTGCGCAGCACACCGAAGAGCGAGCCGACGATCAGCGCGATCACCCATGCCGACAGCGACACGGTGACCGTCACCCACAGCCCCGAGAACAGCCAGCCCAGATAGGTGGTGGGCTCGCCCGTGGAGACGGGACTCAGCAGAATGCCCCAGTTCCAGTGATATGACATGACCAAGACTCCGGCAAAAAGAAACGGAAGAAGCGCGTGGCCCCTTCCGTTCCGTTCAGCGTTTCGAAAGTGTCGAAAAAGCAGCTAGGGTTTAGTCGATTGCCTTGTCGTTCGGGTTCTTGAACAGCGCACGCATATCGTCGCTCATCGGGAAGTTCAGGTTCAGGCCCTTCGGCGGGATCGGCGATTCGAACCAGCGCTTGTAGATCTGTTCGCCTTCGCCCGACGTTTGCACCTTCGCGATGGCGTCATCGGCGACCTTCTTGAAGTCGGGGTCGTTCTTGCGCAGCATGCAGCCGTACGCCTCCCGCGATTGCGGCGTGCCGACGATCACGAAATCGCCCGGGTTGCTCGACTTCGCGCGCTCGCCGGCGAGCAGCGCGTCGTCCATCATGAACGCGGCGGCACGGCCCGTCGACAGCGTCAGGAACGATTCGCCGTGATCCTTCGCGCTGATGATGTTCATGCCCATGTTCTTGTCCTGGTTCATCTTGCGAAGCAGGCGCTCGGACGTGGTGCCGGCGGTCGTGACGACCGTCTTGCCCTTCAGGTCCGGGAAGTCCTTGATGCCGGAATCTTTCTTGGTCATCAGGCGCGTGCCGATCACGAAGATCGTGTTCGTGAAGGCAGCCTGCTGCTGACGCTCGAGGTTATTCGTGGTTGAGCCGCACTCGATGTCGACCGTGCCGTTCTGCACGAGCGGAATGCGGTTCTGCGACGTGACCGGCACGAGCTTCACCTTCAGGTTCGGCATGTTCAGCTTTTGCTTGACGGCCTCGACGATCTTCATCGCGTAATCCTGCGAGTAGCCGATCACGTTCTGCTTTTCGTCGTAATAGGAGAACGGGATCGACGATTCGCGATGGCCCAGCGAAATGACGCCCGTATCCTTGATCTTTTTCAGCGTGCCCGAGTCTTGCGCATGCGCGCCAACCGTAAACAGTCCGAGAGTCGCGAGCAGCAGCGCAGCTTTTTTAATCTTCATCCTGATCTCCTTGGCAAGAACCGGCGCCAGTGTAACAAAGTAATTTTTCTGAAAGTATCGCTATTAACCATTCTGTTGCGCGCACGCCGCGATGGGCCCGCGGCGCCGTGGCACGGCCGTTTCGCGCATATGAGAAGGCGGGCGGCATCGATAGGATGCCGCCCGCCGGTCAAACACGCCGTCTTGTGGACCGCGTTGATGCACGAAATTTCGACGGTATGCGCCTCCCGGCCCGGATACCGGGCCGCGTCACCGCCGTTTCAAACAAGATAGGACACGGTCCATCAGGGATACAAGCCGCGCATCTCGCGCGCCTGCAAAATCCGCTTACACGCGACGATGAACGCAGCCGTGCGCACCGACACGTTCTGCTCGCTCGACACCTGCCACACCGCCGCGAACGCTTCGCGCATCACGCGCTCGAGGCGCTCGTTGATCTCGTCCTCGGTCCAGAAGAAGCTCGAGAAGTCCTGGACCCATTCGAAATATGACACTGTCACACCGCCGGCATTTGCGACCACGTCCGGAATCACGAGGATGCCGCGATCGTGCAGGATGTCGTCCGCCGCCGTAGTGGTCGGGCCGTTCGCGCCCTCGACGATGATCCTGGTCTTGATCTTGCCGGCGTTTTTTTCGGTGATCTGATTTTCCAGCGCCGCCGGAATCAGGATGTCCGACTCGACGGTCCAGAACTCATCACCGGTGATCGCGTCCGCTTCGGGGAAACCGCCGACGCCGCCCGTCTTCGCGACGTAGTCGAGCAGCGCGACCGCGTCGATGCCGGTGGACTTGTACACCGAGCCGGTGTGGTCCTGCACCGCGACGACCTTCGCGCCCGCCTCCTGGAACAGACGCGCGGCGATGCCGCCGACGTTGCCGAAGCCCTGCACCGCGATACGTGCGCCTTCGATGTCGAAGCCGATGCGGCGAGCCGCTTCGCAGCCCACCACGAACACGCCGCGGCCGGTCGCCTCGCGACGGCCGAGCGAGCCGCCGAGCGTGATCGGCTTGCCAGTCACGACGCCGGTGGCCGTCTGGCCCTGATTCATCGAGTACGTGTCCATCATCCACGCCATGATCTGCTCGTTCGTGTTCACGTCCGGAGCGGGGATGTCGGTATTCGGTCCGATGATGATGCCGATCTCGCTCGTGTAGCGGCGCGTCACGCGCTCGAGCTCGCCACGCGACAGCGTGCGCGGATCGACGCGGATGCCGCCCTTCGCGCCGCCGTACGGCACGTTCACCGCCGCATTCTTCACCGACATCCACGCGGACAGCGCCATCACTTCGGATAGCGTAACGTCCTGGTGATAACGCACGCCGCCCTTGCCCGGACCGCGCGACACGTTGTGTTGCACGCGATAACCCTCGAAGTGCGCGACCGTGCCGTTGTCGAGTTCGATGGGCACGTCCACGACGAGAATGCGCTTCGGGCGTTTCAGGGTTTCGAGCCAGCGGGACAGCGAACCGAGATACGGCGCGACGCGGTCGACCTGGCGCAGATAGTTGCCCCAAGGGCCGAGGTCTTCCTTATTGAGGTAGGAGGGAACGGCTTGCAACGTTGAGGCGGCTTGTACCGATTCTGCGGCTTGTTGCTGGGATGACATGAACGCTCCGGCGTTTGATCGAGTACGGGCATTGTGGAAAAACGCCGTATCGAAATCCAATGCCGTTTCCTTATCCCGTTATGTCTTTCTTGCATAACGTTCGCAAAGCCGCAAATTCGCGTCGTCGCGACGCAGGTTCGAGTTTGAGTTTTATGCCGCGGCTCAGGCGGCGCTCTGCCGGAGTTCCTCCGACACCACGTCCCACAACTGGCGCACGAGAATCTGGCGCGCGTCGTCGCTTTTGGCGGCGAGCTTGTCGCGATACAGGCGAATCTCCATGCTGAGCGTCAGCTGCCCTTCCGGCGTGCCGCGCGTCGCGCGATCGAGGCGGATCAGCCGGCCTTCGGCCACCGCATCTTCGACCGCGCTATGCGGCAGAAACGCGATGCCGTGACCAGCGAGCGCCATCGCCTTGAGCCCCTCGGCCATGTCGGTTTCGTAGAGCCGGTCAAGGTACAGGCGCTCCGGCGCGTTCGCGAGAATCACCTCGGTCATGCGCCCGAGGTACGCGTTCGGCGTGTACGACAGATACGGCGCGGGCGCCTCGGCCGAGCCTGGCAGCGTGTGACGCGGCCGCCCCGCGCGGGCCGGCGCCGAGAACGGGCTGATCGGCTCGTGGCCGAGCGTCAGCATGTCGTAGCGCGCCGGATCGAGCGCGACCGGGTGGCTCGGATGGTGGTAGCCCATCATCAGATCGCAGCCGCCTTCCACCAGCGAGAGCGCCGCGTCGTGCACGTTCAGCGCGCGCAGCCGCGTGTGGATCGGGCCCATCTGCGCCTCGATGCGCTGCAGCCAGCGCGGGAAGTAAGTGAGCGACAGCGTGTGGGGGACCGCGAATTCGATCGTCGCCTGCGGCGTCGCCGTGTGGCCGCGCAGCAGCGCGCGCGCCTCGTGGAATTGCGACAGCATCGCGAGCGCCTGCTCGTTGAACACCTGGCCGGCCGCCGTGAGCCGCGTCGGATAAACAGAACGGTCGATCAGTTCCGTGCCGAGCCACGCCTCGAGCGCCTGGATGCGGCGCGAGAAAGCCGGCTGCGTGATGTGGCGCAACTCGGCCGAGCGGCTGAAGCTACGCGTTTCCGCGAGCGAAATGAAGTCTTCGAGCCATTTCAGTTCCATGCGCTTGCGCTTGCCGTCGAGAGGGAAGAAGCCTGCATTCTAGCGGCGCGGATTGCGACCGACGCATCCGGGCGGGCCGATCGCGTCACAGTGGTAAAATCCACGGTTCCCTCCGTTCCCGACCCGCTCGCTGAGCGCTCAACCGCTTCAACCCGGTCCTCATCATGTCCGACACCCGCCCCGACACCCTGTTCGCGCTGAACGCGCTTTCCCCGCTCGACGGCCGCTACGCCGCCAAAACCGAAGCCCTGCGCGACTGGCTCTCGGAAGCCGCCTTCATGCGCAATCGCGTGACGGTCGAAATCCACTGGCTGATCGCGCTGTCGCGCGCCGGCTTCGCCGAAGTGCCGCGCTTCTCCGAGGCGTCCGAGCAATTCCTGCTGCAACTGGCCGAGCGCTTCACCGCGCACGACGCCGCGCGCATCAAGGAAATCGAGCGCGTGACGAACCACGACGTGAAGGCCGTCGAATACTGGCTGAAGGAATCGGTGAAGGGCCATGAAGAACTGGAGCGCGCGAGCGAGTTCATCCACTTCGCGTGCACGTCGGAAGACATCAACAACACGTCGCACGGCCTGATGCTCGCCGGCGCGCGCGAACACGTGATCCTGCCGGCGCTGCGCTCGGTGCATCAACGCCTCGTTGCGCTCGCGCACGCGCAAGCCGCCCAGCCGATGCTGTCGCGCACGCACGGCCAGCCGGCCAGCCCGACCACGCTCGGCAAGGAAATCGCCAACGTCGCCGCGCGGCTCGCGCGTGCGATCGAGCGGGTCGCGAAGGTCGAACTGCTCGGCAAGATGAACGGCGCGGTCGGCAACTTCAACGCGCACCTGTCCGCGTATCCGGAGTTCGACTGGGAAGCATTCTCGAAGGACGTCGTCGAGAACCGTCTGAAGCTCGCGTTCAATCCGTACACGATCCAGATCGAGCCGCACGACTACATGGCCGAGCTGTTCGACGCGATCTCGCGCGCGAACACGATCCTGCTGGATCTGGACCGCGACGTGTGGGGCTACATCTCGCTCGGCTACTTCAAGCAGCGCACGAAGGCCGGCGAAATCGGTTCGTCGACGATGCCGCACAAGGTCAACCCGATCGACTTCGAAAACTCGGAAGGCAACCTCGGCCTCGCGAACGCCACGTTGCGCCACCTCGCCGACAAGCTGCCGGTGTCGCGCTGGCAGCGCGACCTGACCGACTCGACGGTGCTGCGCAACATCGGCGTCGCGTTCGGCTACTCGCTGCTCGCGTACGACTCGCTGATCCGCGGCCTCGACAAGCTCGAAGTGAATGCGCAGCGTCTGAACGAAGACCTCGACAACTGCTGGGAAGTGCTGGCCGAGCCGGTGCAGACCGTGATGCGCCGTTACGGCATCGAGAATCCGTACGAGCAGCTGAAGGAGCTCACGCGCGGCAAGGGCATCACGCGCGAGGCGCTGCAGAGCTTCATTGGCGGCCTGGCGATTCCGCAGGACGCGAAGGACCGCCTGCTCGCCATGACGCCCGGCTCGTACATCGGCCGGGCCGTCGAACTGGCGAAGCGGATCGGCTGATCTGCTGGCCCAGCTTCTTCAATGCATAAAAAAGCCGCTCCGAGGAGCGGCTTTTTTTCGTCCCGCGTTCAAAGCTGGAACGCGAAGCAATCAACGACTCAGCGCGCTTCGACCTGCCTGAGCACCTCGTCGACGATCTGTTCCGGCGTCAGATCGATGCTGACCGTGATCGCTTCGTCGTCACCGGGCTCCTCGAGCGTATCGAGTTGGCTTTGCAGCAGCGACGGATCGAAGAAATGCCCGGTGCGATCCCCGAGACGCTCCGCGAGCACCTCGCGCGAACCCTTCAGGTAGACGAAGCACACGTCCTTGTCGCCGGCACGCAGAATGTCGCGATATGAGCGCTTCAGCGACGAACACGTGAACACCGCCGTCTCGCCCGCTTTCTGCTTTTCCTCGATCGCCGCGCGGATCGTCTTCAGCCACGGCCAGCGGTCTTCGTCGGTGAGCGGAATGCCGTGGTGCATCTTCTCCTTGTTCGCCGCGCTATGGAACGCGTCGCCGTCGGTGAACGCACAATGCAGGCGCTCGGCCAGCATTTCGCCAATCCTCGTCTTGCCGGCGCCCGACACGCCCATTGCGATCAGAATCATTTGAAACTCCTTACAGGACCGCCGCGAGTGCGAAGGTCAGGCCCAGCCCCATCACCGAAATGATGGTTTCGAGGAGCGACCACGTCTTGAAGGTCTGCACCACCGTCATGCCGAAATATTCCTTGATCAGCCAGAAGCCGCCGTCGTTCACGTGCGAGAAGATCAGCGAGCCCGAGCCGGTCGCGAGCACCATCAGTTCCGGCTTCACCTGCACCGCGCCCGCCGCCGCGATCGGCGCGACGATGCCGCAGGCGGTCGTCATCGCGACGGTGGCCGAGCCGGTTGCGAGACGCATCATCGCCGCGACGAGCCAGCCGAACAGCAGCGGCGACAGATGCACCGCGGTCGCCACGTTGGTGATTTCCTTCGAAATACCGCTATCCATCAGTACGCGGCCAAAACCGCCGCCCGCACCGACGATCAGTGTAATACCCGCGATCGGCGCCAGACATTCTCCGCAGAACTTCTGAATCTGCTCGCGGTTAAAGCCGCGGCTCGCGCCGAAGGTCCAGAAGCTGACCAGCACGGCCGTCAGCAGCGCGACGTCGGTGTTGCCGAAGAAGCGCAGCAGATCGTTCGGCAGCGTCTTCGGCTCGAAGACCAGGTCGGCCCAGCTGCCGACCAGCATCAGGACCACCGGCAACAGGATCGTGACCAGCGTGATGCCGAAGCCCGGCAGTTCGCGCTTCGGTGCAGCGGCCTTCGCGGCGTTACCACTTTGCACGCCGTTGGCGTCCTTCACGTCGCTGCCCAGAAATTGCGCGGCAAGCGGATTTTCCTTCGGCAACTGGACATGACGGCTCACCAGCAACGCGAACAGCGGACCGGCGACGATCGCGCACGGCACGCCGACGATCAGACCGTAGGCGATCGTCTTGCCGATGTCCGCGTGATACGCCTGCACGGCGAGCAGTGCGGCCGGGTGCGGCGGAATCAGCCCGTGCACGACGGACAGACCCGCGACCATCGGCAGGCCGACCAGCAGCAGCGATTTGTTGGTGCGCTTGGCGACGTTGAACGCGATCGGAATCAGCAGCACGAAGCCGACTTCGAAGAACACCGGCAAGCCGACGATGATCGCGACCACCATCATCGCCCAGTGAATGTGTTTCTCACCGAACCAGTTGATCAGCGTGGTCGCGACGCGCTCGGCGCCGCCCGATTCGGCCATCATCTTGCCGAGCATCGTACCGAGACCGACGACGATGGCAATGTGCCCGAGCGTGTTGCCGTTCCCCGTTTCGAACGATTTGACGATGGTCTGCATCGGCATGCCGGCCACGAGGCCCAGCAGCAACGACACGATGATCAGAACGAGAAACGGATAGACCTTGAAGCGCGTGATCATCAAGATCAGCAGCGCGATCGCGATCAATGCGTAGACCAGCAGCAAGCTGCCGTGGGCAGATTCCATGAAGCCCCTCCTTTGGTTTATTGATTTCAGAGTGCGGATGCGGCCGGCACTTCGTCTCACGGCAACCTGCGCGATGCCTGAAAACCCGGCTAGCCGCGCGGACGCTGAATTTTACTGTTTGTTTCCAGAAAGCGCGCGCAAATCCAGCACGCATATCAAGTAAAAAAAGAGTCTCGGCGCGACAGCCTGATGCGGCTGTATCGACGAGACTCCTGGGCCCGGTTCAGTTGACCGATGCGTTATTGGGTTGTGGGGCTTAGTGCGCGGGTGCCGCCAGCTGGCTCGCGGCGCGCGCGAGGCGCGTGACCTCGTCCCAGTTCTGCGCGGCGAGCGCGGCCTTCGGCGTGAGCCACGAACCGCCGACACAGACCACGTTCGGCAGCGACAGGAAGTGCGGCGCGCTTTCCGGCGTGATGCCGCCGGTCGGGCAGAACTTCAGCGCCGGGAACGGGCCGTGGAACGCCTGCAGCATCGGCACGCCGCCCGCCTGCTGTGCGGGGAAGAACTTGACGATCTCGTAGCCGAGCTCGAGCGCGAGGATGATGTCCGACGGCGTCATCACGCCGGGCAACAGCGGCAGACCCACATCCTGCGCGGCCTTGTGCATGTCCTTGGTCAGACCCGGCGACACGCCGAACTGCGCGCCCGCCTTCTTCGCCTGGGCGCAATGCTCGGGCTTCGTGATCGTGCCGACACCGACCACGATGTCGTCCGCGAGTTCGCACGCACGCTCGATCGCGCCGAGGCCCGCCGGCGTGCGCAGCGTGATTTCGAGCACCTTCACGCCGCCCGCGTGCAACGCGCGCGACACGTGTTCGCCCTGTTCGACCGTGTCGAACGCGAGCACCGGAATCACCGGGCCGAGGCGCACGATATCGCTTACTGTTTTCGACGTCATAGTCAGACTCCTTGTTTCTGCGGCGCCGCGCCGGCTTGCGCGGTGCTCGTGTGATGGTCGCTGGGTTGATGGCCGTGCTGATGGTCACCGTCGTGGCCGTGCTTGTGATGGCTGCCGTGGCCGTGCTGGCCGTCGACCGTGCCGCCCTCGCCGACCAGCTTGCCGAACACCGACGCGCCCTGCTCGGCCGGCGCCGCCGCCGCACGGAACACGCCGAACAGCTCGCGGCCGAAGCCGACTTCGTTGTCCGCCTGATGCAGCGGCTCGGCGTTCGGACGCGCGGCCCACTCGGCTGCGTCGATCTCGATGTCGAGCACGCCCGCTTCGGCGTCGATCACCAGCATGTCGCCCGTGCGCACTTTGCCGATCGGGCCTTGCAGCAACGCTTCCGGCGACAGATGGATGACCGCCGGCACCTTGCCCGACGCGCCCGACATACGGCCATCGGTCACCAGCGCGACATGGAAACCCTGATCCTGCAGCACACCGAGCAGCGGCGTCAAACGATGCAACTCGGGCATGCCGTTTGCGCGTGCGCCCTGGAAGCGCACCACCGCGATGAAGTCGCGCTTGAGCTCGCCCTTGTCGAACGCTTCCTGCACCGCTTCCTGCGAATCGAACACGATTGCCGGCGCCTTTACCTTGCGGTGCTGAGCCGCGACCGCCGAAATCTTGATTACGCCGCGGCCGAGCTTGCCCTGCATCAGACGCAGGCCGCCGTCCGGCTGGAACGGCTCCTTGATGCCGCGCAGCACCGCTGTGTCCGCGCTCGCCTCGACACCTGCCACCCATTGCAGCTTGCCGTCGAGCAGCTTCGGCTCCTCGGTGTAGCGCTTCAGGCCCTTGCCCGCGACCGTATTCACGTCTTCATGCAGCAGACCGCCTTCGAGCAGATTGCGCACGAGGAACGCGACGCCGCCCGCCGCGTGGAAGTGGTTCACGTCGGCCTTGCCGTTCGGATAGATCTTCGCAAGCAGCGGTACCGCCTGCGACAGCGTGTCGAAGTCGTCCCAGTCGATCACGATGCCGGCCGCGCGCGCGATTGCGACGAGGTGCAGCGTGTGATTGGTCGAACCGCCGGTCGCCAGCAGCGCGACGATGCCGTTGACGATCGCCTTCTCGTCGACCACATGGCCGATCGGCATGTAGTGGCCGCGCTCGACCGTCAGATCGAGCACGCGGCGCGCGGCCTGCGCGGTCAGCGCGTCGCGCAGCGGCGTGTGCGGATGCACGAAGGCCGAGCCCGGCAGATGCAGGCCCATCACTTCCATCAGCATCTGGTTACTGTTCGCGGTGCCGTAGAACGTGCAGGTGCCGTGGCTGTGATAGGCGGCCGCTTCCGCTTCGAGCAGCGCGTCGCGGCCGCACTGGCCGGTCGCGAACTGCTGACGCGTCCTGGCTTTGTCGTCGTTCGACAGGCCGCTTGCCATCGGGCCGGCCGGCACGAAGATGGTCGGCAAATGGCCGAACTGCAGCGCGCCGATCAGCAGGCCCGGCACGATCTTGTCGCAGATGCCGAGGCACAGCGCCGCGTCGAACATGTTGTGGGTAAGCGCGACGGCCGTGCTCATCGCGATCACTTCGCGCGAGAACAGCGACAGCTCCATGCCCGCGTTGCCCTGCGTGACGCCGTCGCACATCGCCGGCACGCCGCCCGCGAATTGCGCGACGCCGCCGTTTTCGCGCGCGGCCTGCTTGATGATGTCCGGGTAGTTTTTGTACGGCGCGTGCGCCGACAGCATCTCGTTGTACGACGACACGATGCCGATATTCGGCTCGCGAATCTGCTTGATCACGAGCTTGTCGTTGCCCTCGAGGCCGGCGAAACCGTGAGCGAGGTTCGCGCACGACAACGCGCCGCGCGCCGGAAAGCGCCCCTGCGCATGCTCGATGCGGGCCAGATACGCTTCGCGCGTGGGCTTGCTGCGCTCGATCACGCGTTGCGTGACCTTCAACAATTGCGAATGCGGGGAAACCATCGGAGCTCCTTCGTCGCTGGCGGCAGGCGCACGCATGACACCAGTCGGTATCGCGGGGTTGTGTTATCGAACGACGCCATCTTAGTAGAAAAACTACACGATCGCAATGACGAACTCTGTTGCGGCGCCGCATGGCACGGATCGCCAAGTCACCCTACTGGCGTACCTCAGCGCTTTACAGCAGAAAACTAGGGAATACACTTACCCACCGATATGTAGTTTTTGTACCTAGCTTTTGTGCGCCAACGACCAATCGGATATAGTCCACACGTTCTTCAGCATAGTGCGAGTTTTCCGATGATGCTGTCCCAGGTGGAAGAGATGCGCGACCAGCTACGCCCGTCCGAGCGCAAGCTGGCCGATTACGTGATCGAGGCGCCGCGCGAGGTGCTCGATCTGTCGATGACCGAGGTCGCCGCGCGCGCGGGCGTGAGTCAGCCGACGATCGCGCGCTTCTGCCACGCGCTCGGTTTCTCCGGCTTTCGCGAATTCAAGATCCGTCTCGCGCAGGGCATCGCCAGCGAAGTGCCCGCCGTCTATCGCGACGTGCGGCCCGACGAGCCGACGCCGGGCGTCGCCGCGAAGGTGCTCGACCGGACGATCGGCGCGCTGATTCAGGTGCGCAACAATCTGTCGTCGGATAGCGTCGCCGCGGCGATCGACATGCTCGCGCAAGCGAAGCGCATCGAGTTCTACGGAGCGGGCGGCTCAGGCATCGCCGCGCTCGACGTGCAGCACAAGTTCTTTCGGCTCGGCATGCCGAGCGTCGCGTATTCGGACCCGCATACGTTTCTGATGTCGGCCGCGCTGCTCGGACCTGGGGACGTGGTCGTCGCGATTTCCAATACGGGCCGCACGCGCGACATCATCGATGCCGCGAAGGCCGCGCTGAACGCGGGCGCGAAGGTGATCGCGATCACGCACGGCAACTCGCCGCTCGCGCGGCTCGCAACCGTCGGCCTCTTTGCGAACGTCGACGAAGACACCGACATCTTCTCCCCGATGACCTCGCGAGTGTCACATCTGGCGATCGGCGACATTCTGGCGGTCGGCGTCGCGCTGACCCGCGGGCCCGAACTGCTGGAGAAGCTCGCGCAAACGAAGGAAGTGATCCACCGGCGGCGGGTGGATTCGCAGGGGTGAACCGCTGCGATGGAATGCGGAACGACGGGATAACGCAAAAGGGCGGTGTGCCATTCAACCGGCATACCGCCCTTTGATCTTTTCCAGCGCCCTGCTTAACGCCGTCAGCCGCTCAGAACGGCTTGATCACCACCAGCGCGACCGCCGCGAGCATACCGAGCACCGGCAGCTCGTTGAACATCCGATACCACTTGTCCGAGCGGCGATTCTCGCCGCGCTCGAACCTGCGCAACAGCACGCCGCAATACGCGTGATAGATGACGAGGAGCACGACCACGCCGACCTTCGCGTGAATCCAGGCCTGCCCGCTGCCGATGCCGATCACGAGCCACAACCACAGGCCGCACGCGATCGCGGGCACGGCGATGAAGCTCATGAAGCGGAACAGCTTGCGCGCCATCAGCAGAAGACGCGCCGTCGCGGCGGGTTCAGTTTCCATCGCCAGATTGACGAAGATGCGCGGCAGATAGAACAGGCCGGCAAACCAGGAGGCAATCAATACGATGTGAAACGTCTTTACCCAAAGCATCGGCGGGGGTCCTTGTGGTCCTTGTTGTTGTGGCGCTTCGATTCGTGCTTTATTGACGGCCTTCGCCATGACCCAGCACGACGTATTTCAGCGACGTCAGCCCTTCGAGGCCGACCGGGCCGCGCGCGTGCAGCTTGTCGTTCGAAATGCCGATCTCGGCGCCGAGGCCGAACTCGAAGCCGTCCGCGAAACGCGTCGACGCGTTGACCATCACGCTCGCCGAATCGACTTCGCGCAGGAAGCGCATCGCGCGATCGTGGTCTTCGGTGACGATCGCGTCGGTGTGCTGCGAGCTATACGTGTTGATGTGCTCGATCGCCGCGTCGATGCCGTCGACCACCTTGATCGCGAGCACCGGCGCGAGATATTCGGTGCGCCAGTCTTCCTCGCTCGCATCGACGAGCGGACCGACGCCCGCATCGGCCAGCACCGCGCGCGCCGCCGCATCGACGCGCAGCTCGACGTCCTTGCCGCGATACAGCTTGCCCAGCGGCGGCAGCACTTCGGCCGCAATGCCGCGCGCGACCAGCAGCGTCTCCATCGTGTTGCAGGTGCCGTAGCGGTGCGTCTTCGCGTTGTCGCAGACGTTCAGCGCCTTCGGCAGGTCCGCGCGATCGTCGACATAAACGTGGCAGATGCCGTCGAGGTGCTTGATCATCGGCACGCGCGCTTCGTTCATCAAACGCTCGATCAGGCTCTTGCCGCCGCGCGGCACGATCACATCGACGTACTCGGTCATCGTGATGAGCTTGCCGACCGCCGCGCGGTCCGACGTCGCGACCACCTGCACCGCGTCCTGCGGCAGACCGGCCGCTTCGAGGCCCTCGCCGATCAGCTTCGCGAGCGCGGTATTGCATTCGAGCGCTTCCGAGCCGCCGCGCAAAATGGTCGCGTTGCCGGACTTCAGGCACAGCGCGGCCGCGTCGATCGTCACGTTCGGGCGCGATTCGTAGATGATGCCGATCACCCCGAGCGGCACACGCATCTGGCCGACCTGGATGCCGCTCGGCCGGTACTTCAGATTGCTGATCTCGCCGATCGGGTCGGCCAGCGCCGCGACCTGGCGCAGGCCTTCGACCATCGTTTTCAGCGCCTTGTCGGACAGCGTCAACCGGTCGATGAACGCGGCATCGTGGCCCTTGCCGCGCGCGCGTTCGACGTCGCGCGCATTGGCGGCCTTCAGCAGATCGGCATCGCGCTCGATCGCCTCGGCAACGGCCGCAAGCGCCGCATTCTTCGCGGCGGTCGACGCCCGCGCCATCGCGCGCGAAGCCTGACGGGCGCGTTGGCCGAGGTCGGTCATGTACTGGTCGATATCCATGGTCATTCTCGTGATGCCCCGCACGTTGGCATGCGGTGGTCGGGCAGGATTAGCGAAAGATCAAACGATTGTAAGTCGGGTACCGGGGCTTTGCTCGCACGCGGGCGGCGGGTGCACTGTGCTGTCGCAGGTTCGCCGATGCGTTTCGTTCGGCGCGTGGCACGCGAAACACGCTGGTCTGTATGTGTGGAACGACTGGCAGTCGGTCCACGATTGCTCGCGTCAGCCACTGCTTCGACGCTCGCGCGAATCAGCTGTGCCGCTTCAGACTGGCCGCCGCGCTGGCGCCGCCGTTGGCACCCGAGGTCGCGGCGGCGGCACTGGCGAAGCTGCCGACGGTTTCGGCGCCGCCACCGTCATCGCGAGTTCGAACAGGCCGTCCCACGGATCGGGCGGCGGATCGTTGCGATGATTACCCCGCGTGCCGCCCGACAGCCCCTTCACCTGCCGGTCGAGCCGCGCCGCCAGCGCGAGTGCCGTTTCGAGCGCCGCTTCGCTGACGCGCGACAGCGCAGGTCCGACCAGCCGTTCGCGCGGACCCCACACGCGGTTCTCGCGCGTGAGCATCGCGAGCGGCTTGCCGGCCGCGACGCCGCGCTTGATCCGCAGCAGCGTGCGCACTTCTTCGACGACCGCCCACAGCACGAGCACCGCGGCCTCGCCTTCACCGCGCAGCCCGTCGAGCATGCGCGCGAGACGGCCGACGTCGCCCGCGAGCATCGCCTCGTTGAGCTTGAACACGTCGTAGCGCGCGACGTTGAGCACCGCGTCCTGAACCTGATCGAAGCTCAGCGAGCCGTTCGGATACAGCAGCCCGAGCTTCTGGATTTCCTGATGCGCGGCGAGCAGATTGCCCTCGACGCGCTCGGCGATGAACGCGAGCGCACGCCGCCCCTCCTCGCCGGCTGCGACGCGCTGACCTTGGGCCGCGAGCCGCTGCCCGACCCAGTTCGGCAGCTGCGCGCGCTCGACCGGATCGATCTTCAGCGCGACGCCGGCGTCGGCGAGCGCGGTGAACCATGCCGACTTTTGCGTGGCCGCATCGAGGCGCGGCAGCGTAATCATCGTCAGCACGTCGTCGTTGACGGTGGATGCGAGCGCCTTCAGCGCATCGGCGCCTTCCTTACCGGGTTTGCCCGACGGAATGCGCAACTCGACCAGCTGACGGTCGCCGAACAGCGACATCGACTGGCTCGCGCCGAGCAGCGAGCTCCAGTCGAAACCGCGCTCGACCGTGAACACCGAGCGGTCGGTGAAGCCGGCCGCGCGCGCCGCCGCGCGGATGCGATCGCACGCTTCCTGCGCGAGCAGATGCTCGTCGCCGTATACGACGTACAGTCCGGCGAGGCCGCGGGCGAGATGCGTTTCGAGCGCGTCAGGTCGCAGTTGCATGGCTGGCGGTTGACGGGATGAATGAGATTCGACGAATCACGAACGGTGCGATGCTCACAGCGGCGGCGGCGGCAGCGGTGCGCGCGGCACGATGGCCGGCACGGCCTCGGCCTGCGTCGGATGCAGCGAGCGCACCACGCCGAGACGGCGGACCAACTGATCGACCGCGTCGTTTTCCATGTCGGCGAACAGGATGTCGGACTCGGCGGCCTTCGCCTGCGAGAACTGGTCGCTATAGGTCATCGCGCGGTTCAGCGCGATCACGCTGCCCGGAATCAACACGGTGCCGTCCTTGCCGGTCAGCGTGTAGGTCATCTGCAAATTCAGCTGATACTCGGCGACGACACCCAGCGAATTCAGCGTCAGCGTGCTGACGTTGCGGTTCTGCGTGATCTGCAGCAGCGCATCGGCATTGGCGGGCGAGCTGACCACCACGGTGTCGCTGCCGCCCTGCACGATGCGCGTGAAGCGCGCCATGGCCGCGGGCGAGCCGCCCGCCACATAGAGGCGCTTGAACGCGAAGTCCTGCTGGCCGCGCAACTGGAAGCCGCAGGCCGACAACATCATTACGCTGCAAGCGAGCGTCAAAAACGATCTGCGAGTCACATTCGCTCCCGGTTCGCAGTGGATTCGCGGTGCCGAGGAACGCCGCCGGGCGGGCGGCGCTCCGTCTGCCGGATGAGGGCCTGGAACGTCAAACGACCACGTTCACGAGACGGCCCGGTACCACGATGATCTTCTTAGGCGCCTTGCCTTCGCTGAATTTCGCTACCATTTCGTGCACGGCCGCTTGTTGCTCGATCGCTTCGCGCGACGCGTCCTTCGCGACCGTGATCGCGCCGCGCACCTTACCGTTCACCTGCAGCACGAGTTCGATCTCGGCCTGTTCGAGCGCCTTCTCGTCGACCTTCGGCCACGGCGCGTCGAGCAGTGGGCCGAATTCGTCGGCATAGCCGAGCTCCTGCCACAGCTGGAACGTCAGGTGCGGCACGACCGGGTACAGCACGCGCAGCATCACACCGTAGGTTTCACGCAGCACGGCGGTCTGCGCGCCCTTCGCGCCGTCGAGCGCGTTGAGCATCTTCATCGCGGCCGATACCACCGTGTTGTACTGAAGGCGCTGATAGTCGAAATCGGCCTGCTTCAGCACGCTATAGATCTCACGACGCAGCGCCTTGTCGGTGTCGTTGAAGCGTGCGGCGTCCAACTGGCCGCCCGCGCGCAGCGCGGCTTCGTTCGTATAGCCGAAGTTCCACACGCGACGCAGGAAGCGGCTCGCGCCTTCGACGCCCGAACCCGACCACTCGAGCTGCTGCTCGGGCGGCGCCGCGAACATCACGAACAGACGCGCGGTGTCCGCGCCGTGCTGATCGATCAGCATCTGCGGGTCGACGCCGTTGTTCTTCGACTTCGACATCTTCTCGACGCCGCCGAGCACGACCGGCTGGCCGTCAGCGTTGAGCACCGCGCCGACCGGGCGGCCCTTGTCGTCGAACGACACGGTCACTTCCGCCGGGTTGTACCAGGTCTTCTTGCCCGCTTCGTTTTCGCGGTAATAGGTTTCGTTGAGCACCATGCCCTGCGTGAGCAGGTTCTTCGCCGGTTCGCCGAACTTCACGAGACCGAGGTCGCGCATCACCTTCGCCCAGAAACGCGAGTACAGCAGGTGCAGGATCGCGTGTTCGATACCGCCGATGTATTGATCCATCGGCGCCCAGTAGTCGGTGCGCTCGTCGACCATCGTCTTCGCATCCGGCGACGCGTAGCGGTAGAAGTACCACGACGAATCGACGAAGGTGTCCATCGTGTCGGTTTCGCGCTTTGCCGCGCCGCCGCAGCTCGGGCACGTGCAGTTCAGGAACGCTTCGGACTTCGCGAGCGGATTGCCCGTGCCGTCCGGCACCAGGTCTTCCGGCAGCACGACCGGCAGGTCTTTTTCCGGCACCGGCACGTCGCCGCACTTCGGGCAGTGGATGATCGGGATCGGCGTGCCCCAGTAACGCTGGCGCGAGACGCCCCAGTCACGCAGACGCCACGTGATCTGCTTGTCGCCGAGGCCCAGTTCCTTGAGATCGGCGGCGATGCGGTCTACGGCTTCGTCGTAGGCGAGGCCGTCGTACTTGCCGCTGTTCACCAGCGTGCCGGTCTTCTCGCCGTACCACTCCGCCCACGCTTCGGTCGAGAATTCCTTGCCCTCGACCGCGACGACCTGCCTGACCGGCAGACCGTACTTCTTCACGAACGCGAAGTCGCGCTCGTCGTGCGCCGGCACACCCATCACCGCGCCTTCGCCGTAAGTCATCAGCACGTAGTTGCCGATCCACACCTCGACCTTCGCCTGCGTCAGCGGATGCGTGACGTAGAAGCCGGTGGCCATGCCTTTCTTTTCCATCGTCGCGACGTCGGCTTCGGCGACGCCGCCGCGCTTGCATTCGTCGATGAACGGCTGCAGTTCCGGCTTGTCTTGCGCGAGACGCGTGGCGAGCGGATGCTCGGCGGCGATCGCGCAGAACGTGACGCCCATGATCGTGTCGGCGCGCGTCGTGAACACGCGCAGCAGCTTCTGTTCGCCGTCGATTTCATACGGGAAGCCGAAGTTCACGCCGAAGCTCTTGCCGATCCAGTTCTGCTGCATGATCTTCACGCGCTCGGGCCAGCCGAGGCCTTCGAGATCGTTCAGCAGTTCATCCGCGTACTGCGTGATGCGCATGTAGTACATCGGGATTTCGCGCTTTTCGACGAGCGCGCCCGAGCGCCAGCCGCGCCCGTCGATCACCTGCTCGTTCGCGAGCACGGTCTGGTCGACCGGGTCCCAGTTCACGGTGCCGGTTTTCTTGTACGCGATGCCCTTTTCGAGCATCTTCAGGAACAGCCACTGGTTCCACTTGTAATAGTCAGGGCTGCAGGTCGCGACTTCGCGCGACCAGTCGATCGCGAGGCCCATCGACTGCATCTGCTTCTTCATGTAAGCGATGTTGTCGTAGGTCCACTGCGCGGGCGGCACGTTGTTGGCCATCGCGGCGTTCTCCGCCGGCATGCCGAAGGCGTCCCAACCCATCGGCATCAGCACGTTGTAGCCGTTCATCCGCAGATAGCGGTACATCACGTCGTTGATCGTGTAGTTGCGCACGTGCCCCATGTGCAGCTTGCCCGACGGATACGGCAGCATCGAGACGCAGTAGAACTTGGGCTTGTCGGTGGTTTCCGTCGTCTTGTAGGCGTCGATGGCGCGCCATTGCCCTTGCGCGGCGGCTTCGACGTCGGAGGGAACGTATTTTTCGTGCATGGTGTGATGGGATCGCCAGGTTCGGTGCTTTCGCACCGGCCCGGTGCTCTGCAGAATGTCGTTGCGTCGTGTCCCCTTCGGCGGGGAAAGGGCTGATTATACCGTTCGCGGACGGGTGCGCCGCGCGGCGTGGTGCGGGACTGGGTATGCCGGATTGGTGAACGCGGTGCGCACCCGGTGGCGCTCAGTGCCGCGCGGCGGGCGGCGGCGGGTCCGTCACGAAGCCGATCCGCTCGAGCCCCGCCTGCTGCGCGGCGCCCATCACCTGCGCAATCACTTCGTAGCGCGTCGAGCGCTCCGCGCGCAACTGGATGTCCGGCTGATCCGCCCGCTTGCCGGCCTCGGCGAACTGCGCGCGCATCTGCGCGAGCGTGATCGGCTTGCCGTTCCAGTAGAGCTTGCCGGCGCCGTCGATCGAAAGGGAGATGGTTTGCGGGGTCTGGCGCGCGGGCGCCGCCGCGACCTTCGGCAGATCGAGCCGGATCGCGTGCGAGAACAGCGGCGCGGTGATGATGAAAATCACCAGCAGCACCAGCATCACGTCGATCAGCGGCGTCATGTTGATCTCGGCCATCGGCGCGGCCGTCTGCTTCTTCTCGAGTCCGCCGAATGCCATGTCGCCTCCTTGCGTCTGAGCTTGCCCGTGCGATGGGCGGTGTGTCGTGCGAGGAAGGTCGCGATGTGCCGAGCCCGCCGCGCGTGACAAGTCAGCGGTGCGCCTCGCGCGCCGCCTGCTGCGCGCGCGGAGGCGTCGGCGCGTGCTCGGTTGGGGAGCACACGTACGCATGCAGATCGTGCGCGAAGCCGTCCAACTCCTCGGACAATTGCCGCACGAGGCGGCCCAGCACGTTGTACGCGAGCACCGCCGGAATCGCCACCACCAGACCGAAGGCGGTCATGATCAGCGCCTCGCCCACCGGTCCCGCGACGTTCTCGATCTGCGCCTGCCCGCTCGCCGCGATGCTGCCGAGCGCGTGATAGATACCCCATACGGTGCCGAGCAGACCGACGAACGGCGCGGTGCTGCCAACCGACGCAAGCAGCACCTGACCGAACTCGAGCCGCCGCTGCGACGCATTGAGCGCCTGGCGCAGCGCGCGCAGCACCCGTTCGCTGCGCTCGACGCGCGCGAGCAGCGCGCCCGGAATGTCGACCTCGGCCGCATTGAGCGCCGCTTCGGCGAGCGGCGCGAACACGCGCTCACGATCAGTGCGGCGCAGGATGGCGACGCCTTCGGCGAGCGTCGGCGCCTGCCAGAAGCGCGCGATCGCCCGGTTGGCCTGGCGTTTCGCGCGCGTCAGAATCCAGCTCTTGACGATCAGAAAACACCAGCTCGCAATCGACATGGCCAGCAGCACATAGGCGACGCCATGCGTGATTGCGTCGCTCGTTTGCAGGTAATGGATGATGCCGCTGCTGCCTGCCATCTGACCTCGCCTTGGGAAAGTGACTTCGGGAGGGCGCGCTCGGGATGCGCTACTCCGACTATGCGCAACGGGCTTCGCTCAACGCAGGCCGAGCACGTCCTGCATGTCGAAGAAGCCGTTGTCGTGGCCTTCGAGGAAGCGTACAGCACGAAGCGCGCCTTGTGCATATGACAGGCGGCTTGCCGATTTGTGCGTGATCTCGATGCGCTCGCCGATGCCCGCGAACAGCACCGTATGATCGCCCACGATATCGCCGCCGCGAATCGCCGAGAAGCCGATCGTCGACGGATCGCGCTCGCCGGTCACGCCTTCGCGACCGTAGATCGCGCAGTCGTCGAGGTTGCGGCCGAGCGCGTTGGCGATCACTTCGCCCATCGTCAGCGCGGTGCCGGACGGCGCGTCGACCTTGTGACGATGATGCGCCTCGATGATCTCGATGTCGTAGCCGGTGGAGAAGTGCCGCGCCGCGTATTCGAGCAGCTTCAGCGTGACGTTCACGCCGACGCTCATGTTCGACGCGAACACGACGCCGATCTTCCGCGCCGCCGCTCGCAGCTGCGCTTTTTGCGCGTTGTCGAAGCCGGTCGTGCCGATCACCATTTTCACGTCGTGGCGCTGCGCGGCTTCGAGATGCGCGAGCGTCGCGTCGGGACGCGTGAAGTCGATCAGGTAGTCGGATTCGGCGAACACACGCTCGATGTCGTCGGACATCAGCACGCCGGTCTCTTTGCCGAGGAACGCGCCGGCGTCCTGGCCAAGCTGCGCAGCGCCCGTGCGGCAGAGCGCGCCGGACAGCGTCGCGTCGGCGTCGTTGAGGACGGTTTCGATGAGCATGCGGCCCATTCGGCCCGATGCGCCCGCAATGGCAATTTTCATGACGATGAGGATTCGAAAAGAGTCAACCGGTATGGAGCCCGGCAAACGCGGCCCGGCGAATGCCCGGACCAGTGTGCCGGGGAATGCGCCCGGTCGATATAGGGACATGCGGCGGCAGGGAGCGAAATCGCCCGGCTCGCTGCTGGAGCCAATGGGGGCGGCCGATCGGGACGGCTCGCTCAGGTGACTGACCGATACGGCCCGCTGCGGCGACCCACTGCCGCGGCAACCACGGCAACACATTCATGCGGCCCAAGCGGCGCATTTCCGACCTCGCCTGGTGACGGACAAACACACATCTGGCGGGCGCCGCACATGTGGCGCGCAGCCCGCCTCACAACACCGACGAGCAAATCAGTTGCTCGTTCCCGGCGTCGCCGGCGAAGTGTTCAACGTCGGGCTGCCGCTGCTTTGCGAGCCCGTCGGGCCGACCGGGTTGCTCTCGTTCTCCTGAGCGGGCGGCGGCGGACGCTTGAACTGGAACTGCGGCTGACCGCCGGACGTCGGGCCTTGCGTCGGGATCCCGCCGGCGCCCGCCCTCGGCACGGCCGACCGCACGGACGGCGCGCGGCTCGGCGTCGGCACCGCGCTCGTTGCGCGATTGGCCGCCTGGGCGGCTTCCGCGTTGGCGTCCATGGACGGCGTGGCGGCCTGCTGGGCGCCTTCGACCGACGGCGAGCGCGTCGTATCCACGGTAGCCGGTGCCGCGGCGGCGGCCGCGCTAGCGGCGGCTGCGTCGCTGGCGGCCACGGCGTTGGCGGCCTCGGCCGCGCTCGTCGCGCGCGGCGGCGTCGCGTTCGGGCGGCGGCCACGGCGATCACCGTCGATTTCGGCCAGCAATTCGAGATTGGTCGGCAGATCCTCGCCGCCCGTCCAGTGGGTCACGAGGTCGCCGGAGAAGTACACGACGAAGTCACGCTGCTGCACGATCGACGTCGAGCCGCGCTTGAAATAGAACACGTAATCCCAGCGATTCGCGTGGAACATGTCGGTCAGCAGCGGCGTGCCGAGCAACTGACGCACCTGCGCGCGCGTCATGCCGACCTTCATCTGGTCGGCCATTTCCTGCGACACGAAATTACCTTGCACAACCGTAATCCGATACGGCGTAATGCGTTGGGCAATGCGCTGGGTCAGGCTGTCGTATGTGGAACATCCGGCAAGAACCGCGACAGTCGCAACAGCGATCAAGGTACCCCGCATGCGGCTCCCCCGGTAGATCAATTGAGATTTAGAAATCATTTCACTCACCGTGCGGGCCCGCTTGCGGGCCGCGCTCATTCCATCGAAAATGACCAGAACGCCAAAACACATTACTATGAGAGCCCAGCATTGTACTCTAGGGATCCCTTGTCATGACCAATCCAACCGATCTCAAGAATATCGGGCTCAAGGCGACCCTTCCGCGCCTCAAAATCCTTGAGATTTTCCAGCATAGCCCGGTGCGTCACCTGACCGCCGAAGACGTGTACCGCAACCTCCTGCACGAGGAGCTCGATATCGGTCTCGCCACCGTGTATCGTGTGTTGACGCAATTCGAGCAGGCCGGCCTGCTCTCGCGCAGCAATTTCGAATCGGGCAAGGCGGTGTTCGAACTGAACGAGGGGTCGCACCACGACCATCTCGTGTGCCTCGATTGCGGGCTGGTCGAGGAATTTTTCGACCCCGAAATCGAAAGCCGTCAGCAGTCCATCGCCAAGGCACGCGGCTTCAAGCTGCAGGAACACGCGCTGGCACTGTATGGGGCGTGCACGAAGGAGAATTGCCCGCATCGTAAGCACTGATGCGTCGCGGGTCGCCTGCCAACGCGACCTGGCAAGTCAGAAAAAAGACCCGGCCGATGGGCATCGGCCGGGTCTTTTTTATTCAGGCGGCGGCAATCGCCGCTATCCGACCAGTTCCGCGCTCGGCTCGAAGGCGAGCCGCCACCGCTCGGCCAACTGCAATTCGTCGCAATTCGGCGCATCGCCGCCGCGATCGACGACGATGAAGTCGCTGACCTGATCCAGCGCGAGCAGCGGATGGTGCCAGACCCCTTTGGCGTAATTGACGCCCTGCCACGCATCGGTCCAGAACGCGCGCATGCGCGCGGCGTCGAACTCGCCGGCCGGCGCGACCACCATCAGATATCGGCCCGCGCGTAACGGAATGAAAGCCTGGCTGCCGAGCGGATGCCGCTCCATCATCGTGATCTCGACGGGCAGCGCGCGCGGCTGCGCGCGAAACAGACTGACGAGCGGCCGGCCGCCCTGCTCCACCACGTCGACGCGCGCGAGGTCGTGATAGCGCTCGGTGGTACCGCCGTTGATCGGAAAACGACGCGCGCCGTCGAGTTCGATCACGTCGCCGAACGGCGCGAAGGCCGCGCGCGTCAGGCGTTCCATCTGCAGGATCTTCATGCGTGCCGCTCCATGACGTTGCTTGCGTTAAGCGATCTCGCCCCACAGACGCAGGCGCGACACGCCGCCGTCCGGGAAGATGTTGAAGCGCACGTGCGTGAGCGGCCCGAGCGCGGCGAGGTCGTCCGCGAACGCGTGCACATGATCCATTTGCAGTTTCTGTTCGCCGAGCAGCACCGGCCAGAACATCGCCTGCGTGACGAGGGAATCGTCGGTGCCGCCCGTCACCGATGCCGCCTGCAGCGAGCAGCGATCCGGGAAGTTGCCCTTGAAGTGCGCGGTGTCCACTTCGATCTTGCGGATCACGCCGGGCCGCGCGAGCGCGACGATCGCCCAGTCGTTGCCCGGCTCGCGACGCCGCCGCGTTTCCCAGCCGTCGCCCATGTTCACGCCACGGCCCGGCATCAGCATCTGCGAGGCCGGCCCGAAATGCTGGTTGTTCGCGGCGACGAGGTACGCGCCGTTTTCGATCGCGGCGAGATCGAGCAGCGTGCCGCGCTCGACGCGGCTCCAGTCGCGCTGCGGCTGGCCATACACGCGCAGTCGCGCGAGCCCGCCGTCCGGATACAGATTCACGCGCAGATGGGTGACCGGGCGCGCGTCTTTCACCTCGACGTAGTGATGCTGGTTGCCCTGTAGCGTTGTCGCCGGCACGAGCGGCTGCCAGTCGGCGTGCTCGGGCGGCACGTCAGCGTCGCTATGACAGGCATCGATCGACGCCGCCGGCGGGAAATTGCCGGTGAAGTGGCTCGTATCGAGATCGACCCCATGCACGACGCCCGGCCGCGCGAGCTGGATCACGCAATGGTCATGGCCGGTCGTGCGCTTGCGACGCGTCTCCCAGCCGTCCATCCACTTGCCGTGGTCGTCGTATTTGCCGGGGATGAACACCGCCGGCTGCGGGTCGAGCATGCGCTCTTTCGGCGCGAAGAATTCGTCGCTGGCGAACAGCGCCTTCGCGCCGAGGCGCGGATCGGCGAGGTTCACGTAGCGGCGTGTGAAGGCGGGAGCGTTCGGGTCGAGGATCGGGTTGGCCATGATGTCGGTCGGTGTCGAAGAGGTCGGAAACAGCCGGCGGCGCCACGGCAACCGCCGGCTTTGCGAAAAAAGGTCGAGGAGCTGTCCAGGAAGCGATGCCGGTTCGTCTGGTCAGACCAGATACCCGCGCAGCCGTCAGACCGCCGGCGCGGGTTCGGCCGCACCGGGTTCGACGAGCGTGTCGTCGACGACGGGCACGTAGCGCAGCGCCGCGTCGCGATTCAGCACGCGATGCGCGCGCGCCTTGTCGATATCGTTTTCCCACACGGCGACCACCACCGTCGCGACGCAGTTGCCGATCAGGTTGGTGAGCGCCCGGGCGATGCCGACAAACCAGTCGACCGGCAGAATCAGCACGAGACCGAGCACAGGAATCGCGGGAATCGCGGAGAGCGTCGCCGCGAGAATCACGATCGCCGAGCCCGGAATGCCGTGCGCGCCCTTCGACGTCACCAGCGACACCAGCACGACGACGATCAGGTCATGAATAGACAGCGGCGTGTTGGTCGCCTGGGCGATGAACAGCACCGCGAGCGTCAGATAGATCGAGAAGCCGTCGAGGTTGAACGAGTAGCCGGTCGGAATCACGAGACCGACCGTCGAATCCTTGACGCCCATCCATTCGAGCTTGCGCATGATCTGCGGCAGCACGGCGTCGGACGACGCGGTGCCGAGCACGATCGACAGTTCTTCGCGCAGATAGCGGATCAGCTTGAAGATGCTGAAGCCGGCGAGCCGCATCACCGCGCCGAGCACGAGCACGACGAACACCGCGCAGCTCGCGTAGAACACCAGCACGAGCATGCCGAGCTGCTTCAGCGACTCGACGCCGTAAGTGCCGGTCGTGAACGCGATCGCGCCGAGCACGCCGAGCGGCGCGAGCTTGATGATGAAGCCCATCACGCGGAAGAACACCTGCGACAGCTCATCGATCAACCCGCTCACGCGCTGCGCGCGCTTGCCGAGCAGCGACAGCGCCGAGCCGAACAGCACCGAGAACACGAGGATCTGCAGAATGTCGCCGGTCGCGAACGCGTTGATCGCCGTGTCGGGGATGATCTTCAGCAGGAAGCCCGCTGTGTCCTTCAGGCTCTTCGCGTGCTCGGTATAGGTCGCGAGCGACGCCGCATCGAGCGACTTCAGGTTCACGTTCATACCTGCACCAGGACGCGTCGCGTAAGCGAGCACCGCGCCGATCACGAGCGCGATCGTCGTCATCGCCTCGAAGTAGATCACCGACTTCAAGCCGACGCGGCCGACCTTGCGCAGATCGCCCGCGTGCGCCATGCCGCTCACCACCACGCAGAACACGATCGGCCCGATCACCATCTTGATCAGCTTCAGAAAGCCGTCGCCAAGCGGCCGCAAGGACTGCGCGAAATGCGGAAACACGGCACCGAGCACGATGCCGACCACGAGCGCTATCACGACCCGGCCAAATAGCGAATTGAAGAATTTCAACACGGCTTCCTCCTGCGGATGGTTGTCTCGGTCACTTCTGTTCATACTGGTCCGACCAGTGCTGTTATGGCGAATAGTAGGAAGCCGATATACCCGCGTCAAGGACTCATCGAGCAGTGTTTACCCGTTGTTTTTTCGGCGATTTCGGGTCGGATTCGGGATTTCAGACGGCGCGCGGCGCGCCTTCTCGCGCGCAAGGATTAGAATTGCGGTCAGACCACGCTACCGAGCGATCCCTCATGAAAAACGTCCCGCACACCGTCACCGACGCGGCCATCGCGACCATCCGCGAACGTATCGAGGCGGGCGTCTATCCGGTGGGCAGTCTGCTGCCGGCGCAGCGCCAGCTATCCGATGAACTGTCGATCAGCCGGGCCTCACTGCGCGAAGCGCTGTCCACGCTGGAAGCGCTTGGTCTGCTGGTGATCCGCCCCGGCAAGGGCGTCTACGTGGAAAGCGCGCAGGCGAAAAACGCGCAGGCGTGGCGCTTCGCCGAGCAGTCGTCGCTGCCCGACACGTATCAGATGCGCTACGCGCTCGAAGGCTTCGTCGCGCGCATGGCGGTGCTCGCGGTCACCAACGACGACCTCGCGTGGCTCGAGGAAAACATCACCGCGATGCAAAGCGCGCTCGCCTGCGAGGAACTCGACGAAGCGGCTCGGCTCGACTACGCGTTCCATATGCGCATCGTCAGCATCGCGGGCAATGCGGCGATCGAGTCGATCCTGCGCAGCAGCGCCGAGATCATGCAGGAAAGCCAGCGCATGCCGTTCTACCGGCGCGAGCGGGTGCTGTCCACGTACACCGAACATCGCGCGATTCTCGACGCGTTGAAGGCCCGCGATTCGCTCGCCGCGGGCAAGGCGATCGAGACGCACATCGCGAACGCCGCGCAGCGCGCCGGCGTCTATTTCCCCACGCCGTAGACGGCAAAAATCGCAGACGAAAAAAAACCGCTCCGAAGAGCGGCTTTTTCATGCAGCGTGAAACCCGAAACTTACTTCGCGTTCGCGAGCGCCACAGCCGTGTCCAGCATGCGGTTCGAGAAGCCCCACTCGTTGTCGTACCAGCTCGACACCTTCACGAGACGGCCCGACACCTTGGTCAGCGTCGAGTCGAACGTCGACGAAGCCGGATTGTGGTTGTAGTCGATCGACACGAGCGGTGCGTCGTTGTAACCGAGGACGCCCTTCAGCGCGCCTTCCGATGCTTCCTTCATGATCGCGTTGACTTCCTCGACCGTCGTGTCGCGCGCGGCGATGAACGACAGGTCGACGACCGACACGTTGATCGTCGGGACGCGGATTGCGTAGCCGTCGAGCTTGCCGTTCAGTTCCGGCAGCACGAGGCCGACCGCCGATGCCGCGCCGGTCTTGGTCGGGATCTGGCTATGCGTGGCCGAACGCGCGCGGCGCAGGTCTTCGTGGTACACGTCGGTCAGAACCTGGTCGTTCGTGTACGCGTGGATTGTCGTCATCAGGCCGTTCACGAGGCCGATCTTGTCGTTCAGCGGCTTGACCAGCGGCGCGAGGCAGTTGGTCGTGCACGATGCGTTCGAGATGACCGTGTCCGATGCCTTCAGCACGTTGTGGTTCACGCCGTAGACGACGGTCGCGTCGACGTCCTTACCGCCCGGCGCCGAGATGATGACCTTCTTCGCGCCGCCCTTGATGTGCGCGCTCGCCTTTTCCTTGGTCGTGAAAAAGCCCGTGCACTCCATCACGACGTCGACGCCCAGCTCGCCCCACGGCAGTTCGGCCGGGTTGCGGTTCGCCAGCACGCGGATCTTGTCGCCGTTCACGACGAGGTAGTCGCCGTCCACCGACACGTCGCCCGGGAACTTGCCGTGCGCGGTGTCGTACTGCGTCAGGTGGGCGTTGGTCTTCGCATCGCCCAGATCGTTGATGGCGACGATTTCGATATCGTGCTTCTTGCCGTTTTCATAGAAGGCGCGCAGGGTATTGCGGCCGATCCGGCCGTAGCCGTTGATTGCGACGCGAATCGTCATGATTTATCTCCTGATGGCTAAAAAATCCGTCTATGTTCGCCTGGTCGGACTTCCGGTTCGGTGCGTTGCCGCGCGCAGCCACGAGGGGCGCAACGGCAATGCGACGCAACCATCAGCCGAGCGCGGCCTTGACCGTCGCCACCACGTGCTCGACGGTGAAACCGAAATGCTTGAACAGCACGCCTGCCGGGGCCGATTCGCCGAACGTGTCGATGCCGACCACGCCGCCTTCCAGACCCACGTACTTGCGCCAGAAATCCGACACGCCCGCTTCGATCGCGACGCGACGCACGCCATGCGGCAGCACGCGTTCGCGGTACTCGGCGTCCTGCCTGTCGAACACGGTCGTCGACGGAATCGACACGACGCGGGCGGCGATGCCTTCGCGCGCGAGCGGCTCGACGGCTTTCATCGCGAGTTCGACTTCCGAGCCCGTCGCGATCAGGATGATCTTACGCGCGACGATCTCTTCATCCCAGTCGCGCAGCACGTAGCCGCCCTTCTCGATGTTGGCGATCTGCGCGTCGGTGCGCTCGTTGAACTGCAGGTTCTGGCGACTGAAGATCAGGCACGACGGACCTTCATGCTCGATCGCATGGGTCCAGGCCACCGCGGTTTCGACCGTGTCGGCCGGGCGCCACGTTTGCAGATTCGGGATCAGACGCAGGCTCGCGACGTGTTCGATCGACTGGTGGGTCGGGCCGTCTTCGCCGAGACCGATTGAGTCGTGCGTGAACACGAAGATCGACGGCGACTTCATCAGCGCGGCGACGCGCAGCGCGTTGCGGCTGTAGTCGGAGAACGTCAGGAACGTGCCGCCGAACGCCTTGTAGCCGCCGTGCAGCGCGACGCCGTTGATCGCCGCGCTCATGCCGAATTCGCGCACGCCGTAATTCACGTAGTTGCCGGCGGCACGGCCTTCGGCATTCACGCGCACCGGCTTGGCGGCCTTCCAGTTGGTCAGGTTCGAGCCGGTCAGGTCGGCGGAACCGCCGAGCAGTTCGGGCAACACGGCCGACAGACCTTCGATTGCCTGCTGCGATGCCTTACGCGTCGCCACGGTCTCAGCGCGCTCGTTCGCGCCGGCGATGATCGCTTTCGCCTTATCTTTCCAGTCGGCCGGCAGTTGCTTCGCGCTGCGGCGCTTGAATTCGGCCGCTTCCTGCGGGTACTTCGCCGCGTAGGCAGCGAACGCCTCGTCCCATTCCGCTTCGAAGCGCGCGCCCGCTTCCTTCGCGTCCCATGCCGTGTAGACTTCCTGCGGGATCACGAACGGCTCCCACTTCCAGCCGATCGCTTCGCGCGTCGCCGCGATTTCCTTGTCGCCGAGCGGCGCGCCGTGCGAATCGTGCGAGCCCGCCTTGGTCGGCGCGCCTTCACCGATCACGGTCTTGCAGCAGATCAGCGTCGGCTTGTCCGACAGCTTCGCCTGCTTGATCGCCGCGTCGACCGCGTCGACGTCATGGCCGACCACGTTCGGGATCACGTTCCAGCCGTACGCTTCGAAGCGCTTCGGCGTGTCGTCGTGGAACCAGTGCATCACTTCGCCGTCGATCGAAATGCCGTTGTCGTCGTAGAACGCGATCAGCTTGTTCAGCTTCAGCACGCCCGCGAGCGAGCAGGCTTCGTGCGAGATGCCTTCCATCAGGCAGCCGTCGCCGACGAACACGTACGTGTGGTGATCGACGATCCTGGCGTCGGGCTTGTTGAATTCGGTGGCGAGCAGCGATTCGGCGAGCGCCATGCCGACCGCGTTCGCGAGACCCTGGCCGAGCGGGCCGGTGGTCGTCTCGACGCCCGGCGTGATGCCGTATTCCGGGTGACCCGGCGTCTTCGAATGGAGCTGGCGGAAGTTCTTCAGCTCGTCCATCGGCAGGTCGTAGCCGGTCAGATGCAGCAGCGAGTACAGCAGCATCGAGCCGTGACCGTTCGACAGCACGAAGCGGTCGCGATCGGCCCATTGCGGGTTTTTCGGGTTATGGCGCAGATGACGCGACCACAGGGCGACGCCGATTTCGGCCATGCCCATCGGCATGCCGGGGTGACCGGAGTTCGCCTTTTGAACGGCGTCCATGGCCAACGCGCGGATCGCGTTGGCCATCAGGGAGGTGGGTGCGGGAGACGGGGTCGTCATGTCGAGTCCGGAGACAGAGTCAGAAAGCGGGGGCGCGCTTGAGGCCCGGGAGCTCGGCGGTCACTTCGCTACGGCGCACGATGCGGCGCCAGGAGACGCGAAACGGGCAGAGCAAGCGGACAAGGCTGAAAGCGTCACATTCTAGCAGAAGGTTAACCCCTACCCGGCCGGAAAGCCGCCTGGCCGCGAGGTTCAACGCACACCGCCAGGCGGCATTTACAATTCGAGCAGCTGTGTGCCCGCACTACCGATCGAGCCCGTCCGCCGTGAACGCCCCGCTATTGTTCCAGCCTTGTCCCGACGCCGTCTACGGCTTTCCTCACGCGCGCCTCGTCGAGCGTGTCGAATCCCGTTATCAGACGATCGAGATCTGGGACACGCCGCAGCTCGGCGCGCTGTTCACGCTCGACGGCCGTCCGATGACGTCCGCAGGCGACGAGTTCATCTACCACGAATGCATGGTGCATCCGGCCGCGCTCGCGCATCCGGCGCCGCGCGCGGCGCTGGTGCTCGGCGGCGGCGATGGCGGGGCCGCGAGGCAATTGCTCAGGCATCCGGGCATCGAGCGGATCGTCGTCGCGGAGCTCGATCCCGAGGTCGTGCGGCTCACGCGCGGACATGTGCCGCAGGTGCATGGCGGTGCGTTCGACGATCCGCGCGTCGAGCTGGTGATCGGCGATGCGGCGGACTACGTCGCGGCGGCGGCCCGCGCGACGCAGGGTGCAACGAACGTCGCGGCCGCGCAGTTCGACCTCGTCGTATTCGACCTGACGCCACCCGATTCGCCCGCGGCCGGCCTGTACACGCCGACCTTCTACGCGCAGTTGAAGCGCGTGCTACGTGCTGATGCGTTGCTGTCGCTCCATCTCGGCTCGCCGTACCACCACGCGCCGCGCATCGCCGCGCTGCTCGGCGATCTGCACGCCGCGTTCGCACAGGTGCGCACGCTAGGCACCTTCGTGCCGCTCTACGGCTCGCTATGGCTGATGGCGATCGCCAGCGACACGCTCGACCCCGCCGCGCTCACCGCCGAGACGCTCACCGAGCGTCTCGCCGCGCGCGGCATCGATTCGCTGCGTCATTACGAACCAGCCCTGCACGCGGGGCTATTCTCGGCGGCGCGATCGGCGCGCGATAAACTGAGCCCGTTGACGAAGTCGTCCTTTTGAAGCGCGGACACCTTGCGCGAATCGGTTCGTGTGATGCCGGCGTGCCGCGCCCGACCGAAACCCGCAACCGTGGCCTCGCCGCCTCACGAGATCCGGAGAACTCCATGACCGCCCCCCACCCCGCCGGTGTGCCCTGGCTCACCCCCTATCTGACGGTGCGCGACGCGCGCGCGTCGACGGCATTCTTCTCGGCGGCGTTCGGTTTCGACGTGCGCGACAGCGTGCAGGACGACGGCGTCGTCATGCACGTCGAGATGACCTATCAAGGCCAGCTGATCGTGATGTTCGCGCCTGAAGGCGCGTTCGGCTCGACCGCGAAGACGCCGAAAAGCGCGGGCACGATCGCGCCGCAATCGTTCTATGTCTATGTCGAGGACGTCGACGCCGTGTATGCTCGCGCGCTCGCGGCCGGCGCGAAGTCGCTGAGCGAGCCACAGGACCAGTTCTGGGGCGACCGCTTCGCGCAGGTCGAGGATATCGACGGCTATCGCTGGGCACTCGCCCGCCACCTGTCCTGAATTCAAGAGTCTCCCGTCGATGCCCCGTTTTTTTGTTGATATCCCGCTTTACGCCGACGACGTGGTCGCACTGCCCGACGACGTCGTGCGCCACGTGGCCGTGCTGCGTCTGCAGCCAGGCGATTCCCTGGCGTTGTTCAACGGCCGGGGCGGCGAATACGGCGCCGAACTCGTCGAGGTCGAGCGTCGTGCCGCTCGCGTGAAAATCGGCGAATTTCGCGCGATCGAGGTCGAGCCGCCATATCGGCTGACGCTCGCCCAAGGCATCGCCGGCGGCGACAAGATGGACTGGCTGATCGAGAAGGCGGTCGAACTCGGCGCCTCGGGCTTCGTGCCGCTCGCGACCGCGCGCAGCGTCGTGCGGCTTACCGGCGAGCGCGCGCAGCGGCGGCAGCAGCACTGGCAGGGTGTGGTGCGGGCGTCGTGCGAACAGTGCGGACGTAATCGGCTTCCGGACGTGATGCCGGTGTGCGAGATTGGCGCGTGGCTCGATACGCTGTCGCGCGAGCCGGCGCCTGACGAGCTGCGCCTGCTGTTATCGCCGCGCGCGAGCATCGGCTTTGCGGCGCTGCCTGACGCGCCGCCGCCTGGCGGCGTGACGCTGCTGATCGGCCCCGAAGGCGGCCTTTGCGCCGACGAGGAAGCCGCCGCCGGCGAACAGGGCTTTACCGCGATTGGCTTGGGACCGCGTGTGCTGCGCACAGAGACCGTCGGAATCGCAGTGTTGGCGGGGCTCGCGGCGCGCTGGGGCGGCTGGTGAGCGGGTGCTTGCCCAAGCAGCGCGACAAAAGCAAAGGCCCGCCAATTAGCGGGCCTTTGCCGTTTATACCGCGACGTTCACTGTCAGACTCAAGCAGCTACGCCTGAACAGGCGAAAATCCGGCGAACTTCAAGCGAACGAGTAGAACACCCGGAACGCGACCTTACGCTCGGCCCAGAATTCGGCCGCTTCACGGAACACGTCGAGCAGCGTCTCGCGCCCTTCCTTGTCGAATTTCTGCGCGATCGGCAGGTGTTCGAGCACGATCACGAAGCCGGGCTGCGCACCGGCCTTGTGCACGAGGTCGGTCAGGCAGTCGTAGAGCGCGTCGTAGTTCTTGCCGAAATGCCTGGGAAACAGGAACGACGTCGCGATCGTCTCGAGCACTTCCTGCTTCGAGGCGGCGTTCGCGCAGTACGCATACAGAAAGTGCTGGCCGAGCAGGTTGGCCTCGTCGGCGAGATCCTGCACGCGGAACGCGCGGATCGACTGCACGATGTTCGGCCGCACCGTCCTGAAAAGGCTCATGGGCTCCTCGTTCGATGAAACCACCGTGGCAGCCTCGCTTTGATTGTCGCGACCCTGCTCGCCGGCGCGCATCTTCATGACGCGTTGGAACAAATTGCCGTCGCCGGCCGCGAAAAGATCCGTCGCGACTCCGGAATCGTGCGCGTAGATGTTGTCGCTCATGCCGTTCATCCCAATGTCATTCAACAATATGGTTAAAACTGGTGTAATGGTCGTCCGAGTAATAACAATTGTCGGTCCGCTGTAGCGGACCTCCGCAGACGATGCGGCGCGCCCCGCGATTACGCGCGTGAGGCGTGGGGACGGTGTATTCGTGGTAATAGCCGCGCCGGTGGGCGGGCAGCACCCGTTCGTAGTTGCCGAATACGATGCCGTCCTTCTGATACGGGTAAGGCCCGCCGGCGGCAATGAGGTTCAACGTATCGACCGCCTCGCGCGGCAATTGCGCCAGCGCGATGGTGCCCACCTGCGCTTCCACCCCAGTTGGCGCCGAGTAATCTCGCGCCAGCGCTTCGGGCGCGGAACTGGACAACACGCAGAGTGCGGCGGCACCGATCAGCACGCCTTTCATGCGCAACCAGTTGCGTGCCATGTATCAGGTTTCCCCGCTGTCAGATCACGAGTTTGACGACCATGAAAGTCGTAAGGGTATCGCTAATAGCCTTTGGAATCAACGTTCGACGGCCGATGGCACCCCGCCTCACCCGCGGAAAAGCCGGTGGCGGGGACTTTGACGACTTTTGACAGAATGTTTAGCTCGATCGGGCTAAACTGAGCTCAATCGTGATCGAATGCAGTGCGGGCGGTGCAAGCGGCCGCTGGCAGAGGCGCTCGATTGCGGTTGTTAGAGCCTGAAACCACTGAGCCGAAAGGCCGTGTCATTGCCATTTTTCGGGGTGGCGATCCCCAGCTTGCCCTGAGGGCGTGCCCATTGCGGGCACGCCTTTTTTTTCAGGTACGCCGGTTGGAAAACCGGCGCCGGGCCCGTCGCGGCCCGATCACGATGCGCGGTTAGCGGGTTGCGCTGACGTCCGCGACCAGCAGCGCCGTCATGTTGACGATCCGGCGCACCGTCGCCGACGGCGTCAGCACGTGCACCGGCTTGGCCGCGCCAAGCAGAATTGGGCCAATCGCAATGTTGTTGCCGGCCGCCGTCTTCAGCAGGTTGTACGAGATATTGGCCGCGTCGATGTTCGGCAGCACCAGCAGGTTCGCGTCGCCTTCGAGCGTCGAATCGGGCAATACCTCACGGCGCAGGTTGGCGTCGAGCGCGACGTCGCCGTGCATTTCGCCGTCAACTTGCAGCCCCGGCGCGCGTTCGCGCAGGATCTCGAGCGTATCGCGCATCTTCTGCGCCGTCGGCGCGTTGCTCGAACCGAAGTTCGAGTGCGACACGAGTGCAACCTTCGGCTCGATGCCGAAACGGCGCACTTCCTCGGCTGCCATGATCGTGATCTCAGCCAGCTCGGCCGGTGTCGGATCGACGTTCACGTGCGTATCGACGAGGAAAATCTGCCGATTCGGCAGCACCAGCGCGTTCATCGCCGCATAGACTTTCGCGCCGGGCTTCTTGCCGATCACCTGATCGATGAAGTGCAGGTGGCGGTGTGTGGTGCTGACCGTGCCGCAGATCATGCCGTCCGCCTCGCCCTTCTTGACCATCATCGAGCCAATCAGCGTGGTGCGGCGGCGCATCTCGAGCTTGGCCATCTGCGTCGTGATGCCCTTGCGCGACATCATCTTCGCGTATTCCTGCCAGAACTCGCGGTAACGTTCGTCATGATCGGTGTTGACGACCGTGTAGTCCTGCCCCGCGACGAGCCGCAGGCCATAACGCGCGATCCGCTGCTCGATCACGGCCGGCCGGCCGATCAGGATCGGCTTTGCGAGCTTTTCGTCGACGATGATCTGCATCGCGCGCAGCACACGCTCTTCTTCGCCTTCCGCGAACACGATGCGCTTCTTCTCCGGCTCGACGCTGCGCGCGAGCTGGAAGATCGGCTTCATCGTCGTGCCGCTGTGATAAACGAACTGCTGCAGATGCTGCGCATACGCGTCCATGTCCTCGATTGGACGCTCGGCGACGCCGCATTCCATCGCGGCCTTCGCCACCGCGGGCGCGACCTTCACGATCAGACGCGGATCGAAGGGTTTCGGAATCAGGTATTCCGGTCCGAACGATAGATCCTGGATGCCGTACGCGGTCGCGACGATGTCGCTCTGCTCCTGGCGCGCCAGCTCGGCGATCGCGTTGACGGCGGCGATTTCCATTTCGCGCGTGACCGTCGTCGCGCCGGCGTCGAGCGCGCCGCGGAACAGAAACGGGAACACGAGCACGTTGTTGACCTGGTTCGGGTAGTCGGTGCGGCCCGTGCACAGCACCGCGTCCGGACGCACTTCGAGCGCGAGTTCCGGCAGGATTTCCGGCGTCGGGTTCGCAAGCGCGAGGATCAGCGGCCTGGCGGCCATCTGCTTGACCATGTCCTGCTTGAGCACGCCGCCGGCCGACAACCCGAGGAACACGTCCGCGCCTTCGATCACCTCGGCAAGCGAGCGCGCGTCGGTTTCACGCGCGAAACGCTCCTTGTCCGGGTCCATCAGTTCGGTGCGGCCCTTGTACACGACGCCCGCGAGGTCGGTCACGGTGATGTTTTCGAGCGGCAGGCCGATGTCGACCAGCAGGTCCAGACACGCGAGCGCCGCCGCGCCCGCGCCCGACGCGACCAGCTTGACTTCCTTGATGTCCTTGCCGACGACCTTCAGGCCGTTGGTGACCGCCGCCGCGACGACGATCGCGGTGCCGTGCTGGTCGTCGTGGAAGACCGGAATCTTCATGCGCTTGCGGCATTCGCGCTCGACGATGAAGCAGTCCGGCGCCTTGATGTCTTCGAGGTTGATGCCGCCGAAGGTCGGTTCGAGCGCGGCGATCACCTCGACCAGCTTGTGCGGATCGCTCTCGTTGATCTCGATATCGAACACGTCGATGCCGGCGAACTTCTTGAACAGGACGGCCTTGCCTTCCATGACCGGCTTCGACGCGAGCGGCCCGATGTTGCCGAGGCCCAGCACCGCGGTCCCGTTCGTGACGACGCCGACGAGGTTGCTGCGCGCGGTGAAGCGCGCGGCGTTCAGCGGGCTCTCGACGATTTCCTCGCACGCGAACGCGACGCCAGGCGAATACGCCAGCGCGAGGTCGCGCTGGTTGATCATCTGCTTGGTCGGGGCGATCGCGATTTTGCCGGGAGTCGGAAACTCGTGGTAATCGAGAGCTGCTTCGCGGAGTTTGGTATTGACGGGATTCGACATAAGGCGGGCTTCGGAGGGCAGATTAGAATAGACGTTCGACGGCATTGTAGCCCCAATTGCCTACGCAATTCCTTCAATACGGGTACAACAGCCGCGACTGAAACAGCGTGAAAGCGCGCGTTGCCCGTTGTCCGGATGGTCCGGCGTTTGCGACGGGGCATCACGCTCAATCACCCTGATCCGCGCCATTTCTCCAATCGTTCTCCGCTCACCGTCCGCCATCATGCTTTCCGAGTTTTCGCTGATCGATCGTTTCTTTGCCCGCCGCGCCGCCGCCGTGCGGCCCGCCAATGCCGAAGGCGGCACGCTCGGCATCGGCGACGATTGCGCGTTGCTGGCGCCGCCTGCCGGCGAAATGCTGGCGATATCGACGGACATGCTGGTCGAAGGCCGTCATTTCTTCGCCGATATCGATCCCGAAGCGCTCGGTCACAAGGCGCTTGCCGTCAATCTGTCTGACCTCGCCGCAATGGGCGCGCAGCCGCGGGCGTTCACGCTGGCCTTCTCGCTGCCGAAAGCCGACGAAGCCTGGCTTTCCGGTTTCAGCGAAGGCCTGTTCGCGCTCGCCGAGCGCTACGGTTGCGAGCTGATCGGCGGCGATACGACAGGCGGGCCGCTCAATCTGTGCATTACGGTATTCGGCAGCGTGCCGCCACGAACAGCCTTGCGCCGCGATGCCGCGCAACCCGGCGACGACATCTGGATCTCCGGCACTCTCGGCGACGCGCGCGCCGGCCTCGGCGCGCAGCGCGGCGAATGGTCCGCCACCCCGAATGACGCCGCGACGTTCCGCCGGGCGCTCGAACGCCCCGAGCCGCGCATCGCGCTCGGCCTCGCGCTGCGCGGCATCGCACACGCGGCGCTCGACCTGTCGGATGGACTCGCCGGCGATCTGCGGCACATCCTCGAACGCTCGTCGGTGGGCGCGAGCGTCGACGTCGATGCGGTGCCGCGCTCGGCCGCGCTACGCCGCCTGCCGCCCGACGTCCAGCAGCGCTGCACGCTCGCCGGCGGCGACGACTACGAGCTGTGCTTCACCGCGCCCGCCGCCGCGCGCGCCGCGGTCGAGGCCGCCGCGCAGAAGGCCGCCGTGCCGGTCACCCGCATCGGTACAATAAGCGCACTGGAGGCGGTCACCGACCGCCCGGCCATCGCGTGGCGCAACGCCAGCGGCGCGCCGCTCACTCTGACCTTGCAAGGTTTCGATCACTTTCATGCAGAATGACCCCCCGCTCGGCCCCGCCGACGACTTCCTCGGCGGCGAGCCGCCCCAGCCGCCTGGACCGCGCGAGCCGAAGCCTGCTCAGCCGCGCCGCGCGACCGCGCGCTTCATGCTGTCGCATCCAGTCCACCTTCTGTCGCTCGGCTTCGGCAGCGGGCTGTCGCCCGTCGCACCGGGCACGATGGGCACGCTGCTCGGGTGGGCCTCGTTCGCGGTGCTGAGTCGTTATCTGACAGTTATTGAATGGGGCGTGCTGATCGGCGTCGGCTTTCTCGGCGGCATCGCGTTGTGCGGCTTTACCGCGAAGCGGCTCGGCGTCGAGGATCCGTCGGCGGTCGTGTGGGACGAAATCGTCGCGTTCTGGCTCGTGCTGCTGATGGTCACGCCTGCCACGCTCGCCGGCCAGGTGGGGGCGTTCCTGATCTTCCGCTTCTTCGACATGGTGAAGCCGCCGCCGATCGGCTACTTCGACCGCCGGCTGAAAGGTGGCTTTGGCATCATGTTCGATGACCTGATCGCCGCATTTTTTACGTTGCTGGTGATTGCGCTGTGGCGGATGTCGGTTTGAGCGCTGCCTGTTTACCGTTCGAGTACCGTTCGACTCTTTTGGTCGCCGCCCGGCCCCTGCCGTTCGCCGCGCCGCCCGGCGGCTTCGTTTTCCGGATTGACTGAGATCATGCCTACCGATTCCGTCGTTCACCAGCTTGCGATCCGCGTGAGCAACCGTCTGCGCGACGAGCGCCTGATGCTCGTGACCGCCGAGTCCTGCACGGGCGGCATGGTCGCGACCGCGATCACCGACATCTCCGGCAGCAGCGGCTGGTTCGAACGCGGCTTCGTCACGTATTCGAACCAGGCGAAAAGCGAAATGATCGGTGTGCCGGCCGACCTGATCGAAAAGCACGGCGCGGTCAGCGAGCCGGTCGCACGAGCGATGGCCGAAGGCGCGCTGCGCAACAGCCGAGCGCAGGTGTCGCTGTCGATCACCGGCGTCGCCGGCCCCGGCGGCGGCACGGAAACCAAGCCTGTCGGCATGGTGTCGTTCAGTTGGAGCAACCGGCTGCACACATCGGTGGAAACGAAGATTTTCAAGGGCGACCGCGACCAGATCCGCGTGCAGGCCGCGGCGCACGCGCTGCGCGGCCTGCTGGCGCTGCTCGACGAACGCGAGCATTGAGCGGCGTCTAACTATCGCCGAGGAGGCGGACAATGCCGGATTCGCGCGCGATCGCAGACGAACTGATCCGCCGCTTCGATCTGAAGCCCCATCCTGAAGGCGGCTTTTTTGCGGAGACCTACCGCTCGGCCGCGCGCGTGCTGCGCGTCGGCGAACCGAGCGAGGTTGGGAACGCCCGTGCGGCGTCGACTGCGATCCATTACTTGCTGTGCGACGGCGCGCATTCGGCGTGGCATCGGATCCGTTCCGATGAAGTCTGGCATTTCTATGCCGGCGAGCCGCTGCTGGTCCACGTGCTCGATGAAAGTGATGCCGGCGGTGCGCTCGTCACGCACCGGCTCGGCAATCCGCTCACGCATCCCGATACGGTCTGTCAGGCCGTCGTGCCGGCCGGCTTGTGGTTCGCGGCCGAGTGCACCGATCCGGCATCGTTCGCGCTGGTCGGCTGCACGGTCGCGCCGGGTTTCGAATTCAGCGAGTTCGAACTCGCGGAGGTGGACGCGCTGAAGGCGCGGCATCCGCGGCATGCGGGGTTGATCGGGCGGCTCGCACCGGCGCGCTGACGCGCCGCGCCGGCCGCCGCGGGATCGCCCGCCGCGGGATCGCCCGCCGCGGGATCGCCCGCCGCGGGATCGCCCGCCGGTTCAACGAAACGCGTTGATCCGGTCGCGGGTGTCCTTCGCGGCCTGCGCGGCCGCTTGCGCGAAATCGTCGCCCCTGCCCGCGTAGATGATCGCGCGCGAAGAGTTGATCAGCATGCCGGTGCCGTTCGCGGTGCGTCCGGCGCTCACGGTGGCCTGCACGTCGCCCCCTTGCGCGCCGATGCCCGGAATCAGCAGCGGCATGTCGCCGACGATTCCGCGCACCACTTCGATTTCCTTCGGAAACGTCGCGCCGACCACGAGCCCAAGCTGGCCGCTCGCATTCCACTTCTGCGCGGCCAGTTGCGCGACGACCTGATACAACGGCCGACCGCTTGTCTCGAGAAACTGCAGATCCGAGCCACCCGCGTTCGACGTGCGACACAGCACGATCACGCCCTTGCCTGCGTGCTCGAGATACGGCTCGATCGAATCGAAACCCATGTACGGATTGACCGTCACCGCGTCGGCCTGGTAGCGCTCGAAGGCCTCGCGTGCGTATTGCCCGGCCGTGCTGCCGATATCGCCGCGCTTGGCGTCGAGAATCACCGGCAGGCCCGGATGGTTCGCGTGAATGTGGGCGATCAGCTGCTCGAGCTGCTCTTCTGCGCGATGCGCGGCGAAGTAGGCGATCTGCGGCTTGAACGACGACGCGTACGGCGCGGTTGCATCGACGATCGTGCGGCAGAACTCGAAGATCGCGTCGGCGCGGCCCGCGAGCGCACCTGGGAATTTGCTGGGCTCGGGATCGAGGCCAACGCACAGCAGCGAATTCGTGCGCTGCCAGGCGTCGTTGAGTGTCTGGATGAAATTGGACATGGTGAGTCTCGCGGCGAGCCGGTAATCGGAGGAGGCGCGTATTTTACCTGTCCCACGAACGCCGTCCGTCGATGGCGGTCACCGCGCGGCCCGCGCCTCATAGGCGATAGCAGCGCCAGGCCGCCCGTTCGGACGTTCGTCCGGCCGGCGGCCCGGCGGCTACGACTGCGGCTACTGCCTGCGCCGCGCGCCGCGCCCGCCCGGCATCGAGCGCAGTCCAGTCCGCTCGACCGTGAAGCGGAACGTGCGCGTCAACCGCTCGCCGCGCTTGAGCAGCGTCATGCCGTTTTCGCTCGCGCCGCCCGCCAGGTTCATCGCATTGATCGGATGATCGACCGGTTCGAAGCAGAAGAAGTCTTCGCCGGGCGGCGTGTACAGCACGTAATAGTCGGTGTCGGCGGCGATGTTCAGCGACAGACGGCGCTTCGGCCATACCACTGCCGCGTGGCCGCTCCAGCCGGTGAACGCGTGATTGACGATCGTCTCCGGCAGCGGATACGCGACGCCGAACTGCCACGCGGGGGGCGCCGGCACGTGGCGCACCGGCAGCCAGTCGTCGCCCGAGAGCCACAGGCCGCCGGCCGCCGCCGACAGCTCGGTGTCCGCGTCGCGCACGAAGAACGGATGCACGCCGAGCCCGAACGGCAGCGTCTCGCGGCCAGCGTTTTCGATGTCGAGCGAGACGACCAGCGTTGGGCCGTCCAGCGTGTAGGTTTGTGTCGCGCGGAACGCGTACGGCTTGCCGTCGCTGCGGTCGAGCGCGAGACGCACGTGCTCGCGGCCCGCGTCGAGCACCTGCCATTGCGCGAGCCAGCCGTCGCCGTGAATCGGCAGCGGCTCGTCGGCGCGGTTGCGCGGCACCTCGACGCGCCGCCCGGCCACGCTGAAATGGCCGCCGCCGATGCGGTTCGAGTACGGCAAGAGCGGATAGCAGGCCAGCTGGTTCGGTTGCGTATCGACACCGACGTGACTGCAGCGCCGGAAGATCGGCGTCAACGCGCCGTCGTCGCGCCAGTCGAAGCGGGTCACGCCGCCGCCGAGCGTCGGCGCGACATCGAGACGCAAGTGCGAGTTGGCGAGCGTGATGCACGCGACATCGCCGGCGCTGCCTTCGCCGAGGGCCACCGCCGACGTGCTCGGGCCCGCCAGCACGGGATTGGCGGCCGCGGCGAGTCGCGAGCGTCGCGTTTGAGAGGTTGGGGATGAGGCTGAAACGAGATTCGCAACAGTCATATCTGGCTCCATCGAGAGGCGTGGGACGTTGCCGTCAGGGTTGACGGGAGTGGCGGGCGACTTTTTGTGACCAATTCGCCTCGAGTCCGAACTGCATGCTGCCGATTCGTTGCCGGCCGATCGCGGGCGTATTGCTCGCGGACCGAAACTGCCACATCGACTTCTGCTTCACCTTCAGGATCGCGGCCCCGGCGTGCGGCCGGGGCTGCGTCATTCTGCGCTAGATAGGCGCGCCCTGGAACAGCGGCTCCGCAACACCGCGCCGCGCGAGCGTCGCGACGAACAGGTCGCCCGCGAGCGTGTCGGCCGCGCGCGCCGTCGCATCGAGCTCGGCGTAGGCGCTCGTGATGTACAGCGTGTCGAGCGCCGTCTCGCCCTGGGCGCTGCCCGTGGCCTGGCCGAGCGCGGCACCGCCGATCGCGACGCAGCTCGGCTGCGTGGTCGGCACGTCGATGCGCTCGGTTTCCACGCCATCGGGACCGTAACGCACCACGCGCGCGCCGCCCCATTGCGCGTTCCACAGGCCGCCGTCGCTGTCGACGGTCGAGCCGTCGGGGATGCCGTTCGCATCGGTCAGGCGAGTGAACAGGCGATCGTTCGCGATGCCGCCGTCCGCGCGATAGTCGCACGCGCGGATTTCACGCGTCGGCGAATCGCAGTAGTACATCGTCGCGCCCTCGGGACTGAATGCGATGCTGTTCGAAATCGCCGGCGCTGGCAACGGTAAACGTTCGAGCGACAGATCGTGATTCAACCGATAAAAGCCGGCGACCGTCTGCCGTTGCCCGCTTTCGTCCTTGGTGCCGAACACGAAACGCCCTTGCCGATCGCAGCGGCCGTCGTTGACGCGTGTATTCATGCCTGGCTCGACGTCGACGATGCGCTGTGTGCTGCCTGTCTGCAGATCGAAAAACGCGAGGTGCGATGCGAGCCCGAGCAGCACGTAGCGCGGGTTTTCGCACAGTGCGAAGGTGGCGAGCCGCTCGGGCATGTCGAACGAATCGCTGCGGCCGTCGGCCGGATCGTAGCGCCACAGCCGCGCGCCTTCGATGTCGGTCCAGTAGAAGCGGCCGCTCCTCGCGCACCAGGTCGCGCCTTCGCCGAGCTCGCATTGCGCGTCGAGCAGCAGCGTGGCCCGCTGCACGCGCGGGCTGGCGCTCACGCCCAGCCTCCGTCGACGACGATGTCCTGCGCGGTGATCATGCGGCTGTCGTCGGCGGCGAGGAACAGCGCCATGCGCGCGAGGTCGGCCGGCATCAGCTCGGCGTCGATGCACTGGCCTTCCTTGATCTGGCGGCGGCCGTTGTCGTCGAGCCACAGGCGCAGCTGCTTGTCGGTCATCACCCAGCCCGGCACCAGCGTGTTGACGCGGATATTGAAGTGGCCGAGGTCGCGCGCGAGCCCGCGCGTCAACCCCTGCACCGCCGACTTCGACATCACGTACACCGGATAGCCGCCGTTCTTCAGCATCCAGCTGATCGAGCCGAGGTTGATGATCGAGCCGCTACGCGCGGCCTTCATGTCCTCCATCACGGCCTGCGCCGCGAAGAACTGATGGCGGATGTTCACGGCGATGCCCGCGTCGAACGACTCGCGCGTCACGTCGCCGATCTGATGGCGCTTGTCGTTCGCAGCGTTGTTGATGAGCACCTGGATCGGACCCAGCGCGGCCTTCACGTCGGCGATCGCTTTTTGCAGCGCGTCGACGTCGGTCAGATCGCAGGCCAGAAACAGCGGCTTGTGCTTCGAATCGCCGAGCTGGTCGGCGAGCGCTTCGCCCGCGCTCGCGTCGATATCGAAGAACGCGACGCGCGCGCCCTGCGCCGCGAAGTGCTCGACGAACGATGCGCCGATGCCGGTCGCGCCGCCCGTGATCAGCACCGTACGGTCGACGAGGCTCGGATAGCGCGCGTACGCGGTGTCAGCGAGGCTGGCGTTTGCATTGGCCGGAGACGACATCGTTCGATTCCTTTATGAGCTTGGATGTGCTTGGGATGGGGTGAAAGCGACTCAATCGCGCGAGCCGCGGTTCTTCAACTGGTCGAGCAACACGGCCGCGAGCAGGATCGCGCCGCGCACCAGGTACTGATAGAACGCGTCGATGTTCAGCAGGTTCATCACGTTCTCGACCGTACCCATGATCAGCACGCCGATCACGACGCCGGAGATCGTCGCGCGGCCGCCCAACAGCGACACGCCGCCGAGCACGCATGCGGAGATCACGTTCAGCTCGAAGCCTTCGGCGGCGTTCGGCTGACCCGACGTGATACGCGACGCGAGAATCACGCCGGCAAGCGCGGTGACGGCACCCTGGATCAGAAAGATGTAGACGCGCGTGCGCTCCACGTTGATACCGGCGAGCCGCGACGCTTCCGGATTACCGCCGATCGCCAGCGTATTGCGGCCGTACACGGTCTGGTTAAGCATCACGCCGAACACGATGAAGCAGATCAGCGTGACCCAGATCGGCAGCGACACGCCGAAGAACGTCAGGCCGCCGAGCGCGATGAACGTATCCGACGACACGCCGACCGCCTGCCCATGCGACACGATGAAGCCGAGGCCGCGCACGATTTCCATCGTCGCGAGCGTCGTGATCAGCGCGTTGATGCGCAGATAAGCGATCACCGCGCCGTTGACGAAGCCGATCACCGCGCCCGCCGCGACCGCCGCGATGATCGCGATGACCGTGCTGTTGGTCGCGTTGAGCACCATCGCGCACAGCACGCCGGCGAACGCGACGGTCGAGCCGACCGACAGGTCGAAGTCGCGCGACGCGAGGCAGAACATCATCGTGCACGCGACCATGCCGATCTGCGAGATCGACAGCGCGAGGCCGAGCATGTTCTCGATCGAGAAGAAATGATCGACGGTCAGCGACATCGTGACGAACATCAGGATGAAGATCACGATCAGGCTGTATTCGGTGATCTGCTGCCACCATTTGGCCTTGTCGCCGGTCTGCGGAATCAGCGCGTCGGCCGCGCTCTTGGCGGTCTGCTGCGCGAGGTTTTCTCTGGCTTGCATGTTCAATACTCCTCCCCGTTCCCCACGGGTTGCGGACTCGCGTCCGGATAAGGTTCAGGCCGCGCGCGACGCGCTCTGGTTGGCGGCGTTGGCGTTCGCGTTTTCAGGCAGCGCGGTCGAGCTTTGCGGCAGCGCGAGGCTCAGCACCGACTGCTCGGTCGCGTCCTTGCGCGCGAGCTCGCCGGAAATGCAACCCTGGCGCATCACGACGATCCGGTCGGACACGCCGAGCACTTCGGGCAATTCCGACGAAATCATCACGATCGCGCAGCCGCGCTCCGCGAGCTGATAGATCACGTTATAGATCTCGTGTTTCGCGCCGACGTCGATGCCGCGTGTCGGTTCGTCGAGAATCACGACTTTCAGATCGGGCTCGGCGAGCCAGCGCGACAGAATCGCCTTCTGCTGGTTGCCGCCCGACAGGAAGCGGATCTTCTGCCGCCGATGCGGCGTCTTGATCTTCAGCAGCTTGATGAAACGGTCGGCCGTCTGCGCCTCCTTCTTGCGATCGAGAAACACGCCCGCGCGCAGATAGTGACGGCGGCAGCTGATGTTGATGTTCTCCGCAACGCTCGCCATCGCGACGATGCCCTCTTCCTTGCGATCCTCGGGGCACAGCACGATGCCGTGTTTAATCGCCTCGCCCGCGCTGCGCACCTTGATCGGCTTGCCGTCGAGTATGAGTTCGCCGCCCTTGCGATGCTCGGCGCCGTACACCAGATGCATCAGTTCGCTGCGGCCCGCGCCGACGAGTCCGAAGAAGCCGACGATCTCGCCGCGCCGCACCTCGAAGCTCGCCGGCTGCGCGAGCGGATGACCTTCGATCGCCTTCGCCGCGAAACGCACTTCGCCGAGCGGCCGCGCCGAATAGCTGTAGATGTCCGAAATTTCGCGCCCGACCATCTCGCTGACGATCGTGTCGCGCGACACGCCTTCTAGTGTGGGATGCGACGCGACCTTGCGGCCGTCGCGGAAGATCGTGCACGCGTCGCACAGCTCGTAGATCTCGTCCATCCGATGTGAGATGTAGATCATCGCGCGGTTGTCGGCGCGCAGATCGCGCACCAGCTTGAACAGCACCTCGGTCTCGCGGTGCGACAGCGAGCTGGTCGGCTCGTCGAGCGCGATCACGCGCGCGTTGCGCATCAGCGCCTTGCAGATTTCGACCATCTGCCGTTGCGCGATCGACAGCTTGCGCAACTTCGCGTTCGGATCGAGCGCGACGCCCATCGCTTCGAGCCGCTCGCGCACGAAGCGCTTCGCCTCGCGCTTGTTGACCCAGCCGAGCGCATTGGGCAGCTGGCCGAGCAGCAGATTCTCCGCGACCGTGAGGTCGGGCACGTACTGCAGTTCCTGGTGAATCACCGCGATGCCGGCACCGATCGACGCGGCCGCGCTCGGAAAGCGCACCTCGTTGCCGTCGATCAGCATGCGGCCCGAATCGGGCTGATACTCGCCGCCGAGAATTTTCAGCAGCGTCGATTTTCCCGCGCCGTTTTCGCCCATCAGGCCGTGCACCTGGCCGACGTTGACGTCGAAGGACACGCCGTCGAGCGCACGCACGCCTGGAAAAACCTTGCCGATATTGTCAAAACGTAGCGTCGCTGACACTTCGCCTCCTTGTCGACCGGAGTTAGCGCTTTAGCGCTTACTCCGGTCCCATGCAAGATATTGCTGCTTCATGTTGACCGTACGCGTATCGCGCGCGGTCCGTCTGTCTACCGCAGATCGTCTCTCGCCGCCGGCGCGCCGTCCCCTGCGCCAGGCAGGGAAAGCGACGCGCCGGCGGTGTACTTCATACCACCGCAAGTCTTGCGATTACTTCGACGCGAGGCCCATCTTCTCGCGCACTTCGCCGACGTTGTCGCGCGTCGCCAGCATGCCGGTCGTCAGCGTCAGCAGCGGCGGTTCCTTGCCCTGCGTGATCCACGCGTACATCAGTTCCGAGGTTTCCTCGCCGTGGCGCTTCGGGCTGATGATCACGGTGCCGTAGAAGCCCGTCGGCTGCGGCTTCTTGAACTCGTTCATCGCGGACTCCGAACCGCCGATGCCGATGCCGATCATGTTGTCGGCCTTGAAGCCACGGCCTTCCGCCGCGCGCACCGCGCCGAGCACGCCTTCGTCGTTCAGCGCGTAAGCGACCCAGTGCTTGAACTGCGGGTTCTTCGTCAGCGCGATGTTGGCGGCGTTGAACGCGTTTTCCGTGTCGGTCTTCGCCTGCGGCGCGGTGACGATGTTCGCTTTCGGGAAGCCCGCGGCGACCAGCGCGTCGGTTGCGCCGGTGGTGCGGTCATGCGCGGTCGGCAACTGCTCGTAGGTCACGTCGATCGCGCCGACGTCCTTCATGTCCCAGCCGCGCTTCTTGATTTCAGCCGCGATGCCGTCGCCGACCTGCTTGCCGATGTTATACGCCGAGATGCCCATGTGCGGCACCGCTTCGATCGGCTTGCCCGCGCCGTCGACGAGGCGGTCGTCGACCGTCATCATCTTCAGGCCGTCCGCCTTCGCCTTCGCGACGATGCCCGGCCCGAGCTTGACGTCGGGTGTGCAGATCACGAAGCCCTGTGCCTTCTGCGCGGCGAGGTTATCGATTGCGCTCATCACCTTCTCGCCCGACGGCGCGCCGATCTTCACGAGCGTGAAGCCCTTCTCCTTGGCGGCGATCTCGGCGAACTTCCATTCGTCCTGGAACCACGGTTCTTCCGGCTGCTTCACGAGAAAGCCGATCTTGACCGAATCGGCGGCCTGTACGACCGGTGCGTTGAGAAGCACACCCGCCGCCGCCGCTGCCAGCGTGAGGAAAATTCTGCGTTTCATAATGCGTGTCTCCTGACTAATTGATAACGAGAAGGTAATCGGCCGCGTCTTCTTGTACCGGTCTGACACACGCGGCCAGCGCGTCGTCCGGTGTTCTGTGCGTCTTCTGGCGATGCGAATTCAGTCGTGATACAGCGCCGAGCGCCCGCCATCGACGGTGATGCAGCTCGCATTGATGAACGGCGCTTCGTCCGACGCGAGGAACACCGCGGTCATCGCCACCTCCTCCGGACGGCCGATGCGCTTCATCGGCTGCAGATCGAGTGTCGCCTGCTGCGCGGCGGCCGGATCGGACTGCTCGTTCCACCAGTCGTGCGTCAGCTGCGTCTCGATGTAGCCCGGCGCGATCGCGTTCACGCGCACGTTGCGCGGCGCGTACTCGATGCCGAGCGCGCGCGTGAGGCCAATCACGCCGTGCTTCGCGACCGGGTACGGAAAGCAGCCCGGAATGATCTTGAACGCGTGCGTCGACGCGATGTTCACGATGCTGCCCGCGCCGCGCTCGACCATGCCCGGCAGCACCGCGCGACAGCCGTTCCACACGCCGTCGAGATCGACCGCGAAGCAGCGCCGCCAGTCGGCGTCGGTCATCGTCAGCGGATCGCAGAACACGTTGATGCCCGCGTTGTTGACGAGGATGTCGAGCGCGCCGAACGCGCGTTCGCCTTCGCTGACCGCGTGCCGCACCGACGCCGGTTGCGTCACGTCGGTCTGCACCGCGAGCACGCGCGCGCCGGCGCCGGTGCCAACTTCCGCCTCGATCTGCGCGGCCGTGCGCTGCGCCGTGTCGAAGTCGAGTTCCGCCAGCACGACCGCCGCGCCTTCGCGCGCGAACGCCAGCGCGATCGCCGCGCCTATGCCACGTCCAGCGCCCGTCACGAGAGCGGCTTTGCCGGCGAGCCGGTTCATTTCTTCACGCCCGCGCGGGCGATCCGCAGACCGTTGATGAACGCCTTCGCATGCGACGCGGTCACCGCCGCGCTCTGGCCCGGCTTGTACAGCGCCGAGCCGAGGCCGAAACCGTTCGCGCCGGCGCTCAGGAACGGCCCCATGTTGTCCGGCGTGACGCCGCCGACCGGCACGAGCGGCACCTGCGCGGCGATCACCGCGCGCCATGCCTTGACGACCTGGCAGCCGAGCTGCTCGGCGGGGAACATCTTCAGCACGTCCGCGCCGTTCTTCAGCGCGATGAACGCCTCGGTCGGCGTCGCGACGCCGGGCGCGCAGGCGAGGCCCCGCGCCTTCGCGGCGATCACGACTTCCGGATCGCTGTGCGGCATCACGATGAGTTCGCCGCCCGCGGCCTTCACGTCGTCCACCAACAGCGGATGCAGCACCGTGCCCGCGCCGACGATCGCGTCGGCCGGCAGCACCTTGCGGATCGCCGAGATGCTGTCGAACGGCTGCGGCGAATTGAGCGGTACTTCGACGATGCGAAAACCGGCTTCGTACAGGGCCTGACCGTGATCGGCCGCGTCGGCGGGCGTGACGCCGCGCAGGATCGCGATCAGCGGACAGGCTTCGAACGCGGCGATCAGACCCGCGTGCGGCATGTACGGTGCGGGCAGATTGATGTGTGGTTGCATGTCGGTTCCTTGTTTCGTGAGCGTCGTAAAGGGCTCTGCCGCCGGTCAGCCTGCGCGCGCCGCCTGGGCGGACGGCCGGACGAGCTTCGCTTCGACGGCGACGCGCCACAGGCCGCGTTCGGTTGCATGCCTGACCGGCTCCGCGCGCAGACAGCCGAATTGCGCGAGCGCGAGGCGGTAGCGCTCGCACAGCGCGTCGTTGCCGATCAGCCGCAGACTCTGCTGCGCGAGCGAGCTGCCTTGCTGCGCGAGTACCGCTTCGAGGCCGGCGAGTTCGTGCCCGATCAGCAGGCCCGACAGATAGTCCGGCTGTGCCTCGCTCGACAGCGCGCCGGTCAAGCCGAGCGTGCGCGTGCTGAACACGGTCGCGAGCACGCCTGCCTGGCCCTTCTCGCGCGCGATGTTCACGCCGCGCAGAAATGCTTCGGTATCCGGGCGATCGGGCGTGATCATCGTGCGGCCGAGAATCGTGTGCTCGCGCAGCGCGGCGAACACCTCGCCGGTCATGAACGTATGAAAGCGCTCGATGCGCTCCGCCTGCACGACCGCCCATTTCGCGTGCGTGCCGGGCAGGCCGATCAGCGAGCGGGCGTTGCTGTCGACCGAGTTCGCGTCGTGCGCGCCGTCCGCGTCCGCGCTGAGCGCGCCGAAAATTTGCGTCTCCTCGCCGCGCATCACGTTCGGCAATTCCCCGCGTTGCAGCACGCCCGGCACGATATGCAGCGTCGCGCCGCGCGCGGTCTGCACGCGGACGATACCGGCCACCAGCGCATCGGCGTTCGCGGGTGTCTCGACATACGGCGCTTCGAGCCAGCCCTGCGCGCTGCCGACCATCCCCGCCGCGATCACCGGCACGCCGCGCGCATGGTCGAGCCATGCGCCGCAGGCGTCGTCGAACGCGGCGTCGAAGCCGCCCTCGGCCGCGCCACGCGGCAGATTCATGATGCCGGCCGTCGATGCGCGCGTCGCCAGCACGCGACCGTGCGCGTCGAACAGATAGGCGCGCAGCGACGTCGTGCCCCAGTCGAGCGCGATCAGCGCGGCGTGCGTGAAATCGACGGCGGCGGTATCGGCGGCGGCGGTCGCGTCCGGCTTCACGCCCGAGGTGGGCGCGGCGGGCGCCCGGTGGTTCGCCAGCGTGGCGGTGCCCGCTTGTTTCATCGCTTGATCCTGCGCGTGGCCGGTCGCGGTGCGCGCCAACCGAGTTCTTCCGATATCGCGCGCGCCTCGCGCTGCACGACCGGAATCAGTTCGTCCATCCGTTCGAGCGGCATATAGGGAATCGTGCTGGCCACCGACAACGCCGCGACGATCGCGCCCGACGCATCGCGCACCGGCGCCGCGACGCAACGGATCGCCGCTTCGTTCTCTTCGAGATCGAACGTGTAGCCGCCGGCCGCGTAGTTCGTCATGCGCTGCAGGAAGGTCGGCGCATCGGGGCGGTTGTCCGGCTTGAAGCTGACGCCCGCGAGCGCGCGGCGCGACGCGTCGAACAGCGACTGCCATGCGTCCGGCGCGAGGTCGAGCATCATCGCCTTGCCGATGCCGGTCGACGCGAGCGGCATCCGATGGCCGACGCGCGAGCGCATTTCGAGGCCGCGCGTGCCGGGGATCTTGTCGATATACAGCACGTCGTCGCCGTCGCGCACGCCGAGGTGGATCGTGTCGAGCGTCTGCTCGGCCAGCGACTCGAGGTGCGGACGCGCGACGGCCGTCAGTGGCATCTGTTCGAGCGCGATCGTGCCGAGCTCGATCAGCTTCGGCCCGAGCAGATAGCCGCCCTGCACCTGGCGCAGATAGCGCGCCTGCACGAGGCTGCTGACGAGCCGGTGCGTGGTGCTGCGGGTCGTGCCGAGCGCGGCGCCGAAGCTGCGCAGATCGCGCACACCGGCCGCGGCCGCCTCGAGAATCGCAAGGCCGCGCAACAGCGTCTGCGTGCCGGCCTGCTGCGGCGTGATTTCCAGCAGCGTGACCGGCAGCCCGAGACCGTCGACGGTCGCCGCGCGCGCCACCGGGCGCGACGCCCTCGCGGTAACGGACGCGCTGGCAGCGACATTGGCGGTGACGGCTGAAGCCTCGCGCGGCGCGGAATTCGGCGCCGGATTCGCGGCGCTGTTCGGCCCGCCGTTCGAGCCCTGCGCGGCCTCGGTCGCGCTGGCGGCGGGAGTGGGCATCGCTTTGTTCATGGCGATTCGCCTTCGGATGGTTTCTGCGCTTAGCGCGCGGGGCCGGAGAACAGGGCGGAAACAGGTGCGGCGCCGCGCTCGCGCGGCTGCTGTGGTTGGCTACCAGACATGGTCGGTCTCGTCTCCGGTTTTTTTCTGTCGCAGTTCGCTGTTGCGGCGCGCTGGGGCGCCGACTCGCGATGCATGTTGGCTTGGATTGTAGGGCGACTTTTGAGAATCACCAATATGTGAATGTTGAGTCCATATAGTGAGATTTTAGTGGGCGATCGAGTGTTTAGCGAACTGTCGCGGTCGCGGTCTGCTGACGCAAAAAAGCCCGCGCGAGGCGGGCTTCGAAGCAGGACAACGGGATCGACGGCTCTTTCAATCCGGCAATTCAGCCGCGCCCATCCGCCGCGCAATCACGCGCGCGCGTTGCGTGAGATACGCCGAATTCCTGTGTTCATCGAAATACCTGGGGCGTGGCAGCATCACCGCGAGCCGCGCCGACTGCGCGGCCGTGAGTTTGCTCGCCGAGGTCTTGAAGTAGTACTGCGCGGCCGCCTCGGCGCCGTACACGCCGCTGCCCCATTCGACCGAGTTCAGATAGATCTCGAAGATGCGCTGCTTGTCCATCAGCGTTTCGAGCATCCACGTGATGATCAGCTCCTGGCCTTTGCGGATATAGCTTTTCTCGCGCGACAGAAACAGGTTGCGCGCAAGCTGCTGCGAGATCGTCGAGCCGCCGCGCACGATCCGGCCTTGCGCCTTGTTGCGCTCCCACGCCTGCAGGATCGCGTCGGTTTCGTAGCCTTTGTTGTTGACGAAGTTCGCGTCTTCGGACGCGATGATCGCGCGCTTCAGGTTGCGCGAAATCTGATCGTACGGCACCCACGTTCGCTGCACCGACAGATCCGGCCGGTCCTGCGACAGACGCCATGCGTCCGAGCGCATGAACGCGGTCGAGCGCGGATTGACGACGTTCCAGATTGCGATCTGCGCGAAGTAGTACGCCTGCGTCGCGAGCCAGGCGATGGCCACGACCGCGGTCAACCAGGCGAGCCAGCGCAGCGGGCCGGACTGGCCGCGCGAACCGCTGGCGCGCCGCGTCGCTGTCATGGTGCGTGCTATCCGCGCGCCGACGTTACGCGGGCGACGGCGCCGTCAGCAGCGCGCGCAATTCGGCGAGCACCGGCGCACTGTCCGGACGCACGCCGCGCCACACATGGAACGATTCGGCGGCCTGCTCGACCAGCATGCCGAGTCCGTCGGCGCCGCGCGCGCCGAGTTTCGCCGCGTGCTGCATGAAGATGGTCGGATGCGCGCCGTACATCATGTCGTAGGCGAGCGTGCCGTTGCCGAACGCGCGATCGTCGCACTCGGGCAGCGACGCATCGAGGCTGCCCGCGGTCGCGTTGACGATCACGTCGTACTGGCCCGCTTCGATCGCGCGGGCGCTGCCGCCGGTCAGACGGCAGTGCGCGCCGCTGGCAGCCTGCGCGAACTGGTCGACCAGCGCTTCGGCCTTCTGCGCCGTGCGATTGACGATCGTCAGCGTATGCGGTGCGCGCTCGAGCATCGGCAGCACGACACCGCGCGCGGCCCCGCCCGCGCCGAGCAGCAGGATGCGCGCGCCCTTCAGCGACACGCCGAGATTCACCTCGATGTCGCGCACGAGGCCGAAGCCATCAGTGTTGTCGCCGTAGATGCCGTCGGCGTCGACCCGCAGCGTGTTCACCGCGCCGGCCGCCGCCGCGCGCGGCGACAGCGTGTTCGCGAATGCATGCGCGTCGAGCTTGAACGGCACCGTCACGTTCAGGCCGCGTCCGCCCGCTTCGATGAACGCGCGCACGTGCGGCACGAACGCGTCGAGCGGCGCGAGCAGATGACCGTACTCGACCGGCTCGCCGGTTTGCGCGGCGAAGCGGCCGTGGATGAACGGCGACTTGCTATGCCCGACGGGGTTGCCGATGACCGCGTAGCGCTCGCGCGTTGGGTTGCCGCTCATCGTCCCGGCTCCGTGATGTGTTGGTCGCGGTCGGCGTTGTTCGCGGCGTTGTTGCCGTCGCCGGTCGCCGCGGATTCGTCTGCGCTGGGGTTGTCGTTGGGATTGCCGCCGTCGGCTTCCGCTTCAGCTTCGGCTTCGCTTTCGGCGCTGTCGTCGGATGCCTCGAGCAACTCTTCCTCGCCCTCGTCCTCGCCTTCTTCGGCTTCGCCGCCGCTCGTCACGGTCGGTGCATCGAGCACGTGCAACAGACGCACCGACGCTTCGATCGTCAGCTCATCGATCGACATGACTTCCATCTGCAAACGCGTGCCGCGCGCATGCACGCCGAGGCCCGGCACGTGCAGCAGCAGCGGAATTTCCTCGAGACGCACGAGATCGCCCTTCACGACCGACGCGACCACCTGCTTGCGGTTTTCCTGCCTGAGCCAGCGCAGACACCAGAAGTACTCCATGCGACGCTGATAGTCGGCGTACGCGGTGTAGGTGTCGTCGAAGCCTTGCACGACCGCGAACAGATCGGCGTCCTTCGGCTTGAACGGCGCGGCGAGCTTGGCGGTCACGCCATGCTGCACGCACGCGATCAGCTGCCACTGATTCACGAGGTCGACGTAGCGGCGCAGCGGCGACGTGCTCCACGCGTACTGCGTGACGCCGAGCCCTTCGTGCGGCGCGGCGTTGGTCTGCATGCGCGTGCGCTTCGGGCCGCTCGGCACGCCGAACGCGCGCTGCGTGCGATAGATGCCCGGCACGCCGTGATCGTGCAGGAACCCGCCCCACGACGAGTTCGCGAGAATCGCCAGCTCGGCGACGATCGTGTCGAGCGGCGAGCCGCGCCGGCGCGGCGTAATCGTGACATGCTCGCCGTCGACGTAGAAATTGAAGTCGGTATTGCGCTGCACTTCGCGGCGCAGGCCGTAGCCGGCGCGCGCGGTCTGGCGCTTTTCGAACAGCGCTTGCGCGAACGGCCACAGCACGGCGATATCGTCCTTGTGCGGATACTCGCCGGTGCCCTCGGCGAGCGCCTTCTCGGTGACGATTTCGTCGAGCGTGTTGTGGCGCAGATTGTTCTTCACGAACACGCGCTCGGCGCGCGTTTCGCTCGCGACGATCTCCTGCGTCTCGCGATTGACGATCACGTACAGCGACAGCGCCGGCCGATACCCACCCTCGGCAAGCGTGAAGGTGTCGACGACGCTGTCGGGCAGCATCGTGATCTTGTCGCCGGGCATGTAGACCGTCGACAGACGCGCGCGCGCAATCGCATCGACTTCGTCGCCACGCTGGATGCCGAGCGCCGGCGCGGCGATGTGCACGCCGATGCGCACACGGCCGTCGGCCAGATGCTCGACCGAGAACGCGTCGTCGATTTCGGTCGTGGTGATGTCGTCGATCGAGAACGCCTCGACGTCGGCCTGCGGCAGATCGTCGGGCACGTTCGCGGCCGCGACGGACGGGAAGCCGGTGCCGTGCGGGAAGAACTCGGACAGGAACTTCGCTTCGTGCAGCGCGCGCGGCGACGCGATCGCGCCGCATTCGAGCATCAGCCGCGCCTGCGAGATGCCGCGCGCGGCCGCGGCGCCCTCGAGCGCCTTGTACTCGATGGTGTTCTTGTCGGGCTTCGTCAAGAGCGCGAGCCCCTTGCCGCCCGCGAACGCTTCAGGCAGACGGCCTGCCTTCAGCTCTTCCTCGTACTGCGCCTGCACGAGCGCCTGCTGACGCTTGCGCTCGAGGCCCGCGAGCGCCATCTTCAGCTGCTCCTGCGGCGCGCGCTGGTACATGCCGCGGCCCTTGCGGCGGAAGTACACCGGCGAGCCCTGCATGCGCAGCACCAGCGCCGCGCGCTCGATCGCGCCGAAGCTCGCGCCGAAGTACTCGGCGCCCAGCGTCGCGAACGGGAATTCATCGTCCGGCGCGCATTCCCACAGGAAGTCCAGATCGATCTCTTGCGCCAACGCGTCGGCCTGCTGCATCAGTTCGGCCGCGCTGGGCTTCTCGAACTCGATCAGCACATCCTTCGCGCGCACCTTCGCGCGCCGCCCGCCCGGCAACTCGACCTGAAACGCGTCGCCCTGGCGCGACAGCACGCTGCCGGCCTTGAAACTGCCCGATTCCTCGAAGAAAACGTTCACTCAATACTCTCGTTCTGACTTGCATCTGCCGTCGCGCCCGACGCCCTGTGGCGATCGATCACTGCATGCGCGGCACGGCAACCTGTTCGTGATAGTGAATCCGCGGCGCGCACTGCGCGTGCCAGCGGGTTGAATCTTGCGACCAGCGGTGGCGGTCGGTGTGCCTCTCTGACTGACGTCCTGGCAGGGTTTCGGTGCCGCCGCCCTTGCGTGCCGTCAGGCCGCCGCGCACGGCGCCGGCGGCTCGACGTGTTCGGCGTCGCAAAAGGCCAGCACGTCGTCGAGATACTGCGCGAACTCGCTGATCGCGTGGTCGCTGCCCTCGATCAGCGTGGTGCGCGCGCCCGGATAGTGCGCGAGCATTTCGCGGTAGTCGAGCACTTCGTCGCCGGTGGCTGCCATCAAATAATAGCGTTCGGGCCGCGTGATCGACGCGACGCCGAGCGCGCGCAATTCATCCAGATGATGCGGCTCGACGACGATGCTGCCGCCACCGTGCCACAACGGCTGCTCGCCGAGATACGCGCTCAGGTCGCGCTGCGGCACGACCGCCGGGTTCAGCAACACGGCCGGCCAGCCGTGTTTCTCGGCCAGATGGGTGGCGAAGTAGCCGCCGAGCGAACTGCCGATCACGGTCACCTGCCGCGCATCGCCCTTCGCGCGTGCGTCGGCGACCAGCGATTCGGCGAGCGCCACGGTTTCGAACGGCGACACCGGCAGCATCGGGCAGCACCACTCGTCGGCGCGACCCAGCTCGGCGAGACGCGCCGCGAGCAGGCGCGCCTTGAACGAATTCGGCGACGAACGGAAACCGTGCAGATACAGAATCACGACGCGCCTCGCGTCGAAAGACCGTCGAGCAGTTTCTGATGCACGCCGCCGAAGCCGCCGTTGCTCATCACCAGAATCTGGTCGCCGGGGCGCGCCGCGTGGACCACCGCCTTCACGAGCGCGTCGAGGTTGTCGAACGCCTGCGCCTTGCCGTCGAGCGGCGCGAGCGCTTCGCCGAGGTTCCAGCCGAGCGCGTCGCGCCCGCTCGGCGCGCCGTAGCCGAACACGAGATCGGCGTCGGCGAGGCTCGCCGGCAGTTGCGCTTTCATCACGCCGAGCTTCATCGTGTTCGAGCGTGGTTCCAGCACCGCAAGGATTCGCGTGTTGTCGCGGCCGACCCGCGCGCGCAGGCCGGCCACCGTCGTCTCGATCGCGGTGGGGTGATGCGCGAAGTCGTCGTACACGGTCACACCCTCGACGCTGCCACGCACTTCCATGCGGCGCTTCACGTTGCGAAATCCGGACAGCGACTTCGCGGCCTGCGCGGGCGGCACGCCGACATGGCGCGCGGCGGCGATCGCGGCGAGCGCGTTCAGGCGGTTATGCTCGCCCTGCACCTGCCAGTCGACCACGCCGACGCGTTCGCCGTTGTGATAGACGGCGAAGCGTTCGTCGACGGGCACGCCCTGCTCCGCCGCCTGGATCTCCCAGCCGCCCTGGACGCCGAAGCGCTCGACCTCGCTCCAGCAGCCGCGCGTCAGTACGCGCTCGAGCGCGTCCTCGCGGCCGTTCGTGACGACGCGGCCGAGGCGTGGCACCGTGCGGATCAGATGATGGAACTGCGTTTCGATCGCGGCGAGATCAGGAAAGATGTCGGCGTGATCGAATTCGAGATTGTTCAGCACCGCCGTTTTCGGGCGGTAATGGACGAACTTCGAGCGTTTGTCGAAGAACGCGGTGTCGTATTCGTCGGCTTCGATCACGAAGAAGCTCGAATCGGTGAGCCGCGCCGACACGCCGAAATTCAGCGGCACACCGCCGATCAGGAAGCCCGGGTTCAGGCCCGCATCTTCGAGCAGCCAGGTCAGCATCGAGCTCGTGGTGGTCTTGCCGTGCGTGCCGGCCACGGCCAGCACCCATTTGCCGTTCAGCACGTGCTCGCCGAGCCACTGCGGACCGGACACGTACGGCAGGCCGCGGTCCAGAATCGCTTCCATCAGCGGGTTGCCGCGCGTGACCACGTTGCCGATCACGAATAGATCCGCGTTCAGGCCGTTCAGTTGGTCCGCGTCATAACCCTCGATCAGACCGATGCCTTGCGCCTCGAGCTGCGTGCTCATCGGCGGATAGACGCCGGCGTCGCAGCCGGTCACCGTGTGGCCCGCATTGCGCGCGAGCACCGCGAGACCGCCCATGAAGGTGCCGCAGATGCCGAGGATGTGGATATGCATAAGCCTGTCGTGCCGCGGGGGCGTTTCTTGCGAGGGATGAGAGAGCCACAGGACGGTCGGAACGACCGTCTGCAAAGGACGCCTATTGTAACCGACGCGACGCGCGCTGCCCCCTGCCGGCCACGCCCGGCGCCGCCCCGTGCGGGCCGCCGAACCGCGTCGCAGGCTCGATCGAGTATCATGCAAGGATGGTCCGCAAATCACATTTCGATCCGCAGCGCCTGCGCGAGGAAATCGCAATCGCGGCGGCACGCCTGATTGCCGAAGACGGCCTGGATTACGCCAGCGCGAAGCGCAAGGCGGCCCGGCAGGTCGTCGGCGAGACTCGTGTTGCCGGCGAATGGCTGCCGGACAACGATCAGATCGAAGAAGAAATCCGCGAATATCAGTCGCTGTTCCAGAGCGACAGCCAACCGGCGTTGCTGCGGCGCCTGCGCATGATCGCGGTCGACTGGATGGAGCGGCTCGCGCCGTTCAATCCGTATCTGACGGGCGCGGTGCTCGGCGGTACGGCCGGCGAGCATTCGGATGTGCATCTGCAGGTGTTTTGCGACAACCCGAAGGAAGTCGCGATCTACATGCTCAATGCAAACATCCAGTACGACGTGTCGGAAACGCGCCACTTCGCGGGCCGCGGCTACGTGGAGACGCTGAGCTTTCTGTGGCGCCCCGCGGGCGAGCGCAACGCCGAGCCGGTCGGCATCCACGTCGCGCTGTACGAAACCGACGACCTGCGTGGCGCGGTACGCGCCGACGCGCGCGGCCGCACGGCGCGGGCCAATTTGCCGGCGGTGCAGGCGCTGCTCGACGGCGACGAAGTGCCGTCCTTCACCAATTGATCAGACAGAACGGAGCACGATGAACACGAGACGTATGCTGGCGGGCGCGGTCGTCGCGCTGATTGCCGCGGGCGGCGGCGTACTGGCCAATCACTGGCTCAATCGCGGTTCCGACGTTGCGTACGCGGTGCAGGCCGGAGCGCAGCCTGCCACCTCTGCGAGTCCCGTGCAGCAACTGTGGACCGCGCCGGTCACGAACGTCGACGGCAAACCGCAGTCGCTGAGCCTGCTCAAGGGCCACCCGATCGTCGTCAACTTCTGGGCGTCGTGGTGCGCTCCGTGCGTCGAGGAAATGCCGGCGCTGTCGCAGATCCAGCGCGAGTATGCGAAGAAAGGCATCCAGTTCGTCGGCCTCGGCGTCGACTCGGAAAAGAACATCCAGACCTTCCTGCAGAAGGTCAAGGTCGCGTACCCCATCTACGTGACCGGCTTCGGGGGCGCCGACCTCGCGCGCGCGTTCGGCAACAATGCGGGCGGTTTGCCGTTTACCGTCGTGATCGACGCAAAAGGCAACATCCGCTCGACAAAATTGGGCCAGATCGACCCGACGGCGCTGCGTCAGACGCTCGACGCGCTGTAAATTTCCCGATTTCCCACGCTGCGCTTTTTGGCATGCGATTCCGTGCAGAACGAGCAAAAATACACGGATAATTCCCGAATTTGAGTGAAGTTGGACCCAAGGCTGCGCGGCGGCCCGCGCCGGCCGTCGCCGCGTACGCGCGCGAAACTAGACAAGTTTCTCTAATCAGCGCTAAAGTGCGCGCAATTCCACGGAAAAAGAAGCGACCATGACGCGACTGCTGGTACTGCACGGACCCAACCTCAATCTTCTCGGCAGCCGGGAACCCGAGGTCTACGGTCGCGTGACCCTGCCGCAGATCGATCAGGCGCTGGCGGACCGCGCAGCCGACGCAGGCGTCGAACTCGCGTCGTTTCAGAGCAATCACGAAGGCGCACTGGTCGACCGTATTCAGGCGGCCCGCACCGAGCAAACCGATTTCATCCTGATCAATCCCGCCGCGTACACACACACGAGCGTGGCCATTCGCGACGCACTGGCGGGGGTCGGCATCCCGTTCGTCGAGATTCATCTGTCGAACGTGCATCGCCGCGAACCGTTCCGGCATCACTCGTATTTCTCCGACCAGGCTGAGGGCGTCATTTGCGGCCTCGGCTGGAAGGGGTATCTGTACGCGCTCGAATTCGCGCTCGACCGGCTCGCGGCCGGGTCGTCGCGCGGCTGAATCCAAACACGTCCAATTTGAGCCGGCTACTGCGACTTGCACACGCCGGCACACTACGCATTGAAAAGGGGCACCCTGATGGATCTACGTAAACTCAAAACTCTGATCGACCTCGTTTCGGAGTCCGGTATTTCCGAACTCGAAGTGACCGAGGGCGAAGGCAAGGTCCGCATCGTCAAGAATGCGCCGCCGGTTTACGTCCAACCGTCCGCCTCATACGCCGTACCGCAATTCGCACAACCGGCACCGTTCGGCGCTGTCGAAGCACCGGCAGCCCCCGCGGGCGCTCCGGCCACGCCGGCCGCCGCCGCACCGCAGGGTCACGTCGTCACCTCGCCGATGGTCGGCACGTTCTACCGCGCGCCGTCGCCGGGCGCCGATCCGTTCGTGCAGGTCGGTGACACGGTCAAGGAAGGCCAGACCATCTGCATCATCGAAGCGATGAAGCTGCTCAACGAGATCGAGTCGGACAAGTCCGGCGTGGTCAAGGAAATCCTCGTCGAAAACGGCCAGGCGGTCGAATACGGCCAACCGCTGTTCGTGGTCGGCTAACGCGGCACGCACTATTTGCCGCCCGCGCGCCGCTCGTCCCGAGGCGCGCGACCGATCCTCTGCGGCAGCCGGCGTCGTGACCGACCCGGCGCCCATTGATGAGTCGAAAACCCGCTATGTTTGAAAAAATCCTCATTGCCAATCGTGGCGAGATCGCGCTTCGTATCCAGCGCGCCTGCCGCGAGCTCGGCGTCAAGACGGTCGTCGTCTATTCGGAAGCCGACAAGGAAGCCAAGTACGTGAAGCTCGCCGACGAGGCGGTCTGCATCGGCCCGGCACCGTCGAATCTGAGCTATCTGAACATGCCCGCGCTGATCAGCGCGGCCGAAGTCACCGACGCCGAAGCGATCCACCCCGGCTACGGCTTCCTGTCGGAGAACGCCGACTTCGCCGAGCGCGTCGAGCAGTCCGGCTTTACCTTCATCGGCCCGCGTCCGGAAACGATCCGCATGATGGGCGACAAGGTCACGGCCAAGCAGACCATGATCAAGACCGGCGTGCCTTGCGTGCCGGGTTCGGAAGGCGCGCTGCCGGACGATCCGAAGGAGATCGTGAAGATCGCCCGCCAGATCGGTTATCCGGTCATCATCAAGGCGGCCGGCGGCGGCGGCGGCCGCGGCATGCGCGTGGTCCACACGGAAGCGGCGCTCGTCAACGCGGTCATCATGACCCGCGAGGAAGCCGGCCGCGCGTTCGGCAACCCGCAGGTCTACATGGAGAAATTCCTCGAGAACCCGCGGCACATCGAAATCCAGGTGCTGGCCGACTCGTTCAAGAACGCCGTGTGGCTCGGCGAGCGCGACTGCTCGATGCAACGCCGTCACCAGAAGGTGATCGAGGAAGCGCCGGCGCCGGGTATCGCGCGTCGTCTGATCGACCGTATCGGCGATCGTTGCGCGGACGCGTGCAAGAAGATGGGCTATCTCGGCGCGGGCACCTTCGAGTTCCTGTATGAAAACGGCGAGTTCTACTTCATCGAGATGAACACGCGCGTACAGGTCGAGCATCCGGTGACCGAACTGATCACCGGTGTCGACATCGTGCAGGAACAGATCCGCATCGCGGCCGGCGAGAAGCTCACGTTCCGTCAGCGCGACATCCAGTTCCGCGGTCATGCGATCGAATGCCGGATCAACGCCGAAGATCCGTTCAAGTTCACGCCGTCACCGGGACGCCTGACCTCGTGGCATATGCCGGGCGGTCCCGGCATCCGCGTCGATTCGCACGCCTACAATGGTTATTTCGTGCCGCCGAACTACGATTCGATGATCGGCAAGCTGATCGCTTACGGCGCCACGCGCGAACAGGCGATCATGCGGATGCGCATCGCGCTGTCGGAAATGGTGGTCGAAGGTATTCAGACCAACATCCCGCTGCACCGTGAGCTGATGCTCGACGCGAAGTTCGTCGAAGGCGGCACCAGCATCCACTACCTCGAAAACCGGCTGGCCGCGCGTCAGCAGGTCGCGGAAGAAGCGTAAGTCATGAGCTATCGGGAACTGGTTGCCGAACTGGCGCGCGAGCACGCGGAGGAGTTGTCCGACGCGCTGCTCGAGCTGGGCGCGTTGTCGGTGTCGGTCGAAGACGCCGACGCCGACACGCCCGACGAGCAGCCGCTGTTCGGCGAGCCCGGCCTCACGCCGGATCGCACGGCATGGCAGCATTCGCGCGTGATCGCGCTGCTCGCGCCGGAACACGATCCGGCCGTGCTGCTAACCGCCGCGGCCAACGAGATCGGACTCGATGCCGCGCCGGCATATACCGTGCGCGAGGTCGAGGAGCAGGACTGGGTGCGGCTCACGCAGTCGCAGTTCGATCCGATCCAGATCGGCGAGCGCATCTGGGTCGTGCCGTCGTGGCACGATGCGCCGGACCCCGACGCGCTCGTGCTCGAACTCGATCCGGGTCTCGCGTTCGGCACCGGCAGCCACCCCACCACGCGTCTGTGCATGGAGTGGATCGAGCAGTCGATCAAGCCCGGCCAGTCCGTGCTCGACTACGGCTGCGGCTCGGGCATCCTCGCGATTCTCGCGAAGAAGTGCGGCGCCGCTCCGGTGATCGGCATCGATATCGATCCGCAGGCGGTCGAATCGGCGCGTCACAATAGCGAACGCAATCACGCCGAAGTCACCTATGGCCTGCCCGACGCCTGTCCGGCCGGCGAATTCGACGTCGTGGTCGCGAACATCCTGTCGAATCCGCTCAAGCTGATGGCATCGATGCTGTCGTCGAAGGTGAAGCCGGGCGGCCACATCGCGCTGTCGGGCATTCTCGCCCGCCAGGCCGAGGAGGTCGCGCAGGTCTACGCGCGCTGGATCGATATCAGCGTGTGGCGCGAACATGAAGGTTGGGTGTGCCTCGCCGGAACGCGCCGCGAAAGCAATTAGAATAAGGCGTATTGTCAACCTAACGGCCTCAGGCTCAACGGCTCGATATGCACCTGGCAACGCGTTGCCCCTTCTGCGAAACTGTCTTCCTTCTGCAACCGGCGCAGCTTGCGCAGCGCCGCGGCCTCGTGCGGTGCGGGCATTGCCAGGAAGTCTTCGACGCGTCGAGCAGTCTGTTCGACGTCTCCGAAGGCGGCGATTTTTCCACGGCCAAACCGGTTGCGGCCGCGGCGGCAATCGAAGCGCTGTCGGGTGTGCGGCAACCCAACCCGGACTTCAGCGGCGACGCGTGGGACCCGTGGGCGCCGGCTTCGGAACAAGACTCCACCAGCATTTCCCGCAGCACGCTCGATGCCCGTTTGCGCGACCACGCGAGCAGCGTGCCGCTCGCGCCGTTGCCGCTTGGCGGCAACGAGCACGCACCCGTCACATCGGGCACTCCTCGCCAGGCGACCGAACCGGAATTGCGCGCCGGCGCTTTCACGGCACCGCTACCCGCGGACGATGAGCCGACGCTGGCCGACGCGCCGCTCGAACCCTTCGCCTATCCCGCCGACAACGCGGTCGATGAACCGCCTGTCGTCCCGCCCACCGCGCCTGCTTCCCCACCGCGAGTCGAAGACGAAGCGCCGCGCGTCTGGCACAAGATCGAACGCCCCGAGCCGTCCACGCTCGATGAACCGGCGCTGCGCGAACCAGCAAGTCTGCATGGCATGCCCGACAACGAGCCGCACTTCGGCCCGGTCGGTGGGGGCATGGGCGGCTTCGGCGCCGCCGCAGGCATGGGTGCCGCAGGTGCTTCGGGCGCCGGCGGTCCCGGCGGCCCGCGCCCGCCGGGCGGTCCGTCGCTCGCCCCATCGAGCGGCGAGCCATTCTCGGTCAATCCGCCCGTCAGCGATGGCGACGATCCGTTCCCGGTCGTGCGCGAAACCCGCCCGGTGGACGCCAGACGCGTCGGCTGGATCGTCGCCGGTGTGGTGCTCGCCGCGCTGCTCGTCATTGCGCTGCTCGCGCAACTCGCGTGGTGGCAACGCGAGACCGTGATGGTCAACCTGCCGCGCTCGCAGATCCTGTACGCGCAGGCCTGCGCGCATCTCGGCTGTCAGCTGACGCCGCCGCACGATATCGAAGGCCTGCTGGTCGAGCCCTCCGATCTGCGGCAGATCGACGGCCCGCACAAGCTCGAGTTGAAGATGCCGCTGCACAACCGCCTGAACATCGCGCTCGCCTACCCCGCGATCGAACTCACGCTGCTCGACGATCAGAACAACGTCGCCGTGCGGCGCGTGCTGTGGCCGCAGGATTACGTGCCGCCCGGCACCGTGATCGCGTCCGGCCTGCCCGCGCACGCGACGCAGACGATGATCGTGCACCTCGACACCGGCAGCGCGATTGCCTCCAATTTTCGCGTACAGATTTTTTATCCGTAACGCACCCTCGCGCGCCCGCTCCCGAGCGGGCGCATCATTGTCATCACTGACGCCCTTTTCGGAGCACAACACATGAGTCAAGTCACGCTGGGTGGCAACCCGATCGAAGTAAGCGGCACGTTCCCGTCGGTCGGCCAGCAGGCCGCCGCATTCTCGCTGATCGGCCGAGACCTGAAGCCGCTGACGCTCGCCGACTTCGCCGGCAAGCGCAAGGTGCTCAACATCGTCCCGAGTCTCGACACGCCGACCTGCGCGACGTCGACGCGCAAGTTCAACGAAGCCGCCGCGAAGCTCAGCAACACGGCCGTGATCGTCGTGTCGGGCGACCTGCCGTTCGCGGCGTCGCGCTTCTGCACGACCGAGGGCATCGAGAACGTGGTGACCGCGTCGACGTTCCGCGGCCATGAGTTCGCGCAAGCGTACGGCGTCGACGTGACGAGCGGTCCGCTGACCGGCCTGACCGCGCGCGCGGTCGTCGTGCTCGACGAAAACGACAAGGTCGTGCACGCCGAGCTGGTCGGCGAGATCAAGAACGAGCCGAACTACGACGCAGCGCTCGCCGCGCTGAAGTAAGCCCTCTCGCGCGCGAACCACGGCGCCGCGCCTCGCGCGCGGCGCTGTCGGCGCGGCGCGTCTCTTCCCACCGCTTTCATACAGGAACGCTCGCCTTGGCTACGCTCATCTGCGGCTCGCTCGCGTACGACAACATCATGACCTTCGAAGGCCGCTTTCGGGAGCACATCCTGCCGGAGCAGGTCCACATCCTGAACGTAAGCTTTCTCGTGCCGACCATGCGTCGCGAGTTCGGCGGCTGCGCGGGCAACATCGCCTATGCGCTGAATCTGCTCGGCGGCGACGCACGCATCATGGGCGCGATCGGCGCCGTCGACGCACAGCTCTATCTGGACCGGCTCGCGCAGCTCGGCCTGTCGACGGAAAACGTGCTCGTCGTGCCCGACACCTACTCGGCGCAGGCGATGATCACGACCGACCTCGAGAACAACCAGATCACCGCTTTCCATCCGGGCGCGATGATGCAGTCGCATCAGAACCGCGCCGACGAAGTGGCGGGCCTGACGCTCGGCATCGTCGCGCCGGACGGCTATGACGGCATGGTCCAGCACTCCGAACAGCTTGCCGCCGCAGGCGTGCCGTTCATCTTCGATCCGGGCCAGGGCTTGCCGCTATTCGACGGCGAGACGCTGCGGCGCATCATTGAACTTGCTACTTATGTAGCGGTCAACGATTACGAAGCCGCGCTGGTGAGCAACAAGACCGGCTGGTCGATCGAACAGATCGCCGGCAAGGTCGACGCGCTGATCATCACGCTCGGCGAGAAGGGTGCGCAGATCCATCACGGCGGCGGTATCGAAGAGATTCCGGCGGTAACGGCCAGGCAGGTGCTCGATCCCACCGGCTGCGGCGACGCGTTTCGCGGTGGCTTGCTCTACGGTATCGAGAAGGGTCTCGGGTGGGCCACGACCGGCCGTCTCGCCAGCCTGATGGGCGCACTGAAGATCGAGCATCAAGGCCCGCAAAACTACGCGCCCAGTCGGGCGGAAATCAACGAGCGGTTCAAGCAGGCCTTCGGATACGACCTGCACTGATATCGCGTGCTATGGGAGTTTGGGAATGAGAACATCGAGTCGCCTGATCGTCGTCACCTTGATCGCCGGTTCGCTGGCCATGTCGGGGTGTGCGGTCAACAGCAGCTCTCCCGACGTTTTCACCGCCTCGCAGGCGCAGCGTGAACAGACGGTTCGCATGGCCACGGTGGAGAGCGTGCGCGCGGTGCGGATCAGCACGAACGACGGTCAGCCGATCGGCATCGGCGCACTCGGCGGCGCGGCGCTCGGCGCGCTCGCCGGCAGCACGATCGGCGGCGGACGTGGCTCGGTCGCGACGGGTATCGTCGGCGGCATCGGCGGTGCGGTCGCCGGCAATGCAATCGAAAACCGCGTCGCCATGCGCGACGGTATCGAAATCACCGTGCGCCTCGACAACGGCGACATGCGCGCCGTCACCCAAACTGCTACCGGCGAAATCTTCCGCGCCGGCGATCGCGTGAGGCTGCTGTCGAGCGGCGGCGTCACGCGCGTCACACACTAAGCGCACCTCCCGCGCGGCGGCGCGTAGTTCAGCGCCGCGACGACGACTTCACACGCATGGGTCCTCACGGGTCCATGCGTGTTTTTTCTTTTCGGGACGACGGGCAAAAAAAACCCGCCACCAGCACACCGGTAACGGGTCATTGACCGGGTGGCGCCCGCAAGAAATCGAGCACCACCCGGTCATCCGACACATCGTACGATGTGTCGACTTACTGCTACTGCTTACGGACGGCTGCCCGTCGGGAACGGCCATGCCGCTGCCGGGTTCAGCGCGGTCTTCACCGTCGCCGCCGGTGCGCTCGAGACAGCAGGCGCAGCGGGAGCAGGCGCGGCCTTCTTGGCGACAGCCTTCTTCGCAGGGGCAGCCTTCTTCGCAGGCGCAGCGGCCTTCTTCGCGGCAGCCTTCTTGGCAGGTGCAGCTTTCTTGGCTGCAGCCTTTTTGGCAGGCGCCGCCTTCTTGGCAGCGGCCTTCTTCGCCGCGACCTTCTTCGCCGGTGCTGCCTTCTTCGCTGCGGCCTTCTTCGCCGGTGCTGCCTTCTTCGCTGCGACCTTCTTCGCTGCGACCTTCTTCACCGCGGCTTTCTTCGCCGGTGCTGCCTTCTTCGCCGCGACCTTCTTGGCTGCAACCTTCTTCGCCGCGACCTTCTTCACTGCGGCTTTCTTCGCCGGTGCTGCCTTCTTCGCCGCGACCTTCTTCGCTGCAACCTTCTTCGCGGCGACCTTCTTCACTGCGACCTTCTTCGCGGCGACCTTCTTGGCCGGAGCAGCCTTCTTAGCGGGAGCAGCCTTCTTTGCTGCGGTCTTCTTTGCTGCGGGCTTCTTGGCCGCGGCCTTCTTTGCAGTTGCCATCATTTTCTCCTTCAGGTTTTCAGATGAGGTCAGTTCAAACTACACCCTTCGTCAAAACCCGCTTCCCGCGGACGCTTCTCAGGGCGCGCGCTACGAAGCGGGCTATTCATCGGCGTACGCAGGTGCGGCGCGCTTACGCTAATGAATGCGGTAAGGCGCGCCGTGCCCGAAGGCACCGCGCGCCAAATCTGGTCGGCGTCGCAAGGCGACGCCGGCAATTGCTTGATCGGGCCGCCGGCAGCGACGCCAGCGGCTTTTTCCGGGGGGAAGTTTGCCCATCCCACTGAAGGGTCCGCAAAGTGCCTGTCATGTTGGTGGGCCGTCAAGGCACCGGGCACGCTTTGCATCAGGCCGTTCTGCTCCTAACCCGGGGCGCCGCGGCCACAGGCGGCGGCATCCCCATCAATGAATACATCCGCGATACGAATCCCGGCTTACTCCCAGGAAAGCGCACCGCCAGTCTGATATTCGATCACTCGCGTCTCGAAGAAATTGCGTTCCTTCTTCAGATCGATCATCTCGCTCATCCACGGGAACGGGTTTTCCTCGTTCGGGTAGAGCGGATCGAGACCGATCTGCTGGCAACGGCGGTTGCAAATGAAGCGCAGATAGCTCTTGAACATCGACGCGTTGAGGCCGAGCACGCCGCGCGGCATCGTATCTTCGGCGTAGCGGTATTCGAGCTCGACCGCCTGCTGGAAGATCGCGCGAATTTCGGCGCGGAATTCGGCCGTCCACAGGTGCGGGTTTTCGAGTTTGATCTGGTTGATCAGGTCGATGCCGAAGTTGCAGTGCATCGACTCGTCACGCAGGATGTACTGGTACTGCTCCGCCGCGCCGGTCATCTTGTTCTGGCGGCCGAGCGCCAGGATTTGCGTAAAGCCGACGTAGAAGAACAGGCCTTCCATCACACAGGCGAACACGATCAGCGAGCGCAGCAGCGTCTGGTCTGCTTCGAGCGTACCGGTCTTGAAGGCCGGGTCGGTCAGCACGTGGATGTACGGAATCAGGAATTCGTCTTTCGCGCGGATCGATGGAACCTCGTGATACGCGTTGAAGATTTCGCCCTCGTCCAGACCGAGCGACTCGACGATGTACTGGTAAGCGTGCGTGTGGATCGCCTCTTCGAACGCCTGGCGCAGCAGGAACTGGCGGCATTCGGGCGCCGTGATGTGGCGGTAGGTGCCCAGCACGATGTTGTTGGCGGCGAGCGAATCTGCCGTCACGAAGAAACCCAGGTTGCGCTTGACGACGCGGCGCTCGTCTTCGGTCAGCCCGTTCGGGTCTTTCCACAGGGCGATGTCGCGCGACATGTTCACTTCCTGCGGCATCCAGTGGTTGGCGCAACCCGCCAGATACTTTTCCCAAGCCCACTTGTACTTGAACGGCACCAACTGATTGACGTCAGTCTGGCCGTTGATGATGCGCTTGTCGGCGACATTGACGCGCGCTTCGGAAGCGGCCGCCGCGTTGGCAACCGCGTTGCCAATATGAGCGACGGGAGCGACAGCGACGTCGTTCGCGAAGACTTCTTGAGCGGAGGGAGCATGCGGCGCGGAACGCGTTCCGATTTGCGAATCCACAGCCGACCCCGCAGCGTTGCGCAACACGTTCGGTTGCGTCGCGCTCGAGGGAGTTACGGCAGTGATCTCGTCATCCCAGTTGAGCATAAATGTCACCATCAATTTAGAACGGTTTGTACCATCTTTTCACGAGCGATAAAAGAGTTCACTCGCGAAAATTCCTGTTTTCGATTCGCGTTGCTACGTTCATACAACACTTTGTTCGACATGCTGCGTGTGACCCATCCAGTGACGCGTGATGAACGCGAGTTCAACATGTGTTGCCGAGGTCCTTCGCGAACTCGAAGAGCAACGTTTCGACACGACGTTTCGTTGCTCTATCTATATGTATTGCGCAGTGCGTTCACGGCATCCGCCGACTGATCGATGGACTGATCGACTGATCGACTGATCGATGCCGCACGAGCCGCGCATCGCGAGAGTCGGCGGTGAGCCGTGTCGAGCGTGTTGCGTCAGCGTTGGCGGTCGAGGTGCGATGCCATGTCGTGCGATCGTCTGGTGTTGCCAACGGCTGGGTTGCTTCACTGCATCGACGAGCGGTGAGACTTCGATACTGCTCACCGCTCGTCGACCTGCTTTCTACTTCATCGACGGGGCGCGTCGCTCACCGCCTGCGGATCACCACCTACGACCCTCGCGTGCAGTTAGCAAGCATCGCTCCCGCTGCTTGCCAATCTTTACTGGCAAGCCTCGCACTCGTCGAAGCCAGGATCGCCCGGACGCATCATGCAGACCGGACCATCCGCTTCGGGTGCCGCGTCGACCGCGACCGCGGCAGTCGCTGCGAGCGCTGCAGCAGCCTGCAAGCCGCCGCCCACACCACCCGCCGCGCCGCCGCCCACGCCGAAGCCGCCTGCCGCGCCGCCTGCGCCACCCGAGCCGTCATGACCCGAACTCACCGCGTTCAGCGCGCCGTGCGCGACCGTCGACTTCTCGACGTGCGTCGCCGCCATCGTGCGCAGGTAGTAGGTGGTCTTCAGTCCGCGCAGCCATGCGAGCTTGTAGATCTCGTCGAGCTTCTTGCCCGATGCGCCCGCCATGTAGATGTTCAGCGACTGCGCCTGGTCGATCCACTTCTGACGACGCGAAGCCGACTCGACGAGCCACACCGGATCGACTTCGAACGCGGTCGCGTAGATCGCGCGCAGGTCGGCCGGGATGCGGTCGATGCGCGACAGCGTGCCGTCGAAGTACTTCAGGTCGGCGACCATCACTTCGTCCCACAGGCCGCGCGCCTTCAGGTCGCGCACCAGGTAGTCGTTGACCACCGTGAACTCGCCCGACAGGTTCGACTTCACGTACAGGTTCTGATAGGTCGGCTCGATGCACGCCGACACGCCGATGATGTTCGAGATCGTCGCGGTCGGCGCGATCGCCACGCAGTTCGAGTTGCGCATGCCGTAGGTCGAGATACGCGAGCGCAGCGCGGGCCAGTCCATCGACTCGCTCGAATCGACCTCGACATAACCGCCGCGCGCCTCGGCAAGCAGCGCCACCGAATCCTGCGGGAGGATGCCGCGATCCCACAGCGAACCGCGGTAGCTCGCGTAGCGGCCGCGTTCTTCGGCCAGCTCGGTCGACGCGTAGTACGCGTAGTAGCAAACCGCTTCCATCGAGCGATCGGCGAACTCGACCGCTTCCTGCGACGCGTACGGCGTGCGCAGCACGTGCAGGCAGTCCTGGAAGCCCATGATGCCGAGGCCGACCGGACGGTGCTTCAGGTTCGAGTTACGCGCCTTGGCGACCGCGTAGTAGTTGATGTCGATCACGTTGTCGAGCATGCGCATCGCGACGCTGACCGTGCGCTTCAGCTTGTCGTGGTCGAGCGCGAGCGTGCCGTCGGCCTGCTCCTTCAGGTGCGCGACGAGGTTCACCGAGCCGAGGTTACAGACGGCGATTTCGGCGTCGCTCGTGTTCAGCGTGATTTCCGTGCACAGGTTCGACGAGTGGACGACGCCGACGTGCTGCTGCGGCGAGCGCACGTTGCACGGATCCTTGAACGTGATCCACGGATGGCCGGTTTCGAACAGCATGCCCAGCATCTTGCGCCACAGCTGCGCCGCCGGGATCTTCTTGAACAGCTTGATCTCGCCGCGCGCGACCTTGTCTTCGTAAGCCGTGTAAGCCGTTTCGAACTCGGCGCCGAACTTGTCGTGCAGGTCCGGGCAGGTGGACGGCGAGAACAGCGTCCAGTCGCCGCCTTCCATCACGCGCTTCATGAACAGATCGGGAATCCAGTTCGCGGTGTTCATGTCGTGCGTGCGACGACGGTCGTCGCCGGTGTTCTTGCGCAGCTCGAGGAATTCCTCGATGTCGAGGTGCCACGATTCGAGGTACGCGCACACCGCGCCCTTGCGCTTGCCGCCCTGGTTCACGGCGACCGCCGTGTCGTTGACGACCTTCAGGAACGGCACCACGCCCTGCGACTTGCCGTTGGTGCCCTTGATGTGCGAGCCGAGCGCGCGCACACGGGTCCAGTCGTTGCCGAGGCCGCCGGCGAACTTCGACAGCAGCGCGTTTTCCTTCAGCGCTTCGTAGATGCCGTCGAGGTCGTCGTCGACCGTGGTCAGGTAGCAAGACGACAGCTGCGAGCGGCGCGTGCCGGAGTTGAACAGCGTCGGCGTCGAACTCATGAAGTCGAAGCTCGACAGCACGTTGTAGAACTCGATCGCGCGCGCTTCGCGGTCGATCTCGTTCAGCGACAGACCCATCGCGACACGCATAAAGAATGCCTGAGGCATTTCGATACGCACGTTGTCGTGATGCAGGAAGTAGCGGTCGTACAGCGTCTGCAGACCGAGGTAGCCGAACTGCAGGTCGCGGTTCGCATCGAGCGCGGCCCCGAGGCGCTTCAGGTCGAACTGCAGCAGCTTGTCGTCGAGCAGCTCGGCTTGCACGCCGCGCTTGATGAACTGCGGGAAGTACTCGGCGTAGCGCTCGCCCATCTCGGCTTGCGTGACTTCCTCTTCGAGAATCTCGCGGCGGATCGTATGCAGCAGGATGCGCGCGGTGACCTGGCTGTAGGCCGGGTCCTTTTCGATCATCGTGCGGGCAGCGAGGATCGCCGAGTCGTACACCTGGCTCATCGGCACGCCGTCGTACAGGTTCTTCACCGTTTCCGCGACGATCGGCTCGGCGCTTACGGCGTCGCCGAGGTTCGCGCACGCGGACTCGATGATGCCGCGCAGCGCAGCCATGTCCAGCGGACGCGTGATGCCGTTGTCGGTCACGTTCAGGTCCGGGGTGCTGGCGCTTTCCGCTGTCTGACCTTCATGGGCGTCATGCGCGCGCACCTGGTTGCGCTTCTCGCGATACAGCACGTAAGCACGCGCGACGTTGTGTTCGCCGCCGCGCATCAGCGCGAGTTCGACCTGATCCTGAATGTCTTCGATATGGAACGTGCCGCCGTTCGGACGGCTGCGCACCAGCGCGCGCACCACGTTCAGCGTGAGTTGCTCGACCAGTTCGCGCACCCGTGCCGACGCCGCGCCCTGACCACCGTTGACGGCGAGGAACGCCTTCGTCACGGCGATCGCGATTTTCGACGGCTCGAACGACACCACGCTGCCGTTGCGGCGGATCACCTTGTAGTCGGCGTAATTCGCTTGCGGCGCGAGCGCCTGCGCGCCTTGGGTCTGGCCGAAGGTCTGGCCAGTCGGTGAGCCCTCGTAACGGGTCGTCACGTTGTCGGTGGTTTGCATGTGCAAAGCTCCTGGTCTTGGAAATATTGCGGCGAGTGCCGCGGATTAAATCGAACGCCGCGCCGCCGCGTGCGCGTGCGATGAGGTGCAGGAAGGCCGGCGACGCCGGTTGGTGGGATGCATCTGCGAGGAAGCCTGGTTCGATTTGATGACGGTCTTCATCGGGTCGGTCGCGATCACTGGCTGGTCCTTTCCTGAATGCTTCTGGATGCGGCCGGAGATCCCCTACCGGCTGCGCCCCAGGAATTTTTTTCGCTGTCTGGAATGCTTGCGGTGCCATGCTCGGGGAGCGGGACGCCGCAGACTTATCCACTCTTATTCACTCGGTTATGCACATGGTTATTCACAGCACAACACAAGATATAGTGCGAAACTCAGTTGTCGGCACCAAGTATAGTGGAGTTTCGAGACAGGTCAAAAGGTTTTATTTGCGCTCGCAGTCTTGACTTTTGCTTCACGCGGCGCGCAGAAGCTCCCCGGAGAAGCAGGCTGCGCCTCGTTCTCCGTGGATCACGCAAGATCGTGCGAAGGGGTTACCGCGTTTCGGGAAACTTGAGATAGGGGAAATACCGACCGTCGAGCAACGTGTCGCGCTGCAGTCGCGGCCACTCGAAATACGGACCGGGATCGGTCTTGCGACCGGGTGCGATGTCGGAGTGGCCGGCAAGCGCGTCGATCGGATAGCGTGCCGTCAGTGCTCTGACGAGCGCGGCGAGCGTGCGGTATTGCGTCGCTTCGAAGGCGGTGGTGTCGCTGCCTTCGAGCTCGATGCCGATCGAGAAATCATTGCAGCGCTCGCGGCCGAAAAAATTCGACGGCCCCGCGTGCCACGCGCGCTCGTTGCACGACACGAACTGCTCGAGTGCGCCATCGCGATGAATCACGAAATGCGCGGACACGCGCACGCCGCGCAGATGCGTGTCGTAGTACGGGTGAGTGTTGCAGTCGAGCGCGTTCTGGAACAGCTCGGCAATCGCGGTGCCGCCGAACTGGTTCGGCGGCAGGCTGATGTTGTGAACGACGATCAGCGTCGGCAGCGCGCCTTGCGGCCGCGCTTCGAAGTTTGGCGAGGCAAGCTTGCGTGCGGCAGGAACCCAACCGTCGGCATCGACGGTGTACGCGCCGCTCATCGGGCGTCGCGGCCGCTCGGACGCGCGCCGTGGCGCTGCGCGTGCGCGGCGCAGCAGAACGCCTGCCCCGCGACGCTGACCGAGTCGCTCTTCGGTGCGTGCACGCCGCACTCGACGCAGCGGATCATCGGCTCGGCAAGCTGCGGCTGTTGCCCATTCGAAGAACGCGCGCCGCCATTCGCGGTGCCGGCAGCGTTGGCGCCGCCGGCACCGGTGCGTTGCGCGGATTGCGCGTCGTGGCGGCGCAGCGCCTTCACGAGCCATTGACCGACGATGAACAGCAGAATCAGCAAAAAGATTTGTCGCATGGGGACACTCACACCACGGGCCGGTGCAACAGCACCTCGAAAACAAAACGGCTGCCGACGTACGCGAGCAACAGCGCGACGAACGAGGCCAGCACCCAGCGCAATGCCGCACGGCCGCGCCAGCCGGACACCTTGCGCGCGGTCAGCAGCGCGCCGAACATCACCCACGAAAGAATCGCGAACACGGTCTTGTGATCGAGCCGCAACGCGCGGTCGACCAGCTGCTCGCTGAACAGGATGCCCGACAGCAGCGTCAGCGTGAGCAGCACGAAGCCGGCGCCGATCAGACGGAACAGCAGCTTCTCGAGCGTGAGCAGCGGCGGCAGCGCGTCGAGCCAACTCGACCACCAGCCATTGTCCGCCGCCGCGTGCCTTTGCGCGAGACCACCGCGCATCGAATGCAGACGCCGCTCGACCGCCAGCATCAGCACCGCGTGCAGCGCCGCGATCGCGAACAGACCGTACGCGATATTCGCAATCAGGAAGTGCAGCTTGAACATCGGCGCGGCCGCATACGGCAGCACGCGCACGCCGCCGAACGCGAGCGGCAGCAGCGACGCGACGCACGCGAGTGGCAACACCAGCAGGCGCAGTCCGTCGAGCGGGAAAAAGAAACTCTCGATCCAGTAGATGCCGGCGCCGAGCCAGAACATCGCCGACAGCGCGAACGCGAAGCCGAACACCATCGCGTTCTGCGGGAAGATCGTGGTATGGAGCAGCACGCCGTGAGCGAGCAGCGCGACGAACAGCAGCGCGCGCCCGGGCGCGCTCATGCCGGAGGCCACCAGAGCGCCCGCGTTGGCGGCATGACCGGGCAGCGGCGGCACGCTCTCGAGCAGCGGCCGCACGGCCGCGTGCCGGTGCGAGCGCCAGCCGGCCACGGCAAGACCGCCATAGAGAAGCGCGGTGAGGGCATACAGTACAATATCCATATTCGAAGTTTACACTAGGGCCCTACTCCGCGACGTCTTGCGCTTCGCGCGCTGCGCGGGCCCCACCGTTCATCGCTCCCCATGCTCGACAATCTGACTCAACGGATGGCGCGCGTCGTCAAGACGCTGCGCGGCGAAGCCCGGCTCACCGAGGCGAACACCCAGGAAATGCTGCGCGAGGTGCGTCTCGCACTGCTCGAGGCCGACGTGGCGCTGCCCGTCGTGCGCGAGTTCATCGCGAAGGTCAAGGAGAAGGCGCTCGGCGAAGAAGTGATCTCCAGCCTGTCGCCGGGTCAGGCGCTCGTCGGCGTCGTGCAGCGCGAACTGACCGCGGTGATCGGCGGCGATTACGAAGGCAAGGCCTCCGAGCTCAATCTCGCCGTCGCGCCGCCCGCGATCATCCTGATGGCGGGTCTGCAGGGCGCCGGCAAAACGACCACGGTCGGCAAGCTCGCCAAGCTGCTGCGCGAGAAGTACAAGAAGAAGGTGCTGACCGTTTCGTGCGACGTCTATCGTCCCGCCGCCATCGCGCAGCTGAAAACGGTGACCGAGCAGGTCGGCGCGGACTTCTTCCCGTCGGAGCTGAACCAGAAGCCGGTCGACATTGCCCGCGCCGCGCTCGACTGGGCCAAGCGCCATTATCACGACGTGCTGCTCGTCGACACGGCCGGCCGTCTCGGTATCGACGAGGTGATGATGAACGAAATCACCGCGCTGCACGCCGAGCTGAAGCCGGCGGAAACGCTGTTCGTCGTCGACGCGATGCTCGGCCAGGACGCGGTCAACACCGCGAAGGCGTTCAGCGACGCGCTGCCGCTCACCGGCGTCGTGCTCACCAAGCTCGACGGTGATTCGCGCGGTGGCGCGGCGCTCTCGGTGCGTCACGTGACGGGCAAGCCGGTCAAGTTCGTGGGCGTCGCCGAAAAACTCGACGGCCTCGAAGTGTTCCACCCGGACCGCATGGCGAGCCGGATTCTCGGCATGGGCGACATTCTCGCGCTGGTGGAGGAAGCGCAGCGCGGCGTCGACGTGCAGGCCGCGCAGAAGCTCGCCGACAAGGTCAAGAAAGGCGGCGACTTCGACCTCAACGATTTCCGCGCCCAGCTCACGCAAATGAAGGGCATGGGCGGCCTGTCGTCGCTGATGGACAAGCTGCCCGCGCAGTTTCAGCAAGCCGCGGCCGGCGCCGACATGAGTCAGGCCGAGAAGCAGATGCGCCGCATGGAAGGCATCATCAACTCGATGACGCCGGCCGAGCGCGCCAAGCCCGAACTGATCAAGGCGACCCGCAAGCGCCGCATCGCCGCGGGTGCGGGCGTGCAGGTGCAGGAAGTCAACCGCATGCTGAACCAGTACGAACAGATGCGCACGATGATGAAGAAGCTCAAGGGCGGCAACCTGCAGAAGATGATGCGCGGCATGAAGGGCATGATGCCCGGCATGCGCTAAGCTTGATGGGACCGGCGCGCGCTCGCGCCGAATGCGGCGCGGCTGACTTCGGCATCGTGCGGGTTTATTCTGTAGCGCATTGCGCCGTCCCTCGCGGGAACGTCCCTCGGGACGTTGCCACTCACACTATGTATACAGTTACCGTCCGTCAGACGTCATGAACCGCGAAGAAGCCCTCCATATTTTTCAACACTCCGAAGAGATAGTTTCGGCCTCGGACGTCACTGCGTCGATCGCCCGCATGGCGGCTGCCATCCGCGACGAGATGAGCGAGGACTTCCCGCTCGTGCTGTCGGTGATGGGCGGCGCCGCGGTATTCACCGGCATGCTGCTGCCGCACCTCGATTTCCCGCTCGAGTTCGACTACATCCACCTGACGCGCTACCGCAATACGACGAAGGGCAGCAACGAGATGCAATGGCGCGTCGCGCCGGCGGAGTCGGTCAAGGATCGCGTGGTGCTCGTGCTCGACGACATCCTCGACGAAGGCGAGACGATGGCCGCAATCCGTGACCGCATCCTCGCGATGGGCGCGAAGCGCTTCCTGTCCGCGGTGCTGTGCGAGAAGATCATTCCGAAGGCGAAACCGCTGCGCCCCGATTACTGCGGCTTCGAAGTGCCGGACCGGTACGTGTTCGGCTGCGGGATGGATGCGAAGGGCTACTGGCGCAACCTGCCGACCATTCGGGCGTTGACCGAGGGAGCGTGAGCGGGGCATCCGCCCGCCCTACCGGCGAAAAAAAGCAGCCTGCCTGGCTGCTTTTTTATGGCTGCGACGGTGGCAATGCGCGCACCGGCTCGCGTTTCACAGCTTGTGCACGAAAGAGCGGATTCCACCGAGCATCATCTCGACTGAAATCGCGACGAGCACGAGCCCCATCAGCCGCTCGAACGCCGCCATCACACGTTCACCGAGCCACGCCTGAATGCGCTCGGCGAGCATCAGCACGATCGCACAGATGATCATCGTGACGGTCAGCGCGCCGACCCACTCGAACGTCTTGCCCGGCGCCTGCGAGGTCAGCAGCATGACCGTCGCCAACGCCGACGGACCCGCTAGCGCAGGAATCGCGAGCGGCACGATCAGCGGCTCGCCGCCGCGCGCGTCGCCGCCGAACGGACCGTCCGGATGCGGAAACACCATGCGCAGCGCAATCAGAAACAGCACGATGCCGCCGCCGATCCGCAACGACTGGTCGCTGAGGCTCATCATGCGCAGAAAGCTCTGCCCGAGCACCATGAACACCAGCAGGATCGCAAACGCGATCGCGACCTCGCGCAGGATCACGACCGTGCGACGCTCCGGCGACACATCGCGCAGACAGCTGACGAAGATCGGGATGTTGCCGAGCGGATCGGTGATCAGGATCAGCAGCACCGTCGCTGACAGGAAGTTGTACTCCACCGCCCGCTCCGCTTAGTTCGCCAGCGCCGCGCGCACTTTGTCGATCACGGTCTGCGCGGCGTCCGCGACCGGCAGCAGCGTCGCTTCGGCCTCGCGACGGCCCTGATACTCGATCTTGCCGTCCTTCAGACCACGGTCGCCGATCACCAGTCGATGCGGCACGCCGATCAGTTCCCAGTCGGCGAACATCACGCCCGGCCGCTCGCCGCGATCGTCGAGGATCACGTCGATACCGGCCGCGACGAGTTCCGCGTACAGCTTGTCGGCCTGCTCACGCACCGCGTCGCTGCGGTCATAGCCCATCGGGCACAGCACGACTTCGAACGGCGCAATCGACTCCGGCCAGATGATGCCCTTGTCGTCGAAATTCTGTTCGATCGCGGCGCCGAGAATCCGCGTGACGCCGATGCCGTAGCAGCCCATTTCCATCGGCCGAGGCTTTCCGGTTTCGTCGAGACAGGCCGCGTTCATCGCTTCGGAATACTTGGTGCCGAGCTGGAACACGTGGCCCACTTCGATGCCGCGGCAGATGTCGAGCACGCCCCTGCCGTCCGGCGACGGATCGCCCTTCTTCACATTGCGGATGTCGGCGACGACCGGCTCCGGCAGGTCGCGGCCCCAGTTCACGCCGGTGGTGTGATAGTCGACGTCGTTCGAGCCGACCACGAAGTCGCTCATGTTCGCGACCGTGCGGTCCGCAATCACCTTGACCGGCTTCTTCGTGTTGATCGGACCGAGATAGCCCGGCGGTGTGCCGAACGTCTCGACGATCTCGGCTTCCGTCGCCATGCGGAAATTACCGAGGCCCGGAAGCTTGGCCGCCTTGATCTCGTTCAGATCATGATCGCCACGCAGCATCAGCAGCCAGATCGTCGGCTCGGCGCCTTCGTTCTCGGTGGCGAGCACGACCGACTTGATCGTGCGTTCGAGCGGAATGTTCAGCAGTTCGGCAACCGCCTCGCACTTCGCCTTGCCGGGCGTCGCGGTCTTCTTCATCTCTTCTGCCGGCGCCGCGCGCTCTGCGATCAGCGGTAGCGCTTCGGCCGCCTCGACGTTCGCGGCGAAATCGGAGGTCGGGCAATACGCGATGTCGTCTTCACCGGTGTCGGCGATCACATGGAACTCATGCGAGCCGCTGCCGCCGATCGAGCCGTTGTCGGCCGCCACCGCGCGGAAGTCCAGACCGAGGCGCGTGAAGATGCGCACGTACGCGTCGTACATCTTGCGATACGACTCGCGCAGACCCTGCGCGTCCTTGTCGAACGAGTACGCGTCTTTCATGATGAACTCGCGGCCGCGCATCACGCCGAAACGCGGACGGATCTCGTCGCGGAACTTCGTCTGGATCTGATAGAAGTTGACCGGCAGTTGGCGATAGCTCTTGATCTGATTGCGCGCGATGTCGGTGACCACTTCCTCGTGCGTCGGGCCCATCACGAAATCGGCCTGCTTGCGGTCCTTGAAGCGCAGCAGCTCGGGACCGTACTTCTCCCAGCGCCCCGATTCCTGCCACAGTTCGGCCGGCTGCACGGCCGGCATCAACAGCTCGATGGCGCCCGCCCGGTTCATTTCGTCACGCACGATCGCTTCCACCTTGCGGATCGAACGCAGGCCGACCGGCAGGTAGTTATAGATACCGCCCGCGACGCGACGGATCATGCCCGCGCGCACCATGAGCTTGTGGCTGATGATTTCGGCGTCGGCGGGCGCTTCTTTGAGAGTGCCGATAAAGAAACGGGAAGCTTTCATTCAAGGTGTCCAAAAGCGGCGGCTTCCGGTAGGACCGCCAGAAAAGGGGAAAATGAGGGAAATCGACACAGATCCGCGGCGAAGCCGGCAGGGTTCGCCCGACTGGCGGCGCCCTGCCCCCGTGCGGCGCCGAAACCGCCGCGCAAAGCCTCTCTCACAAGGGATAGGCACGGAAAACCGACAGGCTACCGCAAACCCGGGCCTATTGCGGCGAATCGCTCCATTCTTATGCGATTCGGTGCGTAGGGTCCGTTATCTGTTTATAATCAAAGCAATTTTAAAGGATTCGAAGGTGGTTGTATGCTGGATCGTGAAGGCTTTCGCCCGAACGTCGGCATCATCCTCTTGAACGCGCACAACGAGGTGTTTTGGGGCAAACGACTCCGTGAACATTCCTGGCAGTTTCCGCAAGGGGGCATCAAATATGGTGAGACCCCCGTGCAAGCGATGTATCGGGAGTTACACGAAGAGACCGGGCTGCTTCCTGAGCACGTCAAGGTGATCGGTCGCACGCGCGACTGGTTGCGTTATGAGGTGCCTGACAAGTTCATCAAGCGCGAAGTACGCGGTCATTACCGCGGCCAGAAACAAATCTGGTTTTTGCTCCGGATGGTAGGACGCGACTGCGACATCTGTTTGCGCGCCACCGACCACCCTGAGTTCGATGCGTGGCGTTGGAACGAGTATTGGGTGCCGCTCGACTGTGTGATCGAGTTCAAGCGGGATGTGTATCAGTTGGCGCTAACGGAGCTGTCCCGTTTCATGCGCCGGCCTGCGCCGCGTGCGGAAAAACCTGGCGGGCATCATGGGTCGCGTTATCCCCGGATAGCGTCGTCGATGCAAAGCCCGCCGGATTCCACGGTAAGCACGGTGGTCACCACCGTCACGACCGTAACTTCGGTCAGCGTCGAAACTTCGACGCACGTGCTGGTCGCGCCGGATTGCGGTCCCGGCTCACTGGATGCCAACATGAGATCGGAGGATGAGCGCGAAACGGCCGAAGCCGACGAGGCCGTCGCCCCGTTAGTACGACGAGGCGTGCGCGATTAACCATTCCAGGCGGCGGCTCGCGCCGCCTCTCTCTGGCGCGGCTTTCGAGCCGCGTCTGTCTCTCGAGGGAAACAGATTGAAAGCACTTGCATTCGCCGTGGCGTGCGTCGCCACAGGCGCCCTGCTGGCAGGCTGTTCGAGCGCCGGCAAACCGACCAACAAAGACGACAGCGAGTTCACCTATCTGCTGGATCGCAAGAGCAACTGGGTTGAAAACAAGGTCGACACGTTGCCGCCGCTGCCCTCCGACGCGAACCTGCTGCCGTTCGAAGTCTCCGGCAATACGCCGCTGCAATTTGCGATCGACCCGAAGTCCGTCAGCGTCGGCGACGACGGCGTGGTGCGTTACACGGTGGTCGTCACGAGCCCGGGCGGTGCGCGCAACGTCAATTACGAGGGCATCCGTTGCGACACGTATGAATGGCGTCAGTATGCGGGCCTGAACGCCGATCACGACGGCTGGGACACGACGGTCGCAAACCCGTTTTCGCGGATAGAAAACGGCGCGCTGAATGCGTACCAGGCCGCGTTGTATCAGGACTATATGTGCGCAAACAAGATTCCGACCGGCAGCGCGCAGCACATCGTCGAGAACATTCGTTACAAGCGCACGCAGACGTCGCAGATTCATTGAGGCCGGTTGCGCGGCGCGCGCCCGACTCAGGCGCCGTTGCTTACCCGTGACGATTAAAAAGCCGTTCCAGCCTGCGCTGGAACGGCTTAATTGTTGGCTCTTCATACGCGCGATATGCGCGCCGCCGCGCAGATCAAAGCACCACGAGATTGTCGCGATGAATCAGTTCGGGCTCGAGCATATAGCCGAGCACTGACTCAATTTCGCCGCTCGGACGCCGCTGGATCAGTTTGGTTTCCGCGCTGCTGTAGTTCGTCAAACCACGTGCGACCTCGCGGCCTGACGCGCTCAGACACGCGATCACCTCGCCGCGCGCGAATGCACCCTGCACACCGACGATGCCGATCGGCAGCAAGCTCTTGCCGCCGGCGGTCAGTTTTTCGACCGCGCCGTCATCGATCACGACGTGGCCGCGCACCTGCAGGTGATCGGCCATCCATTGCTTGCGCGCCGCCATGCGCGCGGTGCGCGCGATCAGTTGGGTGCCGATCGCCTCGCCGGCCGCCAGTCTCACCAGCACGTCCGACTCGCGCCCACTCGCGATCACCGTATTGGCGCCGCTATGGGCCGCACGCTTCGCAGCGAGAATCTTGGTCAGCATGCCGCCGCGGCCGAGGCTCGAGCCCGCACCGCCCGCCATCGCCTCGAGCTCGGGCGCGCCGGCGTCGGCATGCTGGACGAGTGTCGCGGTCGGGTCCTTGCGCGGATCTGCGGTGAAGAGGCCTTGCTGGTCCGTCAGAATGATCAGCGCGTCGCCCTCGATCAGATTGGCAACCAGCGCGCCGAGCGTGTCGTTGTCGCCGAACTTGATTTCGTCGGTGACGACCGTGTCGTTCTCGTTGATGATCGGTACAACTCCGAGCCCCAGCAGCGTGAGCAGCGTGGAGCGAGCGTTCAGATAGCGCTCGCGATCAGCAAGGTCAGCGTGAGTAAGCAGGATCTGCGCAGTCTGGATGGAATGTTCGGCGAAGCGGCTTTCGTACACTTGCGCGAGACCCATCTGACCGACCGCCGCGGCCGCCTGCAGCTCATCGATTTCACGCGGCCGCTTCGTCCAGCCGAGCCGCTGCATGCCCTCGGCGATCGCGCCCGAGCTGACCAGCACGACTTCCTTGCCTTGCGCGCGCAGTGCGGCAATTTGCGCGGCCCAGCGGCCGATCGCCGCATGATCGAGGCCGCGCCCGTCGTTCGTGACGAGACTCGAACCGACTTTGACGACCAATCGCCGTGAATCTGCGATGACGGAACGCATTGTGCGCTGTCTCCCAAGATGACGCGTGATGCATACCGGCACCCGCCGCTGGCGCCGGCGCTCGAGTTGTTATTCCTGCGGATCGGTGCCGGCTTCGCGGGTCGCGGCCGGTACTTGCGTCCCGTCGCGGAAACGCACGTCGGAGGCCAGGTCTTCGGCTTCGGCCGCGCGTTGCGCGTCGGAGTGCTCGGCGAGGTAGTCGAACACGGCGTAGCAAAGATTTTCACAGCCCTGGCCAGTCAGCGCCGAGATCTCGAACACCGGACCGTCCCAGCCGAAGCCTTCGAGGAACGCCGCCACGCGCGCTTCGCGATCGTCCTCAGGCACCATGTCCAGCTTGTTCAGCACAAGCCAGCGCGGCTTCTGATAAAGCTCTTCGTCGTACTTGCGCAGTTCGTTGACGATCGCCTTCGCTTCCGCGACCGGATCGATCGATTCATCGAACGGTGCGATGTCGACGATGTGCAGCAGCAGCCCGGTGCGCTGCAGGTGACGCAGGAATTGATGGCCTAGGCCGGCGCCTTCCGCCGCGCCTTCGATCAGCCCCGGAATGTCGGCAATCACGAAGCTGCGGCTCGGCCCGACGCGCACGACGCCGAGGTTCGGCGCGAGCGTGGTGAACGGGTAATCGGCGATTTTCGGCTTCGCGTTCGACACCGACGAGATAAACGTCGACTTGCCCGCATTCGGCATGCCGAGCAGACCGACGTCGGCCAGCACTTTCAGTTCGAGGCGGACCATGCGGCGCTCGCCCGGCTTGCCGTCGGTCTTCTGACGCGGCGCGCGGTTCGTGCTGGACTTGAAATGGAGGTTGCCGAGGCCGCCGGCTCCCCCTTGCGCGATTTGCACGCTCTGGTTGTGCTCGGTCAGATCGGCGATCAGCTCGCCGGTTTCCATGTCCGTGATGGTGGTGCCGACCGGCATGCGCAGCGTGATGTCATCACCGCCCTTGCCGTAGCAATCCGAGCCGCGGCCGTTTTCGCCGTTGCGCGCCAGATGTTTTTTCGCGTAGCGGTAATCGATCAGCGTGTTGATGTTGCGGTCAGCCACCGCGATCACGCTGCCGCCCCGGCCGCCGTCACCGCCATCGGGGCCGCCGAACGGGACGAACTTCTCGCGGCGCATCGACGCGCTGCCATCCCCTCCGTCGCCGGCGATGACTTCAATCCTCGCTTCGTCAATGAACTTCATGTGTTACTCCGTCCCGTGGTGTACTGCCCGATTCGATGCAGGGGTTGATACTGATTGGATGCTGCTATTTTGCCGCGCGCGCCGCGCGTTGATCAATCGACCGAACGGCATAGTCCGCCGATGAGGAGCGGTCGGCTGCGCGGCTTCGGCGCCAAGCTAAAGAGGCGCCGCAATAAAAAAAGCCCCGCGAACTTCGCGGGGCCTTTTTCCGGTCCTGAAGCCCGTGCCTGATTAAACTCAGGCTGCCGGGACGACAGAAACGGTGTGCTTCTTCGCCGCGCCCTTCGTCGAGAACTGGACGTGGCCGTCCTTCAGAGCGAACAGGGTGTGATCCTTGCCCATGCCGACGTTCTCGCCAGCGTGCATGCGCGTACCGCGCTGACGCACGATGATGCCACCAGCGTTGATAGCCTGGCCGCCGTAAACCTTAACGCCGAGGCGCTTCGATTCGGAGTCGCGGCCGTTCCGGGACGATCCGCCTGCCTTTTTGTGTGCCATTTGATTTGCTCCTTAACCGGTGCGCTTACGCGTTGATCGCGTCGATGCGCAGTTCGGTATAGTTCTGGCGGTGGCCGCCATGCTTCTGGTAGTGCTTCCGGCGACGCATCTTGAAGATCGTCACTTTGGCGTGACGACCTTGCGACACGACGGTAGCCTTGACGGAAGCCCCACTGACCAGCGGCGTACCGAACTTAATCGATTCGCCTTCGCCCACTGCGAGAACCTGGTCGAGCGTGATTTCAGCGTCAATGTCTGCCGGTATCTGTTCTACTTTAAGTTTTTCGCCGACGGCAACCTTGTACTGCTTGCCACCGGTTTTTATGACCGCGTACATTGAGAACCTCACTCTGTATTCATTTTTCCCACGCACCGCGCGCGGAAACCCTCAATTATACATAGAGTTAGCTGCTCGGTCAAAACCTGCTTACCAAACCGTCTACGGTCCGGCTTCGCCCTCCCTCGCAGGCGCTCGCAGATGGCAAACCTGTAACGCGCGGCGCCCCGCAGACGGCCTTGGCAGGCGCCCCGCGCGCCATGCGGACCGCATCCACGCCGCAGCCGACGACCCAGAAGCGCCCCGATCGCCTTATAATTCGCGGCACTACCCAATTCAGCCATCATGTCGTCGACTGCCACCACCTCCCCCAACGTCGCCAGCCTGCTTGCTCCGATCGCCGAAGACATGCAGCAGGTCAATCGCGTCATCCGGCAACGTCTTGCGTCGGACGTGATGCTGATCAATCAGATTTCCGAGTACATCATCAGCGCCGGCGGCAAGCGGCTGCGGCCCGCGCTGCTGTTGCTGGTGGCGGGCGCGCTGGGCGATACGACGGGGCACCGGCACGAGCTGGCAGCGGTCGTCGAATTCATCCACACGGCCACGCTGCTGCATGACGACGTGGTCGACGAGTCCGACCTGAGGCGCGGCCGCCAGACCGCCAATGCGCTGTTCGGCAACGCGGCGAGCGTGCTGGTCGGTGACTTTCTTTACTCACGGTCGTTCCAGATGATGGTCGGCGTGGGCAAGATGCGCGTGATGGAAATTCTGTCGGAGGCGACCAACATCATCTCTGAAGGCGAAGTGCTGCAGCTGTTGAACATGCACGATGCCGACGTCGACGAAGCCCGTTACATGCAGGTGATCCGCTACAAGACCGCAAAGTTGTTCGAGGCGGCCGCCCAGCTCGGCGCGGTGCTGGCCGGCGCGGACGCGAAAACCGAAGCCGCCGCCGCCGAGTACGGTCGTCGCATCGGCACCGCGTTCCAGATCATGGACGACTGGCTCGACTACACGGGCACGGCCGAGTCGATGGGCAAGAACGCCGGCGACGATCTGCGCGAAGGCAAACCGACGCTTCCGCTCATCTATCTGATCGAACGCGGCACGCCCGAGCAGTCGGCGCTCGCGCGCGAAGCCATCGAGCAAGGTGGCACCGACCGTTTCGATACCATTTTCGACGCGATCACGCGCTCGGGCGCGCTGGATCACACGCTCGAGTGCGCGAAACAGGAGGCGCAGGCAGCCGCGGCAGCAATTTCGTCATTTCCCCATTCCCTTTTCAAGGAGAGCCTGCTAGAATTATGCTCTTACTCGACGGCAAGACAGTCTTGAACGAGACTGGAACACCGAATTAGTCTGAATCGAGTCAGCAGTACCCAATCGGGGTGTAGCTTAGCCTGGTAGAGCGCTACGTTCGGGACGTAGAGGCCGGAGGTTCGAATCCTCTCACCCCGACCAGATTTCTCCTTGTTAGCTCAAGGTTCAAAACCGCCGCAGCGTTGCTGGGCGGTTTTTTGTTTTGCGCGGCGCTTTTTTCGTTGCTCTCGTGCTGCCCTTCGCCGCTTTCTTTCCTCCGGCTCGTCAGGCACAGCGCGTACGTTGCCACGTTGTCGTCCTGGCGACGTCAGCCGTCGTCCACACCGGAGCGCGCGGCCCCCTCTGCTATATTCTCTCCATCCTTTCCCTTATTTTTCACGACGCGTGGAACAACTTCCCTTATGGGCGCAGATCGGCGCCGTCCTTCTGCTGCTTGTCTGCTCCGCCTTCTTTTCCATTTCCGAGACAGCGATGATGGCGCTCAATCGTCATCGCCTCAAACATCTCGCCAGCAAGAACACGCTCGGCGCAAAGACGACTCAGGGCCTGCTCGCAACAACCGATCAGCTGCTCAGCGTGATCCTCATCGGCAACAACCTGTTCAACACGATCATTCCGGTACTGACGACATCGCTCGCGCTGCATACGTTCGGCCGCAATAGCCTCGTGCTGTCGATCGCGACCGGTATCGTCGCGTTCCTCATTATCGTGTTCGCGGAGATCACACCGAAGATCGTCGGCGCGACGTTTCCCGAGAAAATCGCGCTGCCCGCGAGCCTGCTGATCGCGCCGTTGATGCGCGTCGCGAGACCACTGATCTGGTTTGTCAACCTGTTCGCGACCGGCATCCTGCGCGTGCTGCACATCAACACGAAGGGCGCGCGCGACCAGCGGCTGTCCACCGAAGAACTGCGCACCATCGTGCTCGAGTCGGGAAGCTTCATGCCCACCAAGCACCGCAGCATCCTGCTGAACCTGTTCGACCTCGAAAACATCTCCGTCGATGACGTGATGATCCCGCGTCGCCGTATCGAGGCCCTCGACTTCAATGCCCCGTTCGAACAGATCCTGCATCAACTGGAGACCTGCTATCACAACAAGCTGATCGTCTACCAGGGCGACATCGACCGCGTGCTCGGTGTGCTGCACGTGCGCAAGACGCTCTCAGCGCTGCACAACCAGGAGCTCGAGCGCGATACCTTGCGCGAGCTGCTCGCCGAGCCGTACTTCGTGCCAAGCGGCACGCCGGTGTTCCAGCAGCTGCAATACTTTCAGGAGAGCCGGCAACGCATCGCGCTCGTCGTCAACGAATACGGCGAACTGCAAGGCCTCGTCACACCGGAAGACATCATCGAGGAACTGATCGGCGAATTCACCACGTCGATTCCGCGTAGCGCCAGCTCGCGCGGCGGCTGGAACGAGGCGGGCGAATGCATCGTCGCGGGAAGCATGCCGTTGCGCGAGCTGAACCGCTGGCTGCAACTCGGGCTGCCCACCGATGGCCCCAAAACGCTGAACGGCCTGATTCTCGAAATCCTCGAAGACATCCCCGACGGCGACGTCTGCGTGCGCATCGGAGACACCAAGCTCGAAGTGATGCGCAGCGACGATCAGGCGATCCGCACCGTCAAGCTTTTCAAACCGCCGTCGCGCACGAAGGCCGGTAAAGCAAGGTCAGGCTGAACTTCGCGCCGCCGCACGCTGATTTACGGTCAGCATCGCACAGGCTCGCGAAACGCGCCATTAGCCGAATGGCCGAATGGCATTCGGACGCCCGCAACCGGAAGATGAAGCCGTCATGTTCTAAAGGCGGTTCATCACCGGTCTCTCATGCAAACACCCTTTGCCACCGCCGCGGCATTGCCGCGCCCACTCGCTATCGACGGCGAATCCAGCACAACGAGTCTGAACGATCCCGACAACGCCCCAGCCGTGCGTCTGTTGACCGACACGTTGCACGAAGCGACGCGGCGCAATGCGTCGGATATCCACATCGAGCCGGCCGAGCATGGCTGGCGTGTGCGCCTGCGTATCGACGGCGTGCTGCATGAAATCCCGCGGCCGCCCGCCCATCTGCGCGACGCGTTCGTCACGCGTGTGAAAGTGCTCGCGCGCATGGACATCGCCGAGCGACGCGTGCCGCAGGACGGCCGGCTACGCCTAGCGACGTCGCCAGGGCGGCTCGAGGATTACCGCGTCAATTCGCTGCCGACACTGTTCGGCGAAAAGCTCGTGCTACGACGGCTCGACGCGTTGCCCACCGATCTTTCGCTCGATTCGCTCGGCCTCGATCCGCGGCAGCGCGAAGCCGTCGACGCCGCGATCCGCGCGCCGCACGGTCTGATGCTCGTCACCGGACCGACGGGCAGCGGCAAGACACTATCGCTGTACTGCTTCCTGAACCTGCTGAATGGCGAGGCACGCAACCTCTGCTCGGTGGAAGACCCAGCCGAGATCCAGCTGGCCGGCATCAACCAGGTCAGCGTGCGCGAAAAAGCCGGACTGACTTTCGCGGTCGCGCTGCGGGCTTTTCTGCGTCAGGACCCGGACGTGATCATGGTTGGCGAAATCCGCGACAACGAAACCGCCGACGTTGCAGTGAAGGCCGCCCAAACCGGTCACCTCGTGCTGTCCACGCTGCATACGAACGACGCGCCCGCGGCCATCGCGCGGCTCATCGACATCGGTGTCGAGGCGTACAACCTTGCCGCCGCGCTGCGCATGGTGACCGCGCAGCGGCTGGTGCGGCGACTGTGCGTCGCATGCCGCGCGCCCGCGCCGCATTCGCCGGCGGCACTCCTCGCCGCGGGCTTTGCCGAACATGAGCTCGACGGCTGGCAACCGTATGCGGCGACCGGCTGCGCGGTTTGTCATGGCATCGGCTATCGGGGGCGCGTCGGCATTCATCAGGTGATGCCCGTCTCCGACGCGATGCGTGAGCAGATCGTCGCAAGCGCGGGCGCGCACGAGCTGGCCCGCCTCGCGCAGATGGAACAGGTCGCGACGTTACGCGACGCGGCGCTTGCGCGCGTGCGCGACGGCACCACGAGTCTCGCCGAAGCGCTCGCCGCCACGGAGGTCGCATGAGTACCGCCGCGCTGTCACCAACCCGGTCCGTCTCAGCCGACCTACGCTTCAGATGGCGCGGCGTCGACGCGGACGGCACGCGCCAAAGCGGCACGCTGATCGCGCCCGACGCGAGCGCCGCACGCACGATGCTCAAACGCGACAACCTCTTTATCGTCGAACTCGCAACGCAAGGGCCGGCGCCACGCCCGAAGACCAGCGCGGCCGCTGTCACGCTGTTCACGCGACAACTGTCCAGTCTGCTGCGTGCCGGTTTGCCGCTCGCGCCCGCGCTCGAACTACTCGCGCAGGCGTCGACGTCGGGTCAGCGGCAAGGCATGCCGCGCATCGTCGGCACTATCGCGCGCGACATCACCGCCGGCCTGCGGTTTTCGGCGGCCTTGCAGCGGCACCCGGCGCAGTTCAATGCGCTGTATTGCCAGCTCGTCGAGGTGGGCGAAGCTGCGGGCGCGCTCGTCACCGTGCTCGCCCGCCTCGCCGACGATCGCGAACGCGCCGCTGCGCAGCGCGCCAAGGTGCGCGCGGCTCTCACCTATCCAGCCGCGATCCTGCTGCTCGCGCTCGTGATAACTGCCGCATTGCTGGTGTGGGTCGTGCCGACGTTCAAGCAGATCTTCGATGGCTTCGGCGCGAAGCTGCCCGCGCCGACGCAGTTCGTGCTGGCGCTCTCGGCGGCCGCCGCGCGCTGGAGTGTGCCGCTGTTCATACTGATGCTCGCAATGAGCTCGGCCATCACGCTCGTGCTGCGTCGTTCGGTAAGCGCGCGCATCCGCTTCGCGCGCCTGTCGCTCGACCTGCCGGTGGCCGGCCCGCTGCTGCGCACGCTGTGCGCGGCGCGCTGGAGTCGCGCGCTTGGCACCTTGCTGTCCGCCGGCACGCCGCTCGCCGACGCATTCGATTCGCTCACTCAGGCGACCGGCAATGCCTTCTTCGATCGCGCGACGGCAAGCATCGCCATCAGATTGCGGCGCGGCGAACGGCTCGCCGCGGCTATGCTCGCGGCCCGCTGCTTTCCTCCCGAAGTCGTGCAGCCCGTTGCGGTCGCGGAGGAATCCGGCGCGCTCGACAGCATGCTGCTCGATGTCGCGTCGCTTGCGGATCGCCAGGTCGACGACAGGATCGGCACGCTATCGAGCCTGTGTGAACCGCTCGTGATCGTCGTGCTCGGCACACTGGTCGGCGGCCTCGTCATCGCGATGTATCTTCCCATTATTCAACTCGGCAACGTGGTGTAGCATCGCAGCCGAATCCACTTCGTCACCATGCAGGCTCCTCTTCCGCTCGTGTCACCAACTTCCTCCAGCCTGCTCGCGGGCTTACTGCCGGGCCGCTTTGCCAGCGACATCGGCCTCGCGCTCGCGAGCCTGCCCGCCGGCGTGCAGATCGCATTCGCGATCGTGCTTGGCCTCGTGATTGGCAGCTTCCTGAACGTGGTCGTGCATCGATTGCCGATCATGCTCGAGCGTGCATGGCGCGCCGAAATCAGCGAGACCACCGACGTGCCGCCGCCCGACCACGGACTGCCCGCGCGCTACAACCTGTGGGTGCCGCGCAGCGCGTGCCCGCATTGCGGCCATGTGCTGAGCGCGTGGGAAAACTTGCCGGTGCTGAGCTACCTGCTGTTACGCGGCCGTTGTTCCGCGTGCGGCACGCATATCAGCGCACGCTATCCGCTGCTCGAAATCGCGAGCGCCGCTTTCGCGGCAGGCGCACTGATAGCGTTCGGCCCGACGCTGATGGCACTCGCCGCGTTCGGCCTGTGCGCGACGTTGCTCGCGATGAGCGCGATCGACGTCGACACGCATTTGCTGCCCGACTCCTTGACGCTGCCGCTGTTGTGGGCCGGCCTGATCGTCAATTTCAACGGCATGTTCACGAATCTGCATGATGCGGTGCTCGGCGCTATCTTCGGATATCTGGCGTTGTGGGCCGTGCATTGGGCGTTCAAGCTCGTGCGTGGTATCGAAGGCATGGGCTATGGCGACTTCAAGCTGCTCGCCGCGCTCGGTGCGTGGCTCGGCTGGCCCGCGCTGCCGCAGATCGTGCTGGTCGCCGCGGTGGCCGGTGCCGTGATCGGCCTCGCGGCGACGTGGCGCGGCCGAATGCGCTTCGAGGAGCCGCTGCCGTTCGGGCCGTTTCTCGCGGCGGGCGGTGTGTTGACGCTGTTTGCCGGCACGCCGCTTTATCTGGCTCTGGGGGGCTGAACCATGTTCGTTGTGGGACTCACTGGCGGCATCGGCAGCGGCAAATCGACGGTGGCCGATCTGTTCGCCGCGCGCGGCGTGCCGCTCGTCGACACGGACGTGATCGCGCATCGCATCACCGCGCCGCATGGCCTCGCAATGCCGCACATCGCCGCCGCATTCGGCGCGCAATTCGTCGCCGCCGACGGCTCCCTCGATCGCGCGCGCATGCGCACGCTCGTGTTCAGCGACGAGATCGCGCGCAAACGTCTCGAAGGCATCACGCATCCGCTGATTCGCGCGGAAACCGAGCGCGAAGAGCGCGAAGCGAAAGGACCGTATGTGATCGTCGTGGTGCCGTTGCTGGTCGAGTCCGGGACCTGGAAGAACCGCGTGAATCGCGTGCTCACCGTCGATTGCAGCGTCGACACGCAGATCGCGCGTGTGATGAGCCGCAACGGCTTCAGCCGTGAGCAGGTGCTCGCAATCATTACGCGCCAGGCCACGCGCGAAGCGCGGCTCGCCGCCGCCGACGACGTGATCGTCAATGACAATGCGCCGCTCGAAGAACTCGAGGCGCAGGTGGACGCTCACCATCAAGCCTATCTGTCGCTGGCGAAGGGCGATGCCGAGTTGTAGCGCGCGCAGACGCGTCGTCACCGGCACATTGAACTTTGCGCGCACGCGGGAGCCGAAGCGCTCATAACACCCGGAACTCACAAAAAAGTTGCGAAAGCGCGCAGAAAAAGTGCGTGATTGCCTGGGTAGTCCCACGGCATTAGAATGTTTTGCATTCCTGTCACCGACCACGCCCGAGGCGAGCCCGCTTGATCCTTTACGAGTACCCCTTCAATGAGCGAATCCGGACGCTGTTGCGGCTCGAAGATCTGTTCGAGCGCTTCACGTTCTTTCTGACTCAGGAAGACGCGCGGGAACATCACGTCGCACTGACAACGCTGTTCGAAATCTCCGAAGTGGCGGGCCGCGCGGATCTGAAATCGGATCTGATGAAAGAGCTCGAGCGGCAGCGGCAAACGCTCGCGCCATTTCGCGGCAATCCGGGCATCGAGCAGAACGCGCTCGAAGCGGTGCTCGGCGAAATCGAGCAGACGCTTGCGGGGCTCACGCAGATGCAAGGCAAGACCGGCCAGCATCTTGCAGACAACGAGTGGCTCGCGAGCATTCGCAGCCGCGCAATCATCCCCGGTGGTACCTGCAAATTCGACCTGCCCTCGTATTACGCGTGGCAACAGTTGCATCCCGATCAGCGTCGCCAGGACATCGCCAAGTGGGTGACACCGCTTTTGCCGCTGCGCGACGCGGCCACCATCGTGCTGCGGCTCGCGCGTGAGTCGGGCCAGGCGTCGAAGGTGATGGCGATGCAAGGCAGCTATCAGCAAATGCTGTCGGGCCGCTCGTATCAATTGATGCAGGTTCGCGTCGCTCCCGAATTGCGCGTGATTCCCGAAGCGAGCGCCAACAAGTACATGCTGTGGGTGCGCTTTACGGTGCAGGACGGCGATCTGCGGCCGCGCGCGGTCGACGTCGACGTGCCGTTCCAACTCACGCTCTGCAGCCTGTAATCGCCTGTCAATCACCGCCGCATTGAGCAGCGCACACCGGATTTGACCGAACGCGCCTTTGAACCGGCGCGAAATAGCCCTATATTCGTTACTTGTTCCGTTTGCGATTGACCGTCCGACCGTATGCCTACCGTCGTCAAATGTCCTACCTGCGGTAAAGATGTCCGCTGGACCTCCGAGAGCCGCTTCCGTCCGTTCTGCTCCGAGCGCTGCAAACAGATCGATCTGGGCGCATGGGCCGCCGAAAAATACAGGATTGGCGGCAACGAACAGGAAGGATCTTCGTCCGAAGAGGAAACGCCGCGCGGCGACTACAACCCGCACTGAGCGAGTCAGTAAAAAAGCCACGCGAACCGGCGCTGCCGATACAGCGCCCGCTACCGCGTGGCTTTTTCAGTCCTTGCCTTCAATCAATCACTTCTTCTCAGCCGCGAGCCACTCCAGCACCGGGATCGTGGCCGGCAGCAACGGCGAGACATCCGCAGGCAAGCTCTGCCAGACGAAGGCCTGGCCTTCACGCCCGTGCGGCTCGCCCGACCAGTGCGTCACCTTGCAGAAGAAGAGGCGCACATAGGCGTGCGGATAATCGTGTTCGAGCGTATGCCACAGATGGCTCGCCTCGACCTCGATTCCCAGCTCCTCGTGCAGCTCGCGCGCGAGCGCGGCCTCGACCGATTCGCCCGCTTCGAGCTTGCCGCCCGGAAACTCCCAGTAGCCCTCGTACGGCTTGCCCGTCGGACGCTGCGCGAGCAGATACCGCCCATCCGGCTGCACCAGCACGCCGACCGCGACTTCGGTGACCGGACGGCCAGCGCCGTTGGCGCCGACGCTATTGCCGGCGCTTTTGTTAGCGGCGCTCATGCCGGCGTCTTACGGCCGGACCAGTCGCGCGCGAACTGCCATGCGACCCGTCCCGAGCGCGAGCCACGTTCGAGCGCCCACACGAGCGCATCGCCGCGCGCCGATTCGATCTCGGCGTCGTCGCAACCGAAATGGCGCAGCCAGTGCGCGATGATCGTCAGGTAGTCGTCCTGCTTGAACGGATAGAAGCTGACCCACAGCCCGAAACGCTCGGACAGCGAAATCTTCTCTTCGACCAGTTCACCCGGATGAATCTCGCCGTCCGAAGTGTGCTTGTACGTCTCGTTGTCGCTCATGTACTCGGGCAGCAGATGGCGGCGGTTCGACGTCGCATAGATCAGTACGTTGTCGGACTGCGCGGCCACCGAGCCGTCGAGCGCGACCTTCAGCGCCTTGTAGCCCGACTCGCCTTCTTCGAACGACAGGTCGTCGCAGAACACGACGAAGCGCTCCGGCCGCTTCGCGATCAGATCGACGATGTCGCCGAGGTCGTGCAGATCGTCCTTGTCCACTTCGATCAGGCGCAGGCCGTCTTTCGCATACGCGTTCAGGCACGCCTTGATCAGCGACGACTTGCCGGTACCGCGCGCGCCCGTCAGCAGCACGTTGTTGGCCGGCTGACCGCGCACGAACTGGCGCGTGTTCTGTTCGATCAACCCCTTCTGACGATCGATGTTCTGCAGGTCGTCGAGCGTGATCGGCGAAATGGCATGCACCGGCTGCAAGTAGCCGCGACCCTGGCGCTTGCGCCAGCGGAAAGCGACCGCGGCCGACCAGTCGATCTCCGGCGCGGCGGGCGGAAGCATCGCTTCCAGGCGGCCGAGCACGGCTTCGGCCCGGTTCAGAAACTGTTCGAGTTTGTCCATGGTGAGTAGGCGGCCCGTGGCCGCGCTTTGAAGCTGATTACGAGCGGTAGTCGGCGTTGATGCTCACGTAGTCGTGCGACAGATCGCAGGTCCAGATCGTGGCTTGCGCATTACCGCGGCCGAGCACGACGCGAATGCCGATCTCGCTTTTTTTCATCACGCGCTGGCCGTCTTCTTCGCGGTAGGCCGGGTTGCGGCCGCCGGCAGTCGCGACCAGCACGTCGTCCAGATACAGATCGATCTTGCCGACGTCGAGATCGTCAACGCCGGCATAGCCGATGGCCGCAAGAATACGGCCGAGGTTCGGGTCCGATGCATAGAAGGCCGTCTTGACGAGCGGCGAGTGGCCGATCGCGTAGGCGATCTGGCGGCATTCGCCGACGCTCGAGCCGCCTTCGACATGCACGGTCATGAATTTGGTCGCGCCCTCGCCGTCGCGCACGATCAGTTGCGCGAGGTTCTGCGCGACCTCGGTCACCGCGTCGCGCAGCGCTGCATAAGCGGGCGAATCGGTGGACGTGATCGCGGGCAGGCTCGATTTGCCCGACGCGATCAGGATGAACGAATCGTTGGTCGACGTATCGCCATCGATCGTGATGCAGTTGAACGAGCGATCCGCGACGTGCTTCACGAGCTCGTCGAGGACCGGCTGCGCGACGGCTGCGTCGAACGCGAGGAAGCCGAGCATGGTCGCCATGTTCGGCTTGATCATGCCGGCGCCCTTGCTAATGCCGGTCAGCGTGACGGTATGACCGCCGATCGTGACCTGGCGCGAGCTCGCCTTCGGCAGCGTGTCGGTCGTCATGATCGACTGCGCCGCGTCGTACCAGTTCGCTTCCTTGCGGTTCGCGAGCGCGGCCGGCAAGCCCGCCTTCAGACGATCGACCGGCAGCGGTTCGAGAATCACGCCCGTCGAGAACGGCAGCACCTGCTCGGGCACGATGTCGGCGAGACGCGCGAGTTCCGCGCAGGTTTCGCGCGTCGCCGCGAGGCCCGGCTCACCGGTGCCCGCGTTCGCGTTGCCGGTGTTGATCACCAGCGCGCGAATCGGCTTGCCGCCCGCGCGCACGCGCTGCAGGTTCTCGCGGCAGACCGTGACGGGCGCCGCGCAGAAGCGGTTCTGCGTGAACACGCCGCCTACCGTCGCGCCTTCGTCGACGGAAATGACGAGCACGTCCTTGCGGTTCGGTTTGCGGATATTCGCTTCCGCCCAGCCTAGCGTGACGCCGGCGACGGGGTGGAGTTGAGCGGGATCGATCGAGGGAAAGTTGACAGCCATGGTCGCGACCTGTCGAAGAAAATGCCGGCGGACGCCGGCATCGGGGAAACGGAACTGATGACCCGGGTGTGTTGCCGGGTCACCCGCGAAATCAAAACGGCCAAACGGCGCTTAAAAACGACACGGCGCGCCCGGAAGCGCGCCGCATCGCCATCAGGCGATCTTGCCGTGGCACTGCTTGTACTTCTTGCCGCTGCCGCACGGGCACGGGTCGTTGCGGCCGACCTTCGGCACGTTGTCGGCATTCATGTGCACGGCCGCCTGCGGCGCTGCGCCGTGGCCGTGGCTCATCGCGTCGCCGATCATCGCGGCGGTGGCCGCTTCGGCCGCGACCGGCGCGGCGGCGCCGGCTTCCGCGAACTCGGCATGACGGAACTCGACGTTCTCCAGATGACCGCCCTGCTCTTCCATCTGCTCCGCGGCCGCTTCGAGCTGCTCCGGCGACTGGATCTGCACGTTCATCACGATGCGCGTGACTTCGAGCTTCACGGCGTCGAGCATCGCGGCGAACAGTTCGAACGCCTCGCGCTTGTATTCCTGCTTCGGGTTCTTCTGCGCATAGCCGCGCAGATGGATGCCCTGACGCAGATGATCGAGCGCGGCCAGATGCTCGCGCCACGCGCGGTCGAGCGTCTGCAGCATGATCGAGCGCTCGAACGCGCTGAACGATTCGCGGCCGACCAGCTGGACCTTCGCCTCGTACCCTTCGTCCGCGGCGGCCTCGACCGCTTCGAGAATCTCTTCCGCGCTGATCGAGTTCGACTCGTTGATCATTTCCTGAATCGCGAGGTCGAGCTGCCATTCGTTGCGCAGCACTTCCTCGAGTTCGGGCACGTCCCACTGCTCTTCGATGCTGCCCACCGGCACGAACTGATGCACGATGTCGCCGACCACGCCGTGACGCATCGCGCTGATGGTCTCGGTGATGTCGTTCGCTTCGAGCAGTTCGTTGCGCTGCTGGTAGATCACCTTGCGCTGGTCGTTCGATACGTCGTCGTATTCGAGCAATTGCTTACGAATATCGAAGTTGCGCGCCTCGACCTTGCGTTGCGCCGATTCAATCGAGCGCGACACGATGCCCGCTTCGATCGCCTCGCCTTCCGGCATCTTCAGGCGGTCCATGATCGCGCGCACGCGGTCGCCCGCGAAAATGCGCAGCAGCGGATCTTCCAGCGACAGATAGAAGCGCGACGAACCCGGGTCGCCCTGACGACCCGCACGGCCGCGCAGCTGGTTGTCGATCCGGCGCGACTCGTGACGCTCGGTGCCGATGATGTGCAGACCACCCGCGGCTTTCACCTGATCGTGCAGCGTCTGCCATTCGTCGTGCAGCTTCTGGATGCGGCGCTGCTTTTCGTCGGCGGCGAGCGTTTCGTCCTGCTCGATGAACGACGCCTGCTTCTCCGCGTTGCCGCCGAGCACGATGTCCGTACCACGGCCGGCCATGTTGGTCGCGATCGTGATGCGCTGCGGACGGCCCGCTTCGGCGACGATCTCCGCTTCGCGCGCGTGCTGCTTCGCGTTCAGCACTTCGTGCGGCAAGCTGACCTGCTTCAGCAGATGCGACAGCAGCTCCGAGTTCTCGATCGACGTCGTGCCAACCAGCACCGGCTGACCTCGTTCGAAGCACTCGCGAATGTCGCGGATCACCGCGTCGTAGCGTTCCTTCGCGGTCTTGTAGATCTGATCTTGCTTGTCGATCCGCTTCGGCGGACGGTTGGTCGGGATCACGACCGTTTCGAGACCGTAGATCTCGTTGAATTCGTACGCTTCGGTGTCGGCCGTGCCGGTCATGCCGGCCAGCTTCGCGTACATGCGGAAGTAGTTCTGGAACGTGATCGATGCGAGCGTCTGGTTCTCGCTCTGGATCTTCACGTGTTCCTTCGCCTCGACCGCCTGGTGCAGACCGTCAGACCAACGGCGGCCGGCCATCAGACGGCCGGTAAATTCGTCGACGATGATCACTTCGCCGTTCTGCACGACGTAGTGCTGATCCTTGAAGAACAGCGTGTGCGCGCGCAACGCCGCGTACACGTGGTGCATCAGCGTGATGTTCTGCGGCGCGTACAGGCTTTCGCCGTCGCCGATCAGGCCCCACTCGGAGAGCAGGCGCTCGGCCTTTTCGTGGCCCGACTCGGTCAGGAAGACCTGACGGCCTTTTTCGTCCAGCGTGTAGTCGCCCGGCTTCTCGACGCCGGTGCCGTCCGCCTTCTCTTCGCCGATCTGGCGCTCGAGCAGCGGCGGCAGCGCGTTCATGCGCACGTAGAGTTCGGTGTGATCTTCGGCCTGGCCGGAGATGATCAGCGGCGTACGCGCTTCGTCGATCAGGATCGAGTCCACCTCGTCGACGACCGCGAAGTTCAGGCTACGCTGCACGCGCGCGTCGGTCTCGTAGACCATGTTGTCGCGCAGGTAGTCGAAGCCGAATTCGTTGTTGGTGCCGTAGGTGATGTCGGCGGCGTAGGCTTGCTGCTTCGCCGTGTGCTCCATTTGCGACAGGTTGATACCGACCGACAGACCGAGGAAGTTGTAGAGACGCGCCATCCATTCGGCGTCGCGCTGCGCGAGGTAGTCGTTGACCGTGACCACGTGGACGCCGCGGCCCGACAGCGCGTTCAGGTAGACCGGCAGCGTCGCGACGAGCGTCTTGCCCTCGCCGGTGCGCATTTCGCTGATCTTGCCGTAGTGCAGCGCCATACCGCCGATCAGCTGCACGTCGAAGTGGCGCATCTTCAGCACCCGCTTGCTGGCCTCGCGGCAGACCGCGAACGCTTCCGGCAGGATCTTGTCGAGCGATTCGCCGCTCGCGACGCGCTGGCGGAATTCACCCGTTTTCGCGCGCAGTTGGTCATCCGTCAATTGCTCGATCTGCGGCTCGAGCGCATTGATCGCCGCGACGGTCCTTTGATATTGCTTGACTAGCCGCTGATTACGGCTGCCAAAAATCTTCTGTAGAAAACCGGTGGTCATCGGATCGGTGTCTGCGTCGCGGCTTCGGCTGGCTCGCGGTATGCACTATGCGCATACCGCGCCTGGGTCGGAAAGTCCTCGGCGGCTTAGTCCAAGAGTGAATTCGAATCGGGCATTTTAGCACGCGCCTCCGGCCGCGCTCGTGTCGCAGGCGTGACGGCGCCGGCCTCCGCCAGCCCCGCCCGGCAACCTCCGGCGCGGCGCGGACCGACTTCGCAAGCTGCCCGCGCGGTACAATCGCGGCGTGAGCGCGCATGGGGCGAGCTCACGTCGTCAATCCCAAACATGAGCCGTTTTTCGTCCTTTTCAAGGCCGCCGAAGCAGTTCGATCGGCGCCGTCCGCAACCGCTTGCCGAGGTACTCGGCCGCACGGACGCGTTCGCTGCGCTGCGCGCAGGCGTCGAGCAGATCGCCGCGCTCGAGAAGGATCTGCGCGAGCTGCTGCCCGATTATCTGGCGACGAGCGTCGAGCCTGGCTTCATCAAGGAGGGCGTGCTGGCCCTGTTCGCCGCGCACAACGCGCTCGCGGCGCGTCTGCGGCATCTGGAGCCGCGGCTGCTGGCGGATTTGCAGCAGCGCGGCTGGCCCGTGCAGGCGCTGAAGATTCGCGTGCGGCCGCAGCCGCTGAAAGAACCGCCGCCCGTAAAACAGGCGCGCATGACGCCGGCCGGCGCCGCCGCGCTGCAGGCCTTGAGCGAATCGCTTGAGCCTTCGCCGTTGCAGGAGGCGCTCGCGCGCATGGCCGCGCGGCATCGGCGCAATCGCTGAACGCTCGGCGAAAAAAAAACAGCCCCGAGGGGCCGTTTTTCATTTGCTTGCCTGTTACGCTGGCTTTATGCGAACGCAGTCTGCGTCTCGTACGCGAAGCCGCGCGGGGCCTTCTGCGTGTCGTCGAAAGTGACGATTTCGTACGAGTCCTCGTGCGCGAGCAGCTCACGCAGCAACGCGTTGTTCAGACCGTGGCCCGACTTGTACGCGGTGTACGACGCGAGCAGCGGGTGGCCGACCACGTACAGGTCGCCGATGGCGTCGAGCATTTTGTGCTTGACGAATTCGTCGTCGTAACGCAAGCCGTCGTTGTTCAGGATGCGGTACTCGTCGAGCACGATCGCGTTGTCCATGCTGCCGCCGCGCGCGAGGCCGAGCTCACGCATCATTTCCACTTCATGCGCGAAGCCGAACGTGCGGGCACGCGCGATTTCGCGCACGTACGACGTGTTGGCGAAATCCACTTCCAACGCCTGACCGGTTTTGTCCACGGCCGGGTGACGGAAGTCGATCGTGAATTTGAGCTTGAAACCGAAGTACGGATCGAGGCGCGCGAACTTGTCGCCGTCACGGATTTCGACCGGCTTCGTGACCTTGATGAATTTCTTCGGCGCGTTCTGCTCTTCGATACCCGCCGACTGGATCAGGAACACGAACGAACCCGCGCTGCCGTCCATGATCGGGATTTCCTCGGCGGTGACGTCGACGTAAAGATTGTCGATGCCAAGACCGGCGCAGGCGGACATCAGATGCTCGATGGTCGACACGCGCGCGCCGTCTTTCTGCAACACGGAAGCCAGACGCGTATCGCCAATCGCCAGCGCGGACGCGGGAATGTCCACCGGCGTGGGCAAATCCACGCGCGAAAACACGATGCCAGTGCCCGGCGCCGCCGGGCGGAGCGTCAGATTGACTTTACGGCCGGAGTGCAGCCCGATGCCGACAGTCTTGACGATCGATTTAATTGTGCGCTGCTTCAACATGGTGGCATTCTGTTCGATTGAAAATCCTAATCAGGATTTTTTATTCCATAGCACGAATTATACTCCAATCCCCAGACCAGCGTCTTTGCGGGGAACGTGACAATCTGTTTCGCTGCATTACCCACTGAGCTCAGCGAGGGAAAGCGTGACGGGCCGATGCCCCGGAACGGAGGCGTTTCCGGTCATCGGCCCGCGTAACGGCCTGTCACAAAAGCGTCGTAATCACCGTTGCCGTAACGCCACGCGGCATAAGCGCAGGGTCGCGACGAAGGTGCGACGTCAGCAACTAGCTCAACGTGGCGAGAATACTCGCTGCATCGCTGACTTCGAATTTGCCGGAAGCCTCAACGTTCAGCGTCTTGACCACGCCGTCGTCGATCACCATCGCGTAGCGCAGGGAACGGATCCCCATGCCGCGCGCCGACAGATCCTGCTCCAGACCAAGCGCCCGTGTGAAAGCCGCACTACCGTCCGCCATCATGCGCACCTTGCCCGAGGTGTGCTGATCGCGTCCCCACGCGCCCATGACGAACGCGTCGTTGACGGACACGCACCAGATTTCGTCGATGCCGGCAGCGCGCAACTGCTCGGCATGCTCGACATAGCCCGGTACATGTTTGGCCGAACAGGTCGGCGTGAACGCGCCGGGCAATCCGAAGATCACCACGCGCTTGCCCGCCGTCTGCTCGTGCACGTCGAAACTGTTCGGTCCGATCGTGCAGCCCGCCCGGTCGTCTTCGACGTACTCGAAGAGCGTCGCGTCGGGCAGCTTTTCACCTTCCTTGATCATGCTCAGTCCTTTGCATCGATGCGAAGCACGCTCGCACGTCCTCGTGTCGCAGTGAATTTCGGTTCGGCCCATTCAGCTATAAGCCAACGCCGTTCGGCGGCAGCCACTTCGTCCGCTTCGCGAATCCGCAGAGGGCAGTTGCCCCTGCCGCGAATCAGACGATAAGCGACCTGCTTGCCGTTCACCCGCCACGCTCGTGCATTCGTCCGCCAGCGCTGCATCTGCGACCTTACTCGCAACGCGGCAACGAAGCCTGCCCGTGCGCTCAGTCCGCCTGCTTGCGCAGGAATGCCGGAATGTCGTACGTATCGACGCCCTTTTCCTGCAGCGCCTGCACGTGCGAGGCCGCCGTGTCGCGCGAGGTGCGCCACACTGCCGGCGTATCGAGCGCGCCGTAGTCGGCCGTGCTGGCGTGGCCTGCCGCCGGTGCGTACGCCGCATGCGCCATCGCGCCGATCGGCTGGTTGTCGGTGCCGGTGCGCAGCAGCGTCATCGGTGCAGATTGCTGCTTCTTCGCCGCGCGGCCGAGGCCCGTCGCAACGACCGTCACGCGCAGCGCGTCGCCCATCGCGTCGTCGTACACGGCGCCGAAGATCACCGTGGCATCTTCCGCGGCATAGCTCTTGATCGTGTTCATCACTTCGCGCGTTTCCGACAGACGCAGCGAGCGGCTCGACGTGATGTTGACCAGCACGCCACGCGCGCCCGACAGATCGACGCCTTCCAGCAGCGGGCTCGCGACGGCCTGTTCGGCCGCAAGACGCGCGCGATCGACGCCGGCAACCGTCGCCGTGCCCATCATCGCCTTGCCCTGCTCGCCCATCACGGTCTTCACGTCTTCGAAGTCGACGTTGACGAGACCGTCGACGTTGATGATTTCCGCAATGCCTGCGACCGCGTTGTTCAGAACGTCGTCAGCGCACTGGAAGCACTTGTCCATCTCGGCGTCGTCGCCCATCACCTCGAACAGCTTGTCGTTCAGCACGACGATCAGCGAGTCGACGTGATCCTCCAGTTGCTGCGAACCGGCTTCCGCCACGCGCATACGCTTGCCGCCTTCGAATTCGAACGGCTTGCTGACGACGCCAACGGTCAAAATACCCATTTCCTTCGCGATCTGCGCGACGACCGGTGCCGCGCCCGTGCCGGTACCGCCACCCATGCCGGCGGTGATGAACACCATGTGCGCGCCGCGCAGTGCGTCGGCGATACGCTCGCGTGCTTCTTCAGCGGCGGCGCGGCCCATTTCCGGCTTGGCGCCCGCGCCCAGACCCGTGTTGCCGAGCTGGATCACCGCGGTGGCACGCGAACGCGACAGCGCCTGCGCGTCCGTGTTCATCACGATGAAGTCGACGCCTTGCACGCCTTTGTTGATCATGTGCTGAACGGCATTGCCGCCAGCGCCACCGACTCCGACGACCTTGATGATCGTGCCGCTCGTTTCGGTTTCCAGCATCTGGAATTCCATGTTGCCTCCGTCAAGATAAAAAGTTACCGCCACTCGGCGTTATCCGGCAGGAGATCGGGCAACCCCCTGTCACGCGCCGGCCGCCGGCACCAGCGCGAATTTCTCGAAACCCGTAGTCAGAAGTTGCCGAGGAACCAGTCCTTCATGCGCGAGAACACCTGTCCCATCGACCCCGACTGCACCGCAACCTTGCGCCCGCGCATACGCTGCGAGCGTCCTTCGACGAGCAGACCCATCGCCGTCGAATAGCGCGGATTGCGCACGACGTCGGCGAGACCGCCCGCATACTCCGGCACGCCGATGCGCACCGGTTTCAGGAAAATGTCCTCACCGAGCTCGACCATGCCGATCATCATCGACGCGCCGCCCGTCAGCACGACGCCCGAGCTCAGCAGTTCCTCGTAACCCGACTCGCGCACCACTTGCTGCACGAGCGAAAACAGTTCTTCGACGCGCGGCTCGATCACGGCCGCCAATGCCTGGCGCGACAGCGTGCGCGGCCCGCGCTCGCCGAGACCCGGCACTTCGATCATCTCGTCCGGATCGGCGAGCGCCTGCTTGGCGATGCCGTAGTCAACCTTGATGTCCTCGGCATCCGGCGTCGGCGTTCGCAGCGCCATCGCGATGTCGCTCGTGATCTGGTCGCCGGCGATCGGAATCACGGCCGTGTGGCGAATCGCGCCTTCGCTGAAGATCGCGATGTCCGTCGTGCCGCCGCCGATATCGACCAGCACCACGCCCAGTTCCTTTTCGTCTTCCGTCAGCACCGCAAGCGACGACGCGAGCGGCTGCAGAATCAGGTCGTTCACTTCGAGGCCGCAGCGACGCACGCACTTGACGATGTTCTGTGCCGCGCTCACGGCACCGGTCACGATATGCACCTTCACTTCGAGGCGGATGCCGCTCATGCCGATCGGCTCGCGCACGTCTTCCTGACCGTCGATGATGAATTCCTGCGTGAGGATATGCAGCACCTGCTGGTCGGTCGGAATGTTGATCGCCTTCGCGGTTTCGATTACGCGCGCGACATCGGCCTGCGTGACTTCCTTCTCCTTGATCGCGACCATGCCGCTCGAATTGAAGCTGCGGATATGGCTGCCGGCGATCCCGGTGAACACGTTCGTGATCTTGCAGTCGGCCATCAGCTCGGCTTCCTCGAGCGCGCGCTGAATCGACTGCACGGTGGCTTCGATATTCACCACCACGCCCTTCTTGAGCCCCTTCGATTCGCTCTGGCCGAGACCGATCACCTCGTAGTGACCCTCGCCCTTCAACTCGGCGACGATGGCCACTACCTTCGACGTTCCGATGTCGAGGGCGACCAGCAGATCTTTATAGTCTTTACTCATAGCGTGCTCAGTGCGTGTGATGTCCGTTTACTTCTTGCCCTTGTCGGGTTCGCTGATGAAGCGCATGCCAGTGGCACGAATCGCGAAACCGTTCGGATAGCGCAAGTCCGCATTCTCGATATCCTTTCCCCAACGTTGCGTCACCGCGCTCCATGCCGCGGTCAGGCGCTTGCTGCGATCGGCCAGCGTGTCCTGATTGCGTTCGCGGCCCAACTCCACCTGCGTGCCGTTCGACAGCTTCACCGTCCACGCGTAGCGCGGCGACAGCGTCACTTCCTCGGGCGTCTCGTGGATCGCCGCGAACCACTTCTGGAAGTCGTGATAACGCGCGACGACTTCCTTCGCCGTACCGTCCGGGCCGTCGAACGCCGGCAGGTCTCCGTCGAGCTCGCCCTGGTTCGCGGTGAACAGTTCGCCGTCGACGCTCACCAGCTGATCGCTGCCCCACGTCCCAAGCGGCTTGTACTCCTCGAGCGTGACAGCCAGTGCATTCGGCCACACGCGCCGTACGCTCGCGTGACGCACCCACGGCATCTGCTCGAACGCCTGCCGTGCGGCGTCGAGATCGACCGTGAAGTAGTTGCCCTTCAGTCGCCCCACCACGCCGGCGCGTACCGTCGGCGAATTGATGTGCTCGGTATCGCCGTCGATCCGGATCTCGCGCAGCGCGAAATTCGGGCGCTGGATCAGCCAGTAAGCGCCCGCCGCCAGCAGCACGAGCACCAGCAACGCGTGCAACGCGTTGGTGGTGAGATTGAGCTGGCGAACGTTGTTCCACATGGTGTCGCTTGCGGTTGCCTTGGTTAATCCTGCAGCGTCAGCGCCAACACGCCGACCACCAGTTCCTGATAGCTGATGCCGACCGCGCGCGCCGCTTTCGGCGGCAGCGAGTGATCGGTCATGCCGGGCGCCGTGTTCACTTCGAGGAAGTACGGCTTGCCTTCGCCGTCGAGCATGAAGTCCGCGCGGCCCCAGTCGGTGCAGCCGAGCACATCGAACGCGCGGCGCGCGAGCACCTTCAGGCGCGCTTCCTCTTCGGCGCCGAGACCGCACGGAATCAGATACTGCGTGTCGTTGGCGACGTACTTCGCGTGGTAGTCGTAGAACTCGCCGGCCGGCACGATGCGGATCACCGGCAGGTCCAGATTGCCGGCGATGCACGCGGTGTACTCGCCGCCGCCTTCGATGCTCTTCTCGACCACGACGATACGGTCGTGCTTCACGGCTTCGATCAACGCGGCCGGCAGCGCGTCCGCGCTCTTCACCTTGATCACGGCGACACTCGAACCTTCGCTCGCCGGCTTCACGAACAGCGGCAGACCGAGCTTCGCGACGATCTCCTTGGCGCGCGCTTCGTAGTCGTCACCGCGCAGCACCGCTTCGAACGGCGGAGTCGGAATGCCGAGCTGCTGCCACACGAGCTTGGTGCGGAACTTGTCGAGACCGAGCGCCGAGCCGAGCACGCCGCTACCGGTGTAACGGATGCCATAGAAATCCAGCGCGCCCTGGATCTGGCCGTTCTCGCCGTAGCCGCCATGCAGCGCGTTGAACGCGCGCACGAAGCCTTCATCCTTCAACGCGGACAGCGGACGCTCGGCCGGATCGAACGGATGCGCGTCGACGCCCGCGTCACGCAGGCCTTGCAACACCAGGCGCCCGGAATTGAGCGACACCTCGCGCTCGGCGGAATTACCGCCGAGCAGCACTGCCACCTTGCCGAATTGTTTAGGGTCGATACTGCTCATCTCACACCTTCTGTTCCTGAGCGAGTCGAACCGGCACACCGCCGATCGAACCCGCGCCCATCGTAATCACCACGTCGCCGTCGCGCACCACCGTGGACAGCGCGTCCGGCACTTCATCCACCGTATCGACAAACACCGGCTCGACCTTGCCCGCGACGCGCAGCGCGCGCGCCAATGCGCGGCCGTCGGCGGCGACGATCGGCGCTTCGCCGGCCGCATAGACTTCGGTCAGCACGAGCGCGTCGACGGTCGACAGCACTTTCACGAAATCCTCGAAGCAATCACGCGTGCGCGTGAAGCGGTGCGGCTGGAACGCCAGCACCAGACGCCGGCCCGGAAATGCGCCGCGCGCCGCCGCCAACGTGGCGGCCATTTCGACCGGGTGGTGACCGTAGTCGTCCACCAGCGTGTAGGAGCCCGCGGCCTGGCCGTCGCTGAGAACCGGCACTTCGCCATAGCGTTGGAAGCGTCGGCCGACGCCGTTGAAATCCGCGAGCGCTCGCTGGATATCGGCATCTTTCACTTCAAGTTCAGTCGCAATTGCAATTGCGGCCAACGCGTTCTGCACGTTGTGCTCGCCCGGCAGGTTCAACGTGACGTCGAGCGGCGCCGCGTCTTCGCGCATCACGGTGAAATGCATGCGGCCTTCGCGAGCTTCGACGTTGACCGCGCGCACCTGCGCATCGGCCGCGAAACCGTAGCGGATGATCGGCTTCGACACGAACGGCAGGATCTCCTTCACGTTCGGATCGTCGACGCACAGCACCGCGATGCCGTAGAACGGCAAACGGTGCGTGAATTCGATGAAGGCCTGCTTCAGACGCGCGAAGTCGTGACCATAGGTGTCCATATGATCGGCATCGATGTTCGTGATGACCTCGATCACCGGGAACAGGTTCAGGAACGACGCGTCCGATTCGTCCGCCTCGGCGACGATGAAGTCGCCGGTGCCGAGGCGCGCATTCGCGCCCGCGCTGATCAGCCGGCCGCCGATCACGAAGGTCGGATCGAGCCCGCCCGCGGCGAGCACGCTCGCGACCAGCGACGTGGTCGTGGTCTTGCCGTGCGTGCCGGCAATCGCGATGCCCTGCTTCAGACGCATCAACTCCGCGAGCATCACCGCGCGCGGCACGATCGGAATGCGGCGATGACGCGCGGCCAGCACTTCCGGGTTGTCGCTGCGCACCGCGGTCGACACCACCACCGCGTTCGCGCCTTCGATGTTCTCCGCCGCGTGCCCGATCGAAATGCGCGCGCCGAGCCCGGCGAGGCGCTCGGTGACCGCGTTGCCCGACAGGTCCGAGCCGCTCACCTGATAGCCGAGATTGACGAGCACTTCGGCGATGCCGCTCATGCCCACGCCGCCGATGCCGACGAAATGAATGTGTTTGACGATGTGTTTCATTGCTTTCCTTCTGGGCTCACGCCCGCCATCGAACCCGCAGCCGCCACCGTCGCGCAGATCTGCGCGACCTGTTCGGTGGCATCCGGTTTCGCGAGCGAGCGCGAACGCTCCGCCATTTCCGCGAGACTTTCCCGCGTCTGGCTGCGCAACCAGTCGGCGAGCTTTTCCGCCGACAGATCGCGTTGTTGCACGACCAGCGCCGCGCCGTTGTCGGCGAGGAACGCTGCATTAGTGGTCTGGTGATCGTCGACCGCGTACGGGAACGGCACGAACAGCGCCGCGACGCCGACCGCCGAGATCTCCGACACGGTCATCGCGCCCGAGCGGCAGATCACCAGATCGGCTGCTTCGTAGGCGCTCGTCATGTCGTCGATGAACGGCACGAGCGAGACATCCGCACCAGCCTGCAAACCAGCCGCCGCGTAGTTCTCGCGCAGAGCGTCGATATGCTTCGCGCCCGCCTGATGCACGATGCGCGGTCTCTCGTTGGAGCCAAGCAGCGCGAGCGCGCGCGGCACGACTTCGTTCAACGCCGCGGCGCCGAGACTGCCGCCCACGACGAGCATGTTCAGCGGACCATTACGCTGCGCGTAGCGTGCTTTGGGTGGATTCGCCCGCGCAAGTTCCTCGCGAATCGGATTACCGGTCCATTCGCTGTGCGGCAGCGCATTCGGAAATGCGACCAGCACGCGCTTCGCGAGCTTCGCGAGCACCTTGTTCGCGAGACCCGCGATCGAATTCTGTTCGTGCAGCACGAGCGGCCGCCCGCTCAGCGCGGTCATCAGACCGGCCGGAAACGTGATGTAGCCGCCCATGCCGAGCACCACGTCGGGCTTCACGCGACGCAGCACGCTCAAACTCTGCGTGCACGCGCGCAGCAGATTCACCGGCAGCATCAGCTTGGTCTTCAGACCTTTGCCGCGCACGCCGCCGAAGCGCAGGTATTCCATTGGAATGCCGTGCTTCGGTACCAGCGTCGCTTCCATGCCCGCGGGGTTGCCGAGCCACACGACTTTCCAGCCCCACGCCTGCATCAGATGGGCGACCGCGAGCCCCGGGAACACATGTCCCCCGGTGCCGCCGGCCATCACCATCAGCGTGCGTTGTGGCAGAGCCGTCATACCTTGCCCCCGCGCATCAACACCCGGTTCTCATAGTCGACCCGCATCAGCACCGCGATCGCCACGCAGTTCAACAAAATGCCCGAGCCGCCGTAACTGACGAGCGGCAACGTCAGGCCCTTGGTCGGCAGTAGGCCGAGGTTCACGCCCATGTTGATGAAGGTCTGCGCGCCGAACCATATGCCGACGCCCTTCGCGACCAGACCCGCGAACGTGCGATCGAGCGCGAGCGCCTGGCGGCCGATCTCGAACGAACGGCGCACGATCCAGTAGAACATCAGGATCACGACGAGCACGCCGACGAAACCCAGCTCCTCGCCGATCACCGCGAGAATGAAGTCGGTATGCGCTTCCGGCAGATAGTTGAGCTTCTCGACGCTGCCGCCGAGCCCGACGCCGAACCACTCGCCGCGCCCGAACGCGATCAGCGAGTGCGTCAGCTGATACGCCTTGCCCTGCGCGTAGCGATCGTCCCACGGATCGAGGTAGGCGAAGATCCGCTCACGACGCCACGGCGACGCCCACACCAGCAACGTGAACGTGCCCACCGCGGTCGCGACGAGGCCGCCGAACAGCTTGCCGTTCACACCGCCGAGGAACAGCACGCCCATCGCGATCGCCGCGATCACCATGAACGCGCCCATGTCCGGCTCGAGCAGCAGCAGCATGCCGACGAGACCGACCGCGACGGCCATCGGCAGAAAGCCCTTGGCGAAGCTGTGCATGTATTCCTGCTTGCGCACCGTGTAGTTCGCCGCGTAGATCGTCACCGCGAGCTTCATGATTTCCGACGGCTGCATGTTCGTGATGCCGAGCGGAATCCAGCGGCGCGCGCCGTTCACGCCCTTGCCGACGTGCGGGATCAGCACGATCACGAGCGCGACGAGCGAGATCAGGAAGAGCTTCGGTGCGTACTTGTCCCACGTCGAAATCGGAATGCGGAACGACGCGACGCCGACCGCCGCGCCCATCAGCACAAAGATGATCTGGCGCACGAGGAACGCCCAATCGCGATACGACGCGTACTTCGGCGAATCGGGCATCGCGATCGACGCCGAGTACACCATCACGACGCCGAGCCCGAGCAGCGCGACGACGACCCACAGCAGCGAGTGGTCGTAGTCGAGCATGCGCGAGCGCAGCGGCCGCACGCCGTTGACCGCGCTCGCGAGACCGCTGCCGCCCGTGCGGGTGGACGTGCGCGCCGCGGCGCCGTTGCCGCCGGAGGGTTCGCGCGAGCCGAAACGTTCCGACCAGCTCATATCATCGTCCCCCGTTCGGCCGCGATATCTTCGACCGTGCTGCGGAATACCGCCGCGCGGTGTGCGTAACCCTTGAACATGTCGAAGCTCGCGCACGCGGGCGACAGCAGCACCGCGTCGCCGGGCTGCGCGAGCGCGGTGGCCGCGCGCGTCGCGTCTTCAAGAGTCGCGTGATCGGTCATCGCGACGCCGCAATGTTCGAGCGCCGCGCGAATCTGCGGCGCATCGCGGCCGATCAGCATCACCGCGCGGCACCAGCGCATCACCGGTGCGGCGAGCGGCTCGAACTCCTGACCCTTGCCGTCGCCGCCGGCGATCAGCACGGCGCGCTGCGCGAGACCGTCGAGCGCGGCGACCGTCGCGCCGACGTTGGTGCCCTTGCTGTCGTCCACATAGTCGATGCCGTCGATCGACGCGATCAGTTCCACGCGATGCGGCTCGCCGCGATATTCGCGCAGGCCGTGCAAAAGCGGCGCGCCGGGCAGGGCGATCGCGCGTGCGAGCGCGTACGCGGCCAACGCGTTAGCGGCGTTGTGCAGGCCACGGATGCGCAGTGCATCGGCGGGCATCAGACGCTTCAACGCGATGTCGGGCGTTGCGGCTGCTTCGTTCTTGCGACGGCGCTTCGGCGTCGGCGCCCCGAAGGAAGTCCCCTTGGGGGACTCGTCGCTCGCGTCGCGATCTTGCGCTTCGACGAGCCACACCATGCCGTTGTCGCGCAGGAGGCCATAGTCACCGTCGTTCTTCGGCTCGGTCACGCCGAACGTGACGACCTCCGCGTCGCCGCTGGCAGGCGCGAGCGCGATTACGCGTGCGTCGTCGCGGTTCAGCACGCGCACCGTCCGTGTACCGAAGATGCGGCCCTTCGCGGCTGCGTACGCATCGAGTCCGCCGTGCCAGTCCAGATGATCCTGCGTGATGTTGAGCACGGCGGCCGCGTCCGGCGTAAACGTATGCGAGGTCTCCAGCTGGAAGCTCGACAGTTCGAGCACCCACACGTCGGGCAGCGCGGTCTGGTCGATCGCTTCGGAGAGCTTGTCGAGCAGCGACGGGCTGATGTTGCCCGCCACCGCGACCTTCTTGCCCGCGCGTTCGCACAGCAGGCCGGCGAGACTCGTCGTCGTGGTCTTGCCGTTCGTGCCGGTGATCGCGATCACCTTCGGCGCGTAGCCGGACTCGCCGAGCGTGCGCAGCGCCTGCGAGAACAGTTCGAGTTCGCCCCACACCGGGATGCCCTGCTCGCGCGCCGCCGTGATCAGCGGCAGCAGATCGGCGGCCAGCGGCGACAATCCCGGGCTGATCGCGACCAGCTCGACGCCTTCGAGCAGCACCGGCGAAAACGGACCGCCGACGAAATCGGCATCGACGCCATGCGCTTCGAGCGCGGACAGATTCGGCGGCACTTCGCGCGTATCGGCCACGCGCAGCCGACAGCCGTGCCTGGCGCACCAGCGCGCCATCGCAAGACCGGATTCACCCAGTCCCAGCACGAGCACCATCGGCTTTTGCCGATCCCGAAACTTCTCGCCGAACATCGCCTGCTTCCTTAAATACTGCTGCTTAACGCAATTTGAGCGTGGACAAACCGAACAGGCACAACATCAACGTGATGATCCAGAAACGCACGACCACCTGCGTTTCCTTCCAGCCCGACAATTCGAAATGGTGATGCAGCGGTGCCATCTTGAAGAACCGCCGCCCTTCGCCGTAACGGCGCTTCGTGTATTTGAACCACGTGACCTGCAGCATCACCGACAGCGTTTCCGCGACGAAAATGCCGCCCATGATGAACAGCACGATTTCCTGACGCACGATCACCGCGACCGTGCCGAGCGCACCGCCGAGCGCGAGCGCGCCGACGTCGCCCATGAACATCTGCGCCGGGTGCGTGTTGAACCAAAGAAACGCAAGACCCGCGCCGCCCATCGCCGAACAGAAGATCAGCAATTCGCCCGCGCCGGGGATGTGTGGGAACAGCAGGTATTTCGAGTAGACCGAGCTGCCCATCACGTACGCGAACACGCCGAGCGACGCGCCGACCAGCACGACCGGCATGATCACGAGGCCGTCGAGGCCGTCGGTCAGATTCACCGCGTTGCTCGCGCCGACGATCACCAGATACGTGAGCACGATGAAGCCCCACACGCCGAGCGGATAGGTCATCGACTTGAAGAACGGCAGCAGCAGGTCGGCGCGCGCGGGCAAGCCCATCGACAGGCCGCTGCGCACCCACGCCATGAACAGGTCGAACACGCGCACGTTGCTCGCCTCGGACACGCTGAACGCGAGATAAACCGCCGCGAACAGGCCGATCACCGATTGCCAGAAATACTTCTCGCGCGATGACATGCCGCGCGGGTCCTTGTAGACGACCTTGCGGTAATCGTCGACCCAGCCGATCACGCCGAAGCCGAACGTGACGAGCATCACGATCCAGATGAAGCGGTTGGTCAGATCGGCCCACAGCAGCGTGGCCACGGCAATGCCGAGCAGGATCAGCACGCCGCCCATCGTCGGCGTGCCCGATTTGACGAGGTGAGTTTGCGGACCGTCCTTGCGAACGGCCTGGCCGACCTTCATCGCGGTCAGCTTGCGAATGACCGCCGGGCCGCAGACGAGCCCGATCAACAACGCGGTGATGGTCGCCATCACCGCGCGAAACGTCAGATAACTGAACACGCGCAAGAAGCTTGCGTCATTCTGCAGCCATTGCGCCAGCGCCAGTAGCATGCCTGGATCCTTCTATTTCAATGTGCAGCGGGCGTCATGCCCGCGGCGTTGGGTTGTGGACTCGTAACGGCGTCCACCACGCGCTCCATCTGCATGAAGCGCGAGCCTTTCACGAGAAGCGTTGCGGCAGCGCCGAAGCCGGCCTGCTGCAGTTGCGCGACCAGTGCGCCGACATCGGCGACGTGGTGCGCGCCCGCGCCGTATGCGGTGCAGGCGTCGCGCGAGGCGTCGCCCATCGCATACAGCGCGTCGATACCGCGCTCTTTCGCATACGCGCCGATTTCGCGGTGAAACGCCGGGCCGTTGTCGCCGACTTCGCCCATGTCGCCCATCACGAGCACACGCGGCGATTCACGTGACGCGAGCACGTCGATCGCGGCGCGCATCGAATCGGGATTCGCGTTGTAGGTGTCGTCGATCACGGTTGCGCCCGCGAGCGTGCCGAGCACGGCCTGCTTGACCTGCAGACGGCCCTTCACCGCGCCGAACGATTCGAGGCCGCGCTGGATCGCGTCGAGCGACACACCCGCTGCCAACGCCGCCGAGGCCGCCGCGAGCGCGTTGTGCGCGTTGTGATTGCCGAGCACCTGCAGCGTGACGTCGAGATGGCCTTGCGGCGTGTCGATAGACAGACGCTTGCCGTCGAACCTGCCCTTCACCGCGGCTTCGGTCGTGCGCTCCGCGCTGTTCAACGCGAAATCGATGATGCGACTGCCGGTCGCGGCGACGCGCCAGATGCTCGCGTATGCGTCGTCGGCGGGGAATACCGCCGTGCCTTCCGGCGACAGCGCGTGAATCACGCTCGCGTGTTCGAGCGCGACCGCCTCGACGCTCGCCATGAATTCCTGGTGCTCGCGCTGCGCGTTGTTGACGACGGCAACCGTCGGCTCGGCAAGCTTCGCGAGCTGTTCAGTTTCGCCCGGATGGTTCATGCCGAGTTCGACCACGGCGAGCCGATGCGCGGCATGCAGACGGAAAAGCGTGAGCGGCAGGCCGATGTCGTTGTTGAAATTGCCCGCGGTCGCAAGACGCGCATCCGCGCCGACCGCGGCCGCGAAGATCGAGGCGATCATTTCCTTGACCGTGGTCTTGCCGTTGCTGCCCGTGACCGCGACGAGCGGCAGCTCGAACTGACGACGCCAGCCGCGCGCGAGCGCGCCGAGCGCTTCGCGCGTATCGGCGACGCGGATCGCGGGCACGCTCCAGCTATCCGGCGTGCGCGCGACGAGCACCGCCGCGACGTTGCGCTCGGCCACTTGCGGCAGGAAGTCGTGCGCGTCGAAACGGTCGCCCTTGATCGCGATGAACAGATCGCCGGGGCCAGCGCTGCGGCTGTCGGTCGACACGCGCTCGAAGCGCACGCTGTCGTCGCCGGTGACGCTCGCGCCGGGGATCTGCGCGGCGGCTGCACGTAGTGAGAACATGTTCATTCGCCACCTCCGCGTGTTTGTGTGGCGCGCGCGGCGAGCGCGAGGCGGGCGTGGTCCTGATCGGAGAAAGCGCGTTTCTTGCCCATGATTTCCTGTGTGGCTTCGTGCCCCTTGCCGGCCAGCACGATCACGTCTTCGCGCGCGGCGCCGCGGATCGCCTGCAGGATCGCGCTCGCGCGGTCCTCGATGCGGCGCGCCTTCGACGTATCCTGCATGCCCGCGGAAATTTGCTCGATGATCGCGAGCGGATCTTCGCTGCGCGGGTTGTCGCTCGTCACGACGACGTTGTCCGCCAGCCGCTCGGCGATCGCGCCCATCAGCGGACGCTTGGTCGCATCGCGGTCGCCGCCGCAGCCGAACATGCAGACGAGTTCGCCGCCGCGCGCGGTCGCGATCGGCCGCAGTGCTTCGAGCGTTTTTTCGAGCGCATCGGGTGTGTGCGCGTAGTCGATCACGACGAGCGGCTCGTCGTTCTGCAGACGGCCGCCCAGACGCTGCATGCGGCCGTTCACCGGTTCGAGCTTCGCGAGTTCGGCGAGCGCAGCGTCGAACGGCACGTCGGCGGCGAGCAGCACGCCGAGCACCGCGAGCAGATTGCCGACGTTGAAGAGGCCGAGCGTTTGCACTTCGACTTCGGCGTTGCCCCAGTCCGAGGTGCTCAGATGAAACGCGGTGCCGGTCGCGGTGGCACGCACGTTCGATGCAGTGAGCCACGCGTCGGCTTGCGGTGTGCCGTCAGCGTCGGCGTCGCCATGCTCGCCCTCGATGCCATACGCGATCGTGCGCGCGTGACTACGCGTGCTCCTGAGCAAACGCCGGCCGGCGGCATCGTCGCGATTGATCACGGCCGCGCGCAGCTCGGGCCAGGCGAACAGACGCGCCTTGGCGGCTTCATAGGCCTCGAACGTGCCGTGATAGTCGAGATGGTCCTGCGTCAGGTTCGTGAACACCGCGATGTCGAAAGCGGTGCCGTTCACGCGCCCCTGGTGCAGCGCATGCGACGACACTTCCATCGCCACCGCCTGCGCGCCCGCGTCGCGCAATTGCGCGAGGCTGCGTTGCAATTGCGGTGCGTCGGGCGTCGTGAAGCCGGTGTGCACGAGCTGGCCGACGAGCCCAGTGCCAAGCGTGCCGACGATCGCACAGCGCGTGCCGCGCGCGGACAGCGCCGCGGCGACCCACTGGCTGCACGAGGTCTTGCCGTTCGTGCCGGTGATGCCGACCGCGAGCATCGCGTCGCTCGGATCGCGATACCACGCGCTCGCGATCGTGCCGGCGAGTTCGTTCAACGCCGGCACCGCATGTGCGGCGGCCGCGTCGAGCGTGCCGCTGAAACCTTCGGGTTGCACGAGCACGGCGGCCGCACCGCGCTTGATGGCCGCGTCGATGAATGCGCGGTTGTCCGCGCCATCGACCGCGTACGCGAAGAACGCGTCGCCGGCCGCGAGCGAGCGCGTGTCGGCGTGCAGATGCGCGCCTGGCTGCACGTGCGCGTGCAGCCAGGCGAGGGCGTCGGCGATCTGCCGGTGCGCTGGATGTTGCTCGCGCAGCGCGCTCATCGCTCGACTCCTGGATGATTTTTCGGGTTGGCGGAAATGGTCATCTTCTTCACGCCGGGGCTCGTCGACAGCTTCTTCACCACGGGCGGCGTGGCCGGCGCGCCGGGCGCGGGCGGCGCCGAATCGTCGGACACGACCATCTGCTTGACGGGCATGTCGGGCGGCACGTTCAGCGCGCGCAGCGTATCCCCGGCGATGCCCGAAAACACCGGGCCCGACACCTGGCCGCCGAAGTGGCTACCGGCCGTCGGCTCGTCGACCGACACCGCAACGACGATGCGCGGATTCGGCATCGGCGCCATGCCGACGAACGAGGCGCGATATTTGGAGTGGTCGTAGCCGTGCGGACCGTGCTTGTACGCGGTACCGCTCTTGCCGCCGACGCGATAGCCGGGCACCGCCGCATCCGGCGACGTGCCTTGCGGCGACACCACGGTTTCGAGCATCGCGCGCACTTCACGCGCGGTGGTCGGCGAGAAGATCTGCGGACCGGTGGCCGGCGGGTCGCCCGGCGTGTGGAAAATCGTCACCGGCATGATTTCGCCGTCGTGCGCGATCGCGGTGTACGCGCGGCCGAGCTGGAACAGCGACACCGACAGGCCATAGCCGTACGACATCGTCGCCTGCTCGATACGGCGCCAGCTCTTCCACGGACGCAGACGGCCCGCCGCCGCGCCCGGAAAGCCGACCTTCGGTGCCTGGCCGAGACCGATGCTGGTGTACATGTTCCACATCTCTTCGGGCCGCAACTGCATCGCGATTTTGGTCGCGCCGATGTTGCTCGACTTCTGGATCACGCCGCCGACCGTCAGCACGCCGAAGCCGCTGTCGTCGGTAATCGGCGCGCCGTCGAGTACGAAGTGGCCGTTGCCCGTATCTACCAGTGTAGTCGGCGTCACCCGGTGCAGATCGAGCGCGAGCGACACCGTGAACGGCTTCATGATCGAACCCGGCTCGAACGTGTCGGTCAGGATGCGGTTGCGCAGCTGGTCGCCGGTCAGGTGCGAGCGGTCGTTCGGGTTGTAGGTCGGGTAATTGACGAGCGCGAGCACTTCGCCGGTGCGCACGTCGATCACCATCGCCGCGCCGGCCTTCGCCTTGAATTTCTCGACGGCCGCTTTCAGGTTCGTATAGGCGATGTACTGGATCTTGCTGTCGATCGACAGATCGACGTCCTTGCCGTTGTGCGGCACGACCTGTTCGTCGACGTCCTCGATGATGTGGCCCATCCGGTCCTTGATCACGCGACGGCTGCCCGACATGCCCGCGAGGAGCTTCTGGTCGCCGAGCTCGACGCCTTCCTGGCCCTCGTCCTCGACGTTCGTGAAGCCGATCAGGTGAGCGGTGATCTCGCCTTCCGGATAGAAGCGCTTGTACTCGTCGCGCGAGTAAATGCCGGGGATCTCGAGCGCCGCGACTTTTTCTGCGACGTCGACCGGCACCTGGCGCTTCACGTAGACGAAGGTCTTGTCTTCCGACAGCTTCGAGCGCAATTCCTTAGTGGTCATGCCGAGCAGTTTGCCGAGCGCGTCGAGCTTGTCGGCGCCGAGGTCGTCGGGCACCGATTCGGGAATCGCCCAGATTGCACGCACCGGCAGACTCGTGGCGAGCACGAGGCCGTTGCGGTCGAGAATCTTGCCACGCGTGGCCGGCATGTCGATGCGGCGCTGATAGCGGATCTCGCCCTGCTTCAGATAGAACGCGTTGCCCGGGCCCTGAATCCAGAACGCGCGCGCGGCAAGCGCGACGAACGCCATGAACAGCAGAAACACGACGAGCTTCGAGCGCCACATCGGCAGGCGCACCGACAGAATCGGATTGGCCGAAAACGCAACGCTCTTGTGGGCCGACGATTTTTTCATCGCGTGGCTCCGCGACGGGTCGCGACCGGTGCCGAGGCCGGCGCGGAAGTCGGAATGGGTGCGTCGATCGCCGTCGCGGCGCCCGGGGCGAGCGTCAGGTACTGGGTGCGGCCCGTGGTGACCGACTGCATCTTCAGCGAGGCGGTGGCGAGCTGCTCGATGCGCGACGTTTTGGACAGCGCGCTCTGCTGATATTGAAGCTGCGAATAGTCCTGCTGCAGCTGACGCTCCTGCGACTGCGCGCGCTGCAGCTGGATAAAGATCTGACGCTGCTGATTGGTCGCGTTGACGACCGACAAGGCACAGCCCATCACGATGATCAGCAGGAAAATATTGAGGCGGTTCATGGCGCGATCCGCTCCGCCACGCGCATCACGGCAGAACGGGCGCGCGGGTTGCCGGCGACTTCAGCGTCGCTCGCGAATACGCGGCCGATGATCTTGAGCGGAGGGCTCGGCAGGTCGACCGCGCGGATCGGCAGACGGCGATCCACCGCCGGCGTGCTCGCGTGCGCCTGCATGAATCGCTTGACGATCCGGTCCTCGAGCGAATGAAAGCTGATGACCACCAGCCGCCCCCCTTGCTCCAACAACGACAACGCTGCTGCTAGAACGACTTGCAGCTCCGCAAGCTCTTGATTGACGTGAATCCGTATAGCCTGAAAGGTGCGGGTTGCCGGGTCCTTGCCCTTCTCACGGGTTTTGACGACGTTAGCCACGATTTGGGCAAGCTCGCCCGTGCTGACGAGAGGCCCAAGACGGTCGGACTCTGCCCGGCGAGCAACAAGCGCCTTTGCAATCTGAAAAGCAAACCGTTCTTCCCCATAATCTCGTATCACCTCCGTCAATTCCTGCACCGTGGCCCGCGCGAGCCAGTCAGCGGCGGACTCGCCGCGCGTCGGGTCCATCCGCATGTCGAGCGGGCCGTCGGCGCGGAAGCTGAAGCCCCGCTCCGGATCGTCGACTTGCGGCGACGACACGCCCAGATCCAGCAACACCCCCGACACACGCCCTACCCCGCGCTCCGCCATCGCGGCGCGCAGTGAAGCAAAACTCTCGTGGACGATGGCAAAGCGCGGATCGGCGATCTTCTGCGCCGTCGCGATCGCGAGCGGATCTTTATCGAACGCGATCAGCCGCCCTGCTTCACCGAGCCGTTCCAGCACGAGGCGGCTATGGCCGCCACGGCCGAACGTGCCGTCCACATACGTGCCGTCGGCGCGCGTGACCAGCGCATCGACCGCTTCGTTCAGCAGCACCGTGCGATGCTGCAATTCGTTTCCCATCGCAGGTGCCATATAAATAAGCCGCGATCAGAACGTGAAATCTTTCAACGCGTCGGGCATGCCCTCGGCGATCGCCGCCTGTTCCTTCGCGGCGTAGATCTGTGCATCCCACAGCTCGAAATGGCGGCCCATGCCGAGCAAGGTCACTTCTTTCTCCAGCGAGCCAGCCGCTCGCAACTCCGGCGACACGAGCACACGGCCTGCGCCGTCCATATCCACATCCATTGCATTGCCGAGAAAAATGCGTTTCCACCAGGCGGCGTTCATGGGCAGCTTGTCGACCTTGTCACGGAAGATTTCCCATTCGGGGCGCGGAAAGAGCAACAGGCAGCCGTCCGGGTGCTTGGTGATCGTCACCCGGCCCTCTGCCTGTGTTTGCAGCGCATCCCGATAACGAGAGGGAATCGACATCCGCCCTTTCGCATCGAGCGTCAGCGCCGACGCCCCTTGGAACACTTCGCTCTCCCCTATTGCGGCGCTGTTTGCGCCGCCCGCCCGGTCCGTGAAAATCTACCCGAAAGTGGTGCCGAGAACACACAAAAATACACTTTCTCACACTGTCTCCCACTTTAGAGGAACGCTAAACACGGGTCAAGGGAGCGGCGCGCTTTTCGAGCGGATTTTGTTTGCTAGAACAAGGACTTAGCGCGACTCTTTCACGTCCAGCATAAAACAGAAAACCGTTATAAATGAAAGGGCTAGTGCAACTTGTGAAGGTGATACGTGAAAAGTGCGAGGAAACAGCGCGAATTGAAAGAGATCGTCAAGGGATTCTGAAAGGGAAGAGGCGGCGTCGCCCGGGCCGACGACGAACGAGGCGCGCGGCGCCGTCTCGCTTGCGGAAATGCGGTCAGCGATGGCTGAGGCGATACGTGCGGTGCTCCGGTTAGCGAAGCGAAGCGAGTGAAACGCTCATATGTAATAGGCGGTGCGCGTCATCACCTTCGACATCGCGCGCATCAACGCGCGTGCAGGAAACGGCAACTCGATGCCGCCCGCGTCCATCGCGGCCTTGCCGTGCTGCGCTTCATCGACGCGCATCTGCTCGACGATCGCGCGCGATTCATGGTCCGCGGCGGGGAGCTGATCGAGATGACTGTCGAGATGCTGCTCGACCTGGCGCTCCGTTTCGGCCATGAAGCCAAGACTCACGCGATCGCCGAGACGCCCCGCGGCGAGACCGATCGCGAGCGCGCCGGTGTACCACAGCGGATTGAGCAGACTCGGACGCGAGTCGAGCGCCTGGAGGCGTTTGGCGGTCCACGCCAGATGATCCTCTTCTTCCGACGCGGCGTGATCGAACATGGCGCGCAATGAAGGTGAGTCGGTGGCGAGTTTCTGCGCCTGGTAAAGCGCCTGCGCGCACACTTCGCCGACGTGGTTCACACGCATCAAACCCGCCGCATGCGCGCGCTCCGCGGGCGAGAGTTCGGGAGCTTCGGCCGTCGCCGCGGAAGCCTGCGGAAGCGGCAGCGGACGGCTCATCCGCGAGACCCCCGTCAGTGAGCGTAAACCCCGATCAAACTCGCCAATCAACTCGTCCAGCAACATAAAGCGCTCCCTGATTCGATAACCGCCGCATCGTTCCGGAAGGTCCGTGCGACAAGGCTTCGCGACGCGAAACCCGTGGCCCGACAGGCACCAATCCGCATGAAATGGGCGGTTAATTTGCGATTCTAGACCATGTTGCGTAAACGAAACAGCAGCCTTCCGGAGCGACTCCTTTTTCTTTGTTCCATGTATGCCTTTTGTTACATTACGTGGCAACTTCTCGCGAAGTTAGACAGCAAGGCCCTCTGCACTAACTAAATATTTCGCCTTGTACAAAAGATTCGTATTCCTTGGAGATCATTCGATGAAAAAGTCGCTTCTCGCTCTTGCAGCACTGGGCGCATTCGCAGGCGTCGCTCATGCGCAGAGCAGCGTGACCCTGTACGGCATCGTTGACGTTGGTATCAACATGAACACCAACTCGGGCGGTAAGCATCTGTACAACATGTCCAGCGGCGTCCTGCAAGGCTCGCGTTTCGGCCTGCGTGGCACTGAAGATCTGGGCGGCGGTCTGAAGGCCCTGTTCGTGTTGGAAAACGGCTTTGACGTGACCAACGGCAAGCTCGGTCAAGGCGGCCTGATGTTCGGTCGTCAGGCATATGTCGGTCTGTCGAGCCAGTTCGGCACGGTCACGCTGGGTCGTCAGTACGACTCCGTCGTCGACTACGTGGGTCCGTTCGAATCGGGTGATCAGTGGGGCGGCTACATCGCCGCTCACCCGGGCGATATCGACAACTTCAACAACGCGTATCGCACCAACAACACGGTCAAGTACACGAGCACCAACTACAACGGCCTGACGTTTGGCGGCACGTATAGCTTCGGCGGCCAGGCAGGTAACTTCACCGGCAACCAGATCTGGTCGTTGGGTGCTGGCTATAACAATGGTCCGCTGCAATTGGGCGTTGGTTACCTGAACGCGCGTACGCCGTCGGCGACGGGCGGTCTGTTCAACAACGGCGGCACGACGACGGCTGCCGGCGCAGCTGTGACGACCCCGATCTACGCTGGCTTCGCATCGGCTAACACGTACCAGGTCATCGGCGCAGGCGGTGCGTACACGTTCGGCGCGGCAACCATCGGCCTGACGTATTCGAACATCCAGTTCGCTAACCTCGGCAAGACGTTCGCGTCGCCGTTCACTGGCCAGAAGGCAACGTTCAACAACGGCGAAATCAACTTCAAGTATCAGTTGACCCCGGCACTGCTGGTCGGCGCAGCGTATGACTACACGCGCGGCCAGCAGATCGAAGGCAACTCGCGTGCTCAGTACCATCAGGGCGCGCTGGGCGTGGACTACTTCCTGTCCAAGCGTACCGACGTGTACCTGGTCGGCGTGTACCAGCACGCTTTGGGCGACACGGTCAACGCAACGGGTCAGGTGGTCGCAGCAACGGCAGGCATCAACGGCCTGACCGGTTCGTCGAGCAGCAACCAGTTCACGGCTCGTATCGGTATCCGTCACAAGTTCTAATAAGTCGTAAAAAAAACGCAGTTTGTCTCAAAGGCGCCTTCGGGCGCCTTTTTTTATGCGCGGATTTTGTACGGGCAACAAAAAGCCCGGGCACTTTCGTGCGCCGGGCTTTTGTTCTTCGCTCGCTTAAGCCCTGCCGTCGCGCAACTCGCGGCGCAGGATCTTGCCGACATTGCTCTTCGGCAACTCGGTGCGGAATTCGACGACCTTCGGCCGCTTGTAGCCGGTCAGTTGCGTTTTGCAGTATGCGAAGATCTGTTCGTCGGTCAGCGACGGATCCTTTTTCACGACGAACAGCTTCACTGCCTCGCCGGAATGCTGATCCGGTACACCCACCGCCGCGACTTCGAACACACCCGGCAGCTTTGCGACGACGTCCTCGACTTCATTCGGATACACGTTGAAGCCGGACACCAGAATCATGTCCTTCTTGCGATCGACGATCTTCACAAAGCCGTCCGCGCCCATGATGCCGACGTCGCCTGATTTAAAGAAGCCGTCCGCCGTCATCACCTTGGCGGTTTCGTCGGGCCTGTTCCAGTAGCCCGCCATCACCTGCGGGCCGCGGATGCAGATCTCGCCGGACTGGCCGGGCGGCACTTCGTTGCCTTCGTCGTCGCGGATGGAGACTTCGGTCGACGGCAGTGGCAGACCGATCGTGCCGTTGTATCCGGTGGCGGTGACGGGATTGCAGGTCACGCACGGCGACGTTTCCGACAGCCCGTAGCCCTCGACGATCGGCGTGCGCGTCAGCTCGAACCAGCGCTTCGCGACCGCCTCCTGCACCGCCATGCCGCCGCCGTTCGCGGTCAGCAGCTTCGAGAAGTCGAGCTTGTGGAAGTCGGGGCTGTTCAACATCGCGTTGTAGAGCGTGTTGACCGCGGGAATCGTCGTGATCGCATACCCCTCGAGCGACTTGATCATGCCGGGGATATCGCGCGGATTCGGAATCAGCACGCCGAGACCGCCGGTGCGGATCGTCAGCAGCCCGCACACGGTCAGCGCGAACACGTGATACAGCGGCAACGCGACGACCGTAACGAACTGATCGATATCCGTGCGGTTCGCGCGCACCGGATTGAGCCAGACCTCCGACTGCAGCACGTTCGCGATCAGGTTCCGGTGCAGCAGCGTCGCGCCCTTGGCCACGCCGGTGGTGCCGCCCGTGTATTGCAGGAACGCGATATCGTCGGGCTCCTGCTGGACCGGCTTGAACGTCAGACGTGCGCCCTCCGAGACCGTGTCGTTGAACTTGACGTGCCCAGCGAGGCTCCACGCCGGCACCATCTTCTTGACCTTGCGCACGACGAAGTTCACGAGCGGGCCTTTGATGCCCATCAGGTCGCCCATCGCCGCGACGACCACATGCTTGACCGGCGTATTGCGCACGATGGCCTGCAAGGTCCCCGCGAAATTCTCGAGCAGAATGATCGCCTCAGTGCCGCTGTCCTTCAGTTGGTGCTCGAGTTCGCGCGGCGTGTACAGCGGATTCACATTCACGACCACATAGCCCGCGCGCAGAATCGCGGCGAGCGCGACTGGATACTGCAGCACGTTCGGCATCATGATCGCGACACGCGAGCCGCGCGTGAGCCCTTTCGACTGCAGCCACGCTGCAAGATTGCGCGAAAGCTCGTCGAGTTCACCGTAGCTGATCTGCTTGCCCATGCACACGAACGCCGGCTTTGCGCGGTGTTCGCGAAAGGCTTCCTCGAGCAACTCGGCCACCGACGAATAGCGTGTCGGGTCGATCTCTGCTGGAACGCCGGGCGGATAAGATTTCAGCCAGATTTTCTCCATGCAGCGTCTCCTGAATTATTTTCGAATGGTCGTGCTAAAAACGCATCGTAGCATGGGCATATTGCGGCCAATGGGCAAAGCGATGAGGTTAGACGGCAGCCTCGAACTTGCGAGGCTGGGCGCCAGCTTCAATGTGCGGCGCGGCTTTCAGGCCCGCTCGACTTCGACGAGACAGTCGTAAAACGTCGCCGAACCGCCGAGATCGGTGAGTGCCTGGCTCGTCAACTGGTTCGCGTTGCGGCCGTCCGGCGCGAGTTTCTTCCACCAGATCGACAACCCGACGACCAGGCCTTCGCGCGCCCGGTCGGTCACGCGGGCACGCGCTCGCATCGAGCCGCGGTCGTTGAAGATGCGCACCTGATCGCCGTCGCCGATGCCGCGCGCGTGCGCGTCGGCAGGGTGGATGTCCAGATGCGGCTCGCCTTCCGTCGCGCGCAGACTCTCGATGTTCACGAAGGTGCTGTTCAGGAAGTTGCGCGCGGGCGGTGAAATCATCGCGAGCGGATAGCGGGCCGCCAGTTCGGGCGCGCCGTCGGCCGATTCGTAGGGTGGCAGGTAGTCCGGCAGCGGGTCGAGGCCCTGTTGCGCAAGGCGCTCGCTGTAGAACTCGCACTTGCCGGATGGCGTGCGAAAACCACCGTCGGCAAATGGCGCGTCAGGCAGATTGAGACGGGCCCAGCCGGCTTGCTTCAGCATCGGCCAGTCGACACCGTTCAGCGTCTTGTCGTCCCAGCGAAATGCGGCTTGCGCGACGGCTTCGTCGCTGTCGAAGAGCGCCGGTTCCGTCATGCCCATGCGGCGCGCGAGGCTGCGGAAGATCTCGGTATTCGGCCGTGCGTCGCCGAACGGCGCGATGGCGGGCAGGTTGACCATCACGTGCGTGTGACCGTACGACTTGTGCACGTCGAGATGCTCGAGCTGCGTCGTGGCAGGCAACAGCAGGTCGGCGTAATCCGCGGTGTCGGTCTGGAAATGCTCGAGCACGATCGTGAACAGATCCTCGCGCGCAAAACCCGCCGCGACGCGTTCGGAGTCCGGTGCGACCGCGACCGGATTCGAGTTGTAGACCACGATCGCCTCGACCTTGGGGCCGAACGTCGCGTCGCCCGGATGCAGCAACGCGTCGCCGATCGCATTCATATTGATCACGCGGCTCGGCTTCGACGGCCAACCGGGCATCAGGTCGGGACGCTGCAACGCGTGCGAGTCGACCGGTGCCCAACCGCTCGACGACAGCAGCGCCCCGCCCGCGCGCTCACGCCATGCGCCGGTCAGCGACGGTAGACACGCGATCGCGCGCACCGCATTGCCGCCGCCACGCACCCGCTGCAGACCGTAGTTCAAGCGGATCGCGGCTTTCCGCGTGCTGGCGTAAAGTCGCGCAAGATCGGCGATTTCCTCTTCTTCGACGCTACAAATTTCACTAACCCGAGACAATGGATAGCTGAGCGCACGCACCTTCAAGTCGGCGAAGCCCAGAGTGTGCGCCGCGATGTACTCGTAGTCGAGCAGATTCTCGGTAATCAGGACGTTCATGATGCCGAGCGCGAGAGCGCCGTCTGTGCCTGGCTTCAGCGCGATGTGTTGATGGCATTTCTCCGCGGTCAGCGAGCGATACGGATCGATTGCGATCAGCCGGGCGCCGCGACGCTTGGCTTCCTGCGCGCGCGTCCAGAAATGCAGATTCGATGCGATCGGATTCGCTCCCCAGATCAGGATTACCTCGCTCTCGGCGAAAAACTCGGTGTGCATACCGATGCCGGCGCCGTACGTGTATTTGAGGCCGGCAGCGCCGGCCGCCGCGCAAATCGCGCGATCCAGCTGCGATGCGCCGAGCTTGTGGAAAAAGCGTTGCGCGATGCTATCGCCCTGCACCAAGCCCATCGTGCCCGCGTAGCTGTAGGGCAGAATCGCTTCCGGCGCGCGACGGACAATCTCGCCGAGGCGGCTTGCGGCAAGGTCGAACGCTTCGTCCCAGTTGATTGGCTCGAAACGGCCCTCGCCCTTGCGGCCGACACGCTTCATGGGCGTCGTCAATCGGTTCGGATGGTATACACGCTCCGCGTAACGACTGACCTTTGTGCACAGCACGCCCTGAGTCGGCGGATGGTCGGGATCGCCGGCGACCTTGATCGCCCGTCCATTGTCGATGGTCACGCGCATCGCGCAGGTGTCTGGGCAATCGTGCGGGCACACGGCGCGCGCGAATTCGATCGGGGCGTTCATCGGCAATGTGTCCTGGCGAGCAGTAAGCGGTCGCGCAAAGTGGAATTTTATTACGTCTATCGGCCGCCGACCTCGGTGGCGCCACCGAAAATGCCTTCGGCGTAGAATGAACTATCCGCAGTGCCCGGGCCGACGTGGTCCGCGGCGATCTCATGCTCGTCAAGCACAAACGCATAATCACTCCATCATGAAACTCATCCCCGAAATTCAGGCCGCTCGCGGCGAAATCCAGACCCTTCGACGAACCATCCATGCCCACCCGGAGCTGCGCTACGAAGAGACGGCGACTGCTGATCTCGTCGCGCATTCGCTCGAGTCCTGGGGCATCGAGACCCACCGTGGTTTCGGCAAGACGGGCGTGGTCGGCGTATTGAAGCGAGGTAACGGCTCGCGCGCGATTGGCCTGCGAGCCGACATGGACGCGCTGCCGATCCAGGAGCTCAACAGCTTCGATCATCGGTCGACGAACGACGGCAAGATGCACGCGTGCGGGCACGACGGACATACGGCGATGCTGCTCGGTGCCGCGCACTACCTGGCCAAACATGGTGCTTTCGACGGCACGATCGTGTTCATTTTCCAGCCGGCTGAAGAAGGCGGCGCCGGCGCGAAGGCTATGATGAACGACGGCTTGTTCAACAAGTTCCCCGTGGACGCCGTGTTTGGCATTCACAACTGGCCGGGCATGCCGGCGGGCCACTTCGGCGTGACCGAAGGCCCGATCATGGCGTCGAGCAATGAATTTCGCATCGAAATCAAGGGCGTCGGCTCGCATGCAGCACTACCGCACAATGGCCGTGATCCGGTCTTTGCGGCGGTGCAAATTGCCAACGGGCTGCAAAGCATCATCACGCGAAACAAAAAGCCGCTGGATACTGCGGTATTGTCGATAACGCAGATACATGCGGGCGATGCGGTCAATGTGGTACCGGACGACGCATGGATCGCGGGGACCGTTCGGACCTTCACTACAGAAACGCTCGACCTGATCGAGTCACGCATGCGCAAGATCGCGCACAGTACAGCCGAAGCATACGATTGCTCCGTTCAGATCCAATTCCACCGGAACTATCCCCCGACGATCAACAGCAGCGAGGAAGCGCGTTTTGCGGCGTCGGTCATGAAAGAGATCGTTGGCGCGGAAAATGTCGATGACGCGGTTGAACCGACCATGGGTGCCGAAGATTTTTCGTTCATGCTGCTGGCGAAACCGGGTTGCTATGCGTTTTTGGGCAACGGCGATGGCGGCCACCGCGAGGCGGGCCACGGCGCGGGCCCTTGTATGCTGCACAACGCGAGTTATGACTTTAACGACGAGTTGTTGCCGGTGGGATCGACGTATTGGGTCCGACTGGCGCAGAAGTTTCTGGCGCAAGGGAAGTAGAGAGTTGATGGAGCGGCCCCCTGAATCGCCGGACACAGTTCCCCACTTAAAATAGCGGGTAGGCATACGACTGTGGTTTTGACTAACAACAAACAAGAAGTGATGGAAGTGTTGATGGGACCGGAACGCCGGCGGCGGTGGTGAGAGAGAGTTTCGAGCCGGGCAAGTCGGTCTCGATGGTTGCACGCCAGCACGGCGTGAATCCGAACCAGCCGTTTCACTGGCGCAAGCTGTATCAGGATGGCAGCCTGTCGGCTGTCAGTGCCGGCGAGGAAGTCGTACCAGCGTCGGAGCTGAGCGATGCGCTGAAGCAAATCAGGGAACTCCAGCGACTGCTCGGCAAACTCCAGCGACTGCTCGGCAAAAAGACAATGGAGAACGAGATTCTCCGTGAGGCGGTGGAGGTGGCGAAGTCGCGAAAATGGATTGCGCGCTCACCCTCATTGCCGGGGGACGAGCAGTGAAGCAGGTCTGCGACGTTCTCGGCGTAGCGCGCTCAAACGTGGCGGCAAGGCTTGCACGTCCAGCCGACTGGCAGGATGGACGCAGCGCCAGGAAGACGGACGATGCCGGGCTGGTCGAAGAAATACGGCTGACCGTCACTGACCTGCCGAGCTATGGTTATCGCCGGGTCTGGGGTATATTGCGTCGGCAGCGGGAGAACGAGTTGAAAAGCGTTGAGGCGGGCGGAGGTGTCGCTTGCTTCAATGCTGTTTGTTAATTTTGGCCGCGTAAACGCAGAAACCCCACCGCGGCGGGTGGGGTTTCTGACTGGGGGGGAGCCTGACGATTACCTACTTTCACACGGGCAATCCGCACTATCATCGGCGTGGAGTCGTTTCACGGTCCTGTTCGGGATGGGAAGGGGTGGGACCGACTCGCTATGGTCATCAGGCATGACGGGTTGCTGCGTCGCAGGGTTGGAGTCAACCGCTTGCGCCGCAGCCAATCGGGAAGAAGCGTAAAGGATTCGGGTGGGGGGGTTGTGTTGTTTCTGGCACAACACTGAATCCCAACCGTGCGTTTCTGCTGGCTCCCGCGGGAGTTCACACCAATCCCCTTCGGGGATCGGACCGGCGTAAGTGCTCAAGCACTCACGCGGGTCGAGACACACCTGTTATAGGATCAAGCCTTACGGGCAATTAGTATCAGTTAGCTCAGTACATTACTGTACGTGCACACCTGACCTAT